>JASGGD010000155.1:0-12038 GCA_047605225.1 Novosphingobium sp.
CCTTCATGAATTCCATCTTCTGCGGGGTGAAGGCGGCGGCGACGTCGACCAGTTCGTTGCCGGCTTCGTCGGTCAGCTTCTTGTTCCTGACGTCGATCTTGAGGATCGTGCCGGTCTCGACCGAGAACTTCTCTTCAAGCACCGGGTTGCCGTCGTTGTTGAGGATCGGCTTGCCGTCCTCGCCGATCTGCTTGACCCAGTTCTTGAGGTTGATGCCGATGCCGCCGGTCACGTCCACGGTGGTCGCGAAGATCGGCGAGATGCCGTTGGTGCCCGCGACGACGGGCGCGTAGTTCACGAAGGGAACGTAGGGGCTGGACTGCTTGCCGGTCCACAGCGCCACGTTGTTGACGCCCGACATGCGCGAGGAGCCGACGCCCATCGTGCCCTTCTCGGCGATCATCATCACGCGCTTGCCGGGGTTCGCGGCCTTGAGCGCCACGATCGCCTGCTGCGCGGCGGGGGTGATCATGCACTGGCCGTGCAGTTCGCGGTCCGAGCGCGAGTGCGCCTGATTGCCCGGCGAGAGCAGGTCGGTCGAGATGTCGCCTTCACCGGCGATGAAGGTGACGACTTCGATCTCGTCCTCGACTTCGGGCAGCTTGGTGAAGAATTCGGCCTTGGCGTAGCTCTCCAGCACGCCCGTGGCGACGGCGTTGCCGGCCTTGTGGGCATCGGCGAGGCGGGCCATGTCGGCGTCGTAGAGGAACACCTGGGTCTTGAGCACTTCGCCCGCTTCGGCAGCGATCGCCGCGTCATCGCCGAGCGCGATGTCGAGCAGCACTTCGACCGAGGGACCGCCCTTCATGTGCGAGAGCAGTTCGAGCGCGAAGGCCGGGGTGATTTCCGCGACGGTCGCTTCGCCAAGGATGATCTTCTTGAGGAACGCCGCCTTCACGCCCGCTGCGCTGGTGGTACCGGGCAGGGTGTTGTAGATGAAGAACTTGAGAGCGTCGGCGCGGTGTTCGCTGCCGGTATCCTCGATGAGGGCGATGATTTCCGCGATGAGCGCGCCGTCGTCGATCGGCTTGGGCGCGAGCCCCTGATTTTTCCTGCTTTCGATTTCGGCGAGGTAATCTAGGTATAGGCTCATCGTGATCCCTACGTCATGGAGTGGGTGGAAGCCACCATGACAGGTATCGTTGACCGGCCTAGTGGCTGATGCGGCCCCGGTACGCCAACAGGGGCCGACTGGCAAGGCACTGGATGACGGCAAAAGCGCCGTTTTTTGCATCTGCACAGTACATTTGAAAAGTGTGAGGCAGTCCCGGCACGCCATGACATTGGATTGAGCCATCTTTCGTCATATTGACGAAGCAAAACAACCCGGAGCGGCAAGGTGCGGCCCCGGGTTGCTCTGCTTGGTTCGCGATGACGATTCGAGGTGCAGTCAACGCGCGTTGGCGACTCACCTCGCCTGGAGTTAGGCCGTCGGCGGATAAGGATGATGGCCGAAGACCCACTGCGGGCGCGGCGAGGCATTGCTTTCGATCAGAAGCACCTGCGCCTCCCTGCCCTGCATGCCGATCTGGTGCGCAGCATCGATAGCGCGGTTGAGCGCGGCCTTCTGGCTGGCAAAGACGTCGAGAGCGACCCCGTGCAGGCTGACGGCCCATTCGAGACCGCGACGGAAAACATGGAAATCGTTGCGGGACGTGGTCATCCGAGCTTCCTTTCGCATATTTTCGATCGAAACTACGCCCCCGATCAGGACGAAATCACGACCTTGTGAATTCCCAACTTATTTGATTGAGAATATCTGTCAAGCCGGTCTGGAAATTCGCTGAAGGCGAATTTCCAGACCGGCCCGCGCCCCCACCCGGCCTCCCACGAGTGTACCATAGCTGGGAGGCCGGGTGGGGGCGCGGGCCGGTGCCGCAACGAAAATGCCCCGATGGGCATTTTCCAGACTGACTTTCAGAAGATGCGTCGCACGGACAGCAGGATCGTGCGCCCCATCGGATCGAGGTAATCGCGCTGGTAGGCGTAAGGCGTCGCGCCGGTGTCGTCGGTGACTTTCTGGCGCTGGTTGAACAGGTTCTCCACCGACAGACTGACCCGCGTGCCCCGCGCCCAGTCCTTGCCCCGGAAGCGGTTCTGCAGGTTGGCGAAGACGCGCAGGTCCACCGTCGCCAGCGAGGCGAAATGCAGGTTGCCCGAAGCCGAGGTGCTGCCCGTGACATCGGCGGAACTCTGCCAGTTGCCCTCCAGACGCAGGCCGAGGCCGTTGTCGATCAGGCCGAGGCTGCCCTGAACCTTGTGACGCGGCGTGGACGAGCCGGTGATGGTGCCGCCGTCGAGCAGGTCGATCGTCGGGCCGCCCTCGGTCAGCTGGACGTCCTGACGCAGCACCCAGGTATGGTAGAGCGAGGCGAGCAGGCGCACGCCGTTGTCGCCGCCACCGCCGAAGCCCCTGCCGCCGGGGCCACCGGGTCCACGCGGCCCGCCTCCGAAGCCGCCGGCACCGCCGCCGGGTCCTTCTCCGGGAGGAGGACCCATGCCGTCGGGCGGCGGCCCCATCCCATCCGGCGGCCCCCTGCCCTCGTCGAAGCCCCGGTCGCCCGGCGGTCGTCCGAAACCTGGAGCCTCGGCGCTGCGCTCCCGATCGCCGTTGACGGTGATTTCGTTGCCGGTGCCGTCTTCGGGGCTGTGTCCCTCGGCCAGACGCTCCTCACCGGCGGGCGGTGCGGGCGGCGTTTCTCCGCCGTTTTCGGCCCGGCCGTCAGGGCCTCGCCTGCCCCACGCCCCGGCAGGCGGGCGCTGCGGACGGGTGGGCTTGCGCAGCTGCGCCGAGAGGTTGAAGCCCCAGCGCACCTGCTCGCTACGCTGGCGGTAGACGTTGACCGGCCGCGCATCGACCGAGAGCAGGTTGCCGTCTTCGTCCCGGATGAAGCGGTCGGGGTAGGCGTCCTCGACCGCCTGCGTAACGCCGCCCAGCGACATCACCGCATTGCGATTGCGGCTGTTGACGTAAGTGGCGCTGAAATTGAGCTTGGGCGTACTCAACACTTGCGCATTGAGGCCCAGCTTGAAGCTGCGGCGGTCGTCGGCCTTGAGGTTGGGATTGCCGCCGGTGATCGCGGTCACCAGCACGGTCTGGGCGGTCACGTAGTCGTAGATGCGCTGGTTGCTGGTGGTGACCGTGGGATCGCCGAGGTTGGAGACGCTGGGCGCGCTGCGGTCCTGGTTCATCGCCGCGATCACCGTGATCCCGTCACGCGGACGCCAGTTGAGGCCGTACCCAAACGTCGCGAGGCTGCCGTAGTCGGACACTTGCGTCACCCCCGCATTGAGGTTGACGCTGAGCGTCCCGATCGCGCCGAGCACGCCCCGGCTGCGGCTGGTGAGCGGAATATCGACGCTGAGACGCGCGCTGCCGTTGGTGCGGTCGGCATCGCCGCTGCTCGTCACACCATCACGCATGCTGGTGGAGGACTGCGCGGTGAAATCGCCCCCCAGCTTCAGGCTGACGCCAAGGTCGCCGGCGGGCAGCGGCAGAACCTTGCCCGAGACCAGCATGCTGGCGCTGCCGGTGTCCGAGTTCGACTTCGCCCGGTTGACGATCATGTCGCCCAGCAGCGCGGGCGACAGCGTGCCGTAGGGATCGACGCCCGCAGTTCCCGCATCGAGCGCGTCCTGCAGGCTCGTCACGTCATACCCGTTGTCGGCCCGTGTTTCCGATTCCGAATGGGCATAGCTGCCGATCACCGAGAGCTTCCAGCGGGTCGAGAGGTCCACGTTGACCGTACCGCCCGCCGAGACGCCGCCGGTGTTCACCGCCTTGCGCAGCGGGTCCTGCGACAAGTAGCGGGTGAACGTGCTCTCGGTGCCGTCCGAATAGGGGCTGTCGGCCGGGACGGTCAGTTCCCCTGTCGCCAGCCCGTCCATCGAACGGCTGGTCTGGTACGTGCCCTTGACGTTGAACGAGGCGGTCGCGTTCGAACTCAGCTGATGCGCGAGGCTGGCGCCCAGCGCATAGCTGCGGGTCGATGCCTGCACGGTGCGGTAGTCGCTTTCGCCCGGAATGGAATTGACGGGTGTGACGGTGCTGTCGGGATCGGCGGTGATATCGCGGTCGCTCTCGCGGATCGCGGCTTGACTGGTCGCCTTGCCGGTGATGTTGAGGCGGTCGTTGTCGTGGATCTTCGTGTAGGTGAAGGCGCCCGTGCCCTGCCCGCCGCCGCCCTCGCCCGACATGCCGCCGCCAAGGTTCACGACCTTCGACTGGAAGCGCCGCTTGAGGATGATGTTCACGACCTTGGACTGGGCGTCGTAGCCGTACTTGATCGCGACTTCCTCGGGCAGAATATCCACGCGCAGCACGGATTCCACCGGCAGGTCGCCGACTTCGTTGACGCTGGAGACGCGCTTGCCGTTGACCAGCACCACCGGCCCGCTCGACGAATCGCGCCCGGCGATGCTGGTGGTCTGGTCGGCCAGTTCGTCGAGCAGCTCAGCGATGGAATCGACGCCGTAGGAGGCGATCTCGGCCTGTCCCAGCTTGTTCTCGGGCGGAATGTCGCCGATCACCGCGCCCGGCAGGGCCTGCCCCGTGACGACGATATCGTCGCCGTCGCCGGAACTGACCTGCGCGGTCGCGCCGCCGGTCTGGGCGGTCTGTTGCTGCGCTTCGGCGCCTTGCGGAGCCATAAACGCGGCGGAAGTGAGCAGAGCACCGAACGCGCGGTGACGGAGCGGGATGCGATATGCGGATGCCATAAGATGCGGCTAAGACGATGAGCCCCCGCAGCCCATCCGCAAATCGTGAGAAATTGTAACCAGCCGTCGCAGCCGAGCGGCTGTTCAGCCGATGCCAGAGGGAATATCACAACCGGGAAAGATGCCGTGCGCAGCCGGGCGCGTTTGCCTCTCCCGTCGGCATCCCGACAGTGCGCCCGGCCTGTCAGGCGCAGATCGTGAGGGTCTGCCCCCCGGTTGTACGAGCAGGTCGCATAAAGAGGATGTCCATGGCCCATAGCCCACGTTTCGCAGCGGCGATCGCCGCCGTCTCGCTCCTTGCCCTCGGCGCGGGCGGCCATGTCGGCGCGCAGGATGCCGGTGGCGACGCCGCGCAGAAGCCCGCCTCGGCCGCGACGCTGCGCTACTTCGAGGAGACCACCGCCGGCCTGCCGTGGAACGACAGGGAGGACTTCGACCTCGCCACGCGCGGCTTCGTCGCAGGCATTCCCGGCGGCGAGATCACAAAGCCCGACGGCAAGCGCATCCGCGACCTGAAGGAACTCGACATCTTCAAGGGCAAGCGGCCCGATACCGTGAACCCCAGCCTCTGGCGCAATGCGCAGCTGCTCTCGCAGTCGGGCCTCTTCAAGGTGACCGACCGCGTCTATCAGGTGCGCGGGATCGAGCTGGCGAACCTGACGGTGGTGCTCGGCAAGACCGGCTACATCGTCATCGACACCCTGACCACGGTGGAGAGCGCCAAGGCGGCGATGGACCTCGTCCGCGCGAAGCTGGGCGACAAGCCGGTCATGGGCGTGATCTACACCCATTCGCACATCGACCATTTCGGCGGCGCGGCGGGCGTCATCAGCCCGGAGGAGGTCGCCGCGCGCAAGGTGCCGATCGTGGCGCCGGGCGGCTTCCTCAAGGAAGCGATCTCGGAAAACGTGATCGCCGGTCCCGCCATGAGCCGCCGCGCGATCTATGCCTTCGGCCACCTCATCGGCACCGGCCCGAAGGCGGACATCAGCGACGGCATCGGCCCGGCCTTCAACCGCCTCGGCAACGCGACCGGCGCGGTCCACATGCTGCCGCCGACACATGAAGTCACGAAGACCGGCGAGACGATGACGATCGACGGCGTCGATCTCGAATTCCAGTACATGCCCGATACCGAGGCGCCTGCCGAAATGGCGATCTACATGCCGCAGCTGCGCGTGCTGGACATGGCCGAGAACGCCAACTCCTCGCTGCACAACATCCTGACCCTGCGCGGCGCGCAGGTCCGCGATGCCAAGGCATGGGCGGATGACCTGACCAAGTCGATCGCGCTTTACGGCGACCGGACGGATACGCTCATCACCTCGCACTTCTGGCCGCACTGGGGCAATGCGAAGATCCTCGACTACCTCGGCGCGCACCGGGACATGTACAAATACCTGCACGACCAGTCGGTGCGGATGATGAACGAAGGGATGAACGGCGAGGAGATCGCCGAGAACCTGAAACTGCCGAAACCGCTGGCCGACCGCTGGTTCAATCAGGGCTACTACGGCACGCTCAGCCATGACGCCAAGGCGGTCTACCAGCGCTATCTCGGATGGTACGACGGCAACCCGGCGAACCTCAACCCGCTGCCGCCCGAAGCCGTGGCCACCAAGTACGTCGAGGCGATGGGCGGACCGGACGCGGTGCTGGCGCAGGGCCGCAAGGCGGTGGCGTCGGGTGACTACCGCTGGGCCTCGGAACTGCTCTCGCGCCTCGTCTTCGCGCAGCCCAATAACCACGCCGCCAGGCTGGCGCTGGCCGACAGCCTCGAACAGCAGGGCTATCAGGCGACCAGCTCGATGTGGCGCAATGCCTTTCTCACCGGCGCCAAGGAACTGCGCGAGGGCGTGAAGACCGGCGGCTTCGACTCGGTCGCGGGCGCGATCCCGGCGATGCCGCTTTCCGACATCCTCGACCTGCTGGCTGTGCGCCTCGTCCCCGAGCGGGCACTGGCGGCGCCGATGGCGTTCGACCTCGTGCTCGACGGCGCGGCGGAGCACGTGGAAATCCGCAACGGCGTGCTGATCCATCAGCCGGTCGGCAAGGCTTCCGCGCAGAAACTGGAACTGACGCGCGCGCAGCTGGTCGCGGCGATCACGAAGAAGCCGCAGGAAAGCGCCCTGCCCGCCGATACGGCGCAGCGCCTGAACGCCTTCCTCGCGCTGGTGGAGGCGCCCAAGGGTACGTTCGGACTGGTGACGCCGACGCCCTGAATCATACCCCTCGTCATTGCGAGCGTAGCGAAGCAATCCAGGGCCGCGTAAACCGCCCTGGATTGCTTCGCTTTGCTCGCAATGACGAAAGGGGCGAAGACACCATCATATCCGTGAATATGGCCCGGCCAGTGCGCCGGGCCTCCCCGCCCGAAGGGCGACGGGCCTAAGCCTCGTCCATGACCATCACCGTAACCCGTGACGGCGCCGTCGCCGTCGTCGCCTTCGACCGGCCCGCCGCGAAGAACGCCTTCACCATGGCGATGCGCGGGGAGTTCATCACCGCCTTCATCGATCTCGAAGCCGACCCCGGCGTGCGCGCGGTGGTGCTGACCGGCACCGGCGGCGCGTTCTGCTCGGGCGCGGACATCGGCGAGATGGGCGAGACCACCCCCGACGAATTCCTGCGCCGGATGCGCCAGCTTCACGCCATGGCCCGCGCCGTCGCCCGCTTTCCCGCGCCCGTCATCGCGGCGGTGGACGGGGTGTGCATCGGCGCCGCCTGGGGCTTCGCGCTCGCCAGCGACATCGTGCTCGCCAGCGAGCGGGTGCGCTTTGCCGCCACCTTCCGCCGCATCGGCTACGCCCCCGACGCCGGGCTTGCCTGGCATTTTCTGCGCACCATCAACCCGATGCGCGCGAAGGAGATCGTCTATTCCGGCCGCGAGGTCCACGCGGCGGAGGCACTGGAACTCGGCCTCGCGATGGAAATTCTCGCCCCCGAGGCGCTGCTGCCGCGCGCGATGGAACTGGCGCGGATGATCGCCGATGGCCCCGCCACCGCGCTCCACCTCGCCAAGCGCCAGTTCGCCGCCGCGCCCGCGATGAGCTTCGAGAGCTTCCTCGACTTCGAGGCGGCGATGCAGCCGCTGCTCGGCCAGACCCGGGACCACCGCGATGCCGTCGACGCCTTCCGAGAAAAGCGCGCGCCCACCTTCAACGCCGGCTGACCGCCCGCGCATCCCTCTTTCATGGAGCCCAAGATGATCCGTACCGAACAGACCGGCCCGATCCTGACGATCACCCTCGATAATCCCCCGGTCAACGCGCTGGGCGCCGCGTTGCGCAGCGGCCTCGCCGAAGCCATCGCCAATGCTGCCGCAGACGCGACCGTCGGCGCCGTCATCGTCACCGGCAGCGGCAAGCTGTTCTGCGCCGGCGCGGACATTTCCGAATTCGGCAAACCACTGGCCGACCCGCAGTTGCCCCACGTGCTCGCCGCGATCGAGGCATGCCCCAAGCCGGTGATCGCCGCGATCAACGGCACCGCGCTCGGCGGCGGCCTCGAAGTCGCGCTCGCGTGTCATTACCGCGTCGCCGTGGCCTCCGCCAAGCTGGGCCTGCCCGAAGTGAAGCTGGGCATCCTGCCCGGCGCCGGCGGAACCCAGCGCCTGCCGCGCCTCGTCGGCGTCGAAGCGGCGCTGAAGATGATCGTCTCGGGCGATCCGGTGCCCGCCGCGAAGGCGCTCGCCAGCGGCCTCGTCGACAAGGTGGTCGAGACCACCGCGGACCTGCTCACCACCGCCGCCAGCTTCGCCGACAGCCCAGCGCGCCCGACCGGCGAGCGCCCCGTCTCGGGCGATGCCGCCGCTGCGGATGCCTTCGCCGCCGCCAACCCGCGTCTGTTCAGGGGCTTCACCGCGCCTGCCGCTTGCGTCGAGGCGGTAAAGGCCGCCGCCACCCTCCCGCTGACCGAGGGCATGGCGGTGGAACGCCGCCTGTTCCTCGAACTCGTCGCGGGCGAGCAGTCGAAGGCCCTGCGCCACTCCTTCTTCGCCGAGCGCGCCGCCGCCAAGGTGGACGATCTCCCCAAGGACATCGTGAAGCGCGACATCGCGCGCGTCGGCATCATCGGCGCGGGCACGATGGGCGGCGGCATCGCCATGAACTTCCTCTCGGCGGGCCTGCCGGTGACCATGGTCGAGACAAATGCCGAGGCGCTGGAGCGCGGCGCCGCGCTGATCCGCAGGAACTACGAAGCCACCGCCGCAAAGGGCCGCCTCACCACCGATCAGGTCGAGGCCGCGATGGCGCTGCTGACGCCCACGCTCGAATTCGGCGCGCTGGGCGAATGCGACCTCGTGATCGAGGCGGTCTACGAGAACATGGACGTCAAGAAGCAGGTCTTCGGTCGCCTCGACGCGGTGGCCAAGCCCGGCGCGATCCTCGCCTCGAACACCTCGTACCTCGACGTCGATGCGATCGCCGCCTGCACCTCGCGGCCCGAGGACGTGCTGGGCATGCACTTCTTCTCGCCCGCCAATGTCATGAAGCTGGTCGAGGTGGTGCGCGGCGCCAAGACCGCGCCCGACGTGCTCGCCACCGTGATGGCGCTCGGCCAGAAGGTCGGCAAGGTGCCGGTGGTCGCGGGCGTATGCTACGGCTTCATCGGCAACCGCATGCTGATCCCGCGCCAGGACAACGCCCTCGCCCTCGTCATGGAAGGCGCCAGCCCTGAGCAGGTGGACAAGGTCCACACCGATTTCGGCATGCCGATGGGCCCGTTCCAGATGACCGACCTCGCGGGCGTGGACATCGGCTGGCACCGTGACGAGACGCGCATCGACAACCTCAAGGACGCGCTGTGCGCACAGGGCCGCTGGGGCCAGAAGACGAAGGCGGGCTTCTACGACTACGACGCCAACCGCAAGCGCAGCACCTCCCCCGTCGTCGCCGCACTGATCGAGGAATTCCGCGAGCGCGAAGGCATCACCCCGCGCGCCATCTCGGACGAGGAGATCGTCGCGCGCACGCTCTACACGATGGTCAACGAAGGCGCGCTGATCCTTGAAGAAGGCATCGCCCAGCGTTCCTCCGACATCGACGTGGTGTGGCTCTACGGCTATGGCTGGCCGCGCTGGACCGGCGGCCCGATGTTCTGGGGCGAGCGCGAAGGCTTCGCCAAGATCGTCGCCGGACTGGAGCACTACATGGACCGCATGCCCGAAGGTTTTACCATCGCCCCGCTGCTGCGCACGCCGCAGGCCGAGCCGGTCGCATGACGGGCAGCTTCGCGTTTTCCTACGGCCCGCGCCTCGTCAGCGGCGCGGGCAGCGCCGATCGCATCGCCGATCTGCTGCCGGAAGGCCCGGTGCTGTTCGTCACCGATGCAATGATCGTGAAGCTGGGCCTTGCCGGAGGCGCGCTGGCGGCGCTGGCCGCCTCGGGCCGGGATGTGACGATCTTCTCCGAAGTCGAAGCCGACCCCTCGCGCGCGACGCTGGAGGCCGTGGTCGCACGCGGGCGCGAATACGGCGCGGCAAGCGTCGTCGGCTTCGGCGGCGGCAGCCCGATGGACATCGCCAAGCTGGCCGCCTACCTGCTCGGCTCGGGCGATGATCTCGACGCGATCTGGGGCGTCGGCAATGCGAAGGCCAAGGGCCTGCCGCTGGTGCTGGTGCCGACGACGGCGGGCACCGGCTCGGAAGCCACCCCCGTCTCGATCATCACGCTTCCGGGGGACGAGAAGCGCGGCGTGTCATCGGCCGCGCTGGTGGCGGGGCATGCGGTGCTCGACCCGGCGCTGACGCTCGGCCTGCCGCGCCCCGTCACCGCCGCCACCGGCATGGACGCGATGGTCCACGCGATCGAGGCCTATACCTCGGCGCATCTCAAGAACCCGATGTCCGACCTGCTCGCCCGCGAAGCACTGCGCCTGCTCGCCGCCAACCTGCTCCCCGCCTGCGAGGAGCCGGGCAACATGGCCGCGCGCGAGGCGATGCTGTTGGGCGCGCATCTGGCGGGCGTGGCGTTCTCCAACGCGCCGGTGGCGGGCGTCCACGCCCTTGCCTATCCGCTCGGCGGGCGCTTCCACGTGCCGCACGGCCTTTCGAACGTGCTGATGCTGCCGCATGTGCTGGGCTTCAACATGAGCGCGGCGATGCCGCTCTATGCCGAGCTTGGCCCGCTGGTCGATCCGGCGCTGGAGGGTCTCGGCCAGCAGGCGCAGGCACAGGGCCTGCTCGAAGCGCTGCGCAACATGGCCGCGAAGGCCGGGATGCCCGCGCAGCTGACCGCCGTGGGCGTGAGCGCCGACGACCTCGACCAACTCGCTGCCGATGCCATGCTGCAGGAACGCCTGCTGAAGAACAACCCGCGCCCGATCACGCTGGATGACGCGCGCAAACTCTACGAGGCCGCCCTTTGAGTCGTGAACCCCTGCGCCCGCGCGCCGATTACCGCCACTTCACCCCGATCAGCACCCGCTGGCACGACAACGACGTCTACGGCCACGTCAACAACGTGGTCTACTATTCGTGGTTCGACACGGCGGTGAATTCCTGGCTGATCGAGGTCGGCCTGCTCGACATCGAGAACGGCAACCCGATCGGCCTCGTGGTGGAGACCGGCTGCCGCTACGCCGTCTCGGTGGAGTTCCCGCAGAAGGTCGAAGTCGGCCTGAAAGTCGCGCGCCTCGGTTCGAGCAGCGTGACCTACCACCTCGGCATCTTCGTCGAGGGGGCACAGGAACCGGCGGCGGAAGGACACTTCACTCACGTCTACGTCGACCGCGACACCCGCCGCCCGACGCCGCTCCCCGAGGCGTGGCGAGCGGTGCTTGAGAGCATCGCCTGAAATTTGACGAGAAGCGCGCCGGTCGGCGCACCCCGATCAATCCCGCAATTCGCGACGAAGTACCTTTCCGGTCGCGGTTTTCGGCAGGCAATCCCGGAACTCTACGATGCGGGGCACCTTGTAGGCAGCGAGCCGTTCACGACAGAACTGCTCGAGATCGCCTGCACACAAGTCGGCCCCTGCACGAAGAGCCACCACCGCCTTGACCGTTTCGCCCCGGTAGCTGTCCGGCACGCCGACGACAGCAGCCTCGCGCACGGCGGGGTGCTGGTAGAGCGTGTCCTCCACCTCGCGCGGCCAGACCTTGAAGCCGGAGGCGACGATCATGTCCTTCTTGCGGTCGATCAGGTAGATCCAGCCTTCCGCGTCGCACACGCCGATGTCGCCGGTGCGAAAGCCCTGCGCTCCCATGGCCTCACCGGTGGCCTCAGGGTTGCGCCAGTAGGCCGCGACGACGCTGGGGCCTGTGACGACGATCTCGCCCGCCTCGCCCGGTTGGCAGGCCGCGCCGTCCTCGCCGAT
>JASGGD010000156.1:0-11967 GCA_047605225.1 Novosphingobium sp.
CGCTCGGTCGACAACTACCTCGACATGCGCCTCGCGCCGGATTGCCCGATCAAGTGACGTGAGGTCGTTGGCGCTCGCAAAGCGGGCGCTTACGGCGCTATACCCAAGTACCTGAGTGGCGCGCGATCAAAGTGAATTGCCTCCCCCTCTCGTCATTGCGAGCGTAGCGAAGCAATCCAGGGCAGTCTTGAGCCGCCCTGGATTGCTTCGCTACGCTCGCAATGACGATTTAGTTTGGTATCGCGACATTTCGTGAAGGAACCCTCGGAGCATCACTCCAGCGCCTGTTCCTTTTTGGCCTCGCTCGACAGCGACCGGCCATCGCGACCCGGCAGCGTCCAGATCGCGATGTTGACGATCATCACCCCCGCCAGCACCAGCATCAGCGCTGCCTGCTTGCGATAGCCCCCGCGTCGCAACAACGCGATCGCTCCCAGCACGAGCGCGATGACGGTGAGCACGAGAAGCGAAAGCGCGATGTCCATGCACTCTGCCTAGCGCAGCGGCGGCACGTTTGACACCCGCGAACCGCCTCGCCATCGTCCGGGTATGAACCATACCCCCCACTCAATCTCCCGGCGCAGCGCGATGCACCTGCTCGCGGCCGGGACCGCCGCCGTTGCCCTGCCGACCCGCGCCTTCGCGGCCTCTCCCGCGCAGCCCGATGCCGCCACGCTGCTCGACGAGATCGCCTGGAGCCTGCTCGACCACGTCCCCGAAACCGCCACCGGGCTCGGCGTCGATACCGGCACTCATGCCGCCTTGCGTTCGCGCATGGAGGACCGCTCGCAGGCCGGGCGCGATGCCTATGCCGCCACCTTGCGCAAGGGCCTCGCCCGGATCGAGGCGTTCGATGCGAGCAGGCTCGACCACTCCACCCGCACCAGCCTCGCCGTGGTGAAAAGCGCCTTCGCCACCGCGCTGGAGGGCTTCGCGCTGCCTTACGGCGACGTCGCGGTGGGCGGCTGGCGCAATACGCCTTACGTCGTGATCCAGAACGTCGGCGCCTATCTCGACGCCCCGCGCTTCCTCGACGCCGACCATCCCGTCAACACGCCCGCCGACGCCGATGCATGGATCGCCCGCCTCGCCCAACTGGACGACCAGCTCGACGGCGAGCGTGGCCGGATCGCCGATGCCGCCGCGAAGGGGCTGGTCCCGCCCGACTTCCTGCTCGACCGCGCCATCGCGCAGATGACCAGCACGATCGCCGATGCGCGCAAGGACGGCGGCAGCCTCGCCGCCTCGATCACGGGCCGCACGGGCAAGATGAGCGGTACATGGGCCACCGACGCCCGCCGCATCATCGCCGCCGAAGTCGTGCCCGCGCTGGAGCGCCAGCTTGCCGAACTCCAGCGCCAGCGCGGGCTCGCGAAGAGCGACCCCGGCATGCGCGAAAGGCCGCAGGGCGCGGAGTATTACGCATGGGCGCTGCGGGCGAGCACCACGACCCGCGTGCCGCCCGAGGAAGTCCACCAGCGCGGCCTGCAGGAACTCGCCGAACTGCACGCGCGGATGGACCCGATCCTCAAGTCGCTCGGCTATACCACCGGCACCGTGGGAGCGCGGATGACCGCGCTGGGCGAAGACAAGCGCTTCATGTTCGCCGAGGGCGATCCCGGCCGCGCCGAAATCCTCGCCTTCATCCAGAAGCGCGTCAATTGGATCCGCGCACAGATGCCGCGCGCCTTCCGCGAACTCGTGCCCGGCAATGTCGAGGTGCGCCGCCTGCCGCTTTCCGAAGAGCCCGGCGCGCCGACCGCTTATGGCGGCGCGGGCTCGAAGGACGGCACCGTGCCCGGCAAGATGTGGATCAACTTGCGCAGCACCGACCTGCACCGCAAGTACGACCTGCCCACCCTCGTCCACCACGAGGCAATCCCTGGCCACGTCTGGCAGGGCGAATATGCCAACCGCCTGCCGCTGATCCGCTCGATCCTGGCGTTCAACGCTTATTCCGAAGGCTGGGCGCTCTACGGCGAGCAGCTGGCCGACGAACTCGGCGCTTATGACGACGATCCGGTCGGGCGGCTAGGCTACCTGCAGTCGCTGGCGTTCCGCGCCTGCCGCATGGTGGTGGACACCGGCCTCCATGCCAAGGGCTGGAGCCGTGAGGAGGCGGTGCGCTTCTTCATGGAGAAAAACGGCAACAAGCGCGAGGAAGTGGTCAACGAGGTCGACCGCTACTGCTCATGGCCGGGGCAGGCCTGCGGCTACAAGATGGGCCATTCGCAGATCGTGGCGCAGCGAAAGCGTGCGCAGGAAGCTCTCGGCGCGGCCTACGACCTGCGCGACTACGACCAGACGATCGTGGATGGCGGCAACGTGCCGCTCGACGTGCTGGCGCAGAACGTCAGCGAATATATCGCTACGAAAAAACGGTAAGTACGGTGCTCTCCCGGATCGGATCCGGGAGAGCACGTAGGTTCACGACTTGCCGAACAGGCCCTTCGCCATACCGGCGAGGTCGTCCATGACGCTGCCGTCGCCGTCCTTGTCGAAGAAGCTGGCGGCCTTGCCCGGGTCGGAGGCGATGGCGCTGGCGAACTGGGTCAGCGAACCCTCGCCGCCGATCTGGCTGATCAGCTGCTGGATCGTGCCCACGTCGAGCCCGCTGCGCTCCGCCGCCAGCTCGGCGGTGTCACCGTCCTGCTGGTGCGCGATGCCGAGCGCGGCGATCGCCTTTTCCGCCACTGCCGGGTCGAGCCCCAGCTTGGTCGCAAGGTTGGTCACGTCCGCATGCTCGCTGACCTGACCGAGGATGCCGTCGAAAAGTCCCATGTACGTCACTCCGATGATGGACCCGTTGAATATGGGACCATGGCGTGACGAACGGAAGGCATGAAATTGCCCCATTCGCCGCCCATGGCCCGCGCGTCTGACTGCCCTTTCGCGGGGATAAGATGCAAGGCACGCAATTGACGAATAGGGCAGCGGAGGATAGCGCTCCTAGTCACACTTGCGTATGGTTGGGGGCAGCCTGAGCCGCAGTGTATTCTGACGCTGTGGGCGCGAGAGCCCGACAAGGACTAACGCATGAGCCTGACGGCTGCCGCTGTCGCGGTGATGATAAGCTCGGTCGCCCCCGAGGCCGGTGTTCCGGCCACGACCCCGGCAACCACCGAAGCGACGACCGTTTCCCAGCCCGCCACCGACGCGGCCTCCGACGCACAGGCAGCGCCCGCGCAGCCGGTGACTGATGCCGCCGCGCCCGCTGAGCAGGCCCCCGAACAGGGAGGCGCGCCTGCCGATGCCGCGCAGACCGGCAACGAAATCATCGTCATGCCGCGCAAGCCGCCGCCGCCGGGCGACCCGCTGGAGCGCATCAACGAGAAATCGTTCCAGACCGTGCAGGCGGTGGACAAGGCCGTGCTCGAACCGGTCGCCAAAGTCTACAACAAGGGCCTGCCGCGTCCGGTGCGTCAGGGCCTGCGCAACTTCTTCTCGAACCTGACCGAGCCGGTCGTCTTCGTTGCCTACCTGCTGGAACTGAAGCCCGGCAAGGCTGCCGAGACGGTGGGCCGCTTCGCGATCAACACCACGATCGGCGCGGCAGGCTTCGTGGATATGGCCAAGCGCAAACCGTTCAACCTGCCCTACCGTCCGAACGGCCTTGCGAATGTGCTGGGCTATTACGGCGTTGGGCCGGGTCCGTATTTCTACCTGCCGATCGTCGGCCCGACGACGCTGCGCGACATCATCGGCGACACCGTCGACCGGGCGCTGCTGCCCGCCGTCGTGGGCTCGCCGTTCAACAAGCCCGAGGTGGTGATCCCCTCGACCATCCTCAGCCAGCTGGGCGAACGCGCCGCCTTCGACGACGAAATCCGCCGCATCCGCGAGGAAGAGAACCCTTACGCCGCCTATCGCGAACTCTACCTGCAACAGCGCAAGGCCGAGATTGAGGCCCTGCACGGCCGGGTCACGTCCGGCGTCGTGCCGGTCTATGGCCCCGGCATGAAGACGGCTGGCAAGGCGAAGCCTGCGGAACAGGCCGCACCGGAAGCGCCGGCTGCCGAAGCGCCTGCTCCGGAGGCACCGACGCCGGAAGCCGCCGCTCCGACGACGACCACGCCGGAGGTTTCCGCACCCGCTGCTCCCACCATCGTGTCGGAACCCGTGCAGCCTTAGGCCCCAGCCTCGTCATTGCGAGCGTAGGGTAAGACGAGGTGACGGTGCCCTCCGGTCGCAAGAAAAAAGGCCCCGGAACCGCAGTTCCGGGGCCTTCTTCATGCGTATCGCCAGCCTCAGGCCGCGACGGGAGCCGCCTTGCGGACGCCCTCGTCGACATGCTCCTCGAACTGCTCGAAGTTGTCGATGAACTGCTTCACCAGCGTCTGCGCGGTCTTGTCGTACTCGGCACCATCCGCCCACGCACCGCGCGGGTCGAGCAGCCTGGTGTCGACGCCCGGCACTTCCACCGGAACCTCGAAGCCGAAGTTCGGGTCCTCACGGAATTCGGCATCGTTCAGGCTGCCGTCGAGCGCGGCGTTGAGCAGTGCGCGGGTGGCCTTGATCGGCATGCGCTTGATGCCTTCCATGGTCGCCTTGCCGCCCGACCAGCCGGTATTCACCAGCCAGCACTTCACGCCGCCCTTGGCGATGCGCTCCTTGAGGAGATTGCCGTAGACAGAGGGATGACGCGGCATGAACGGCGCGCCAAAGCAGGTCGAGAACGTCGCTTCCGGCTCGGTCACGCCGATCTCGGTGCCCGCAACGCGCGCGGTGTAGCCCGAGAGGAAGTGATACATCGCCTGATCCGGGGTCAGCCGCGCGATCGGAGGCAGCACGCCGTAAGCGTCGGCGGTGAGGAAGATCAGGTTCTGCGGCACCGGCCCGAGGTTCTTCTCCGAACAGTTCGGAATGAAGTCGATCGGGTAGGAACCGCGGCTGTTCTCCGCCAGCGAGTTGTCGTCGAGGTCGATCTTCCGCGTCACCGGATCGATCACGACGTTTTCCAGCACCGTGCCGAAGCGGCGGGTGGTGGCGTAGATTTCCGGCTCGGCCTCTTCGGACAGGCGGATCATCTTGGCGTAGCAGCCGCCTTCGAAGTTGAACACGGCGGTGTCCGACCAGCCATGCTCGTCATCGCCGATCAGGGTACGGCTGGCATCGGCCGAAAGCGTGGTCTTGCCGGTACCCGAAAGCCCGAAGAACACCGCCGTATCGCCGTCCGGCCCGATGTTGGCCGAGCAGTGCATCGGCATCACGCCCTTCACCGGCAGCAGGTAGTTGAGGATGCCGAAGACCGACTTCTTCATTTCGCCCGCATAAGCGGTGCCGCCGATCAGGATCAGCTTCTCGGTGAAGTTGACCGCGATGACCGTTTCCGTACGCGAGCCGTGGCGCGCGGGATCGGCGCGGAAGCTCGGCAGGTCGATGATGGTGTATTCCGGCGCGAAGCCCTCCAGCTCGGTCGCGCTCGGACGCACCAGCAGCGTCTTGATGAACAGGTTGTGCCAGGCGAACTCGTTGATCACGCGCACGTTGACGCGGTGCTCGGGCTGCGAACCGCCGAACAGGTCGGCGACGTAAAGCGTGTCCTTCTCGCCCAGCGCCGCGAGGAAATCCTCCTTCAGCGCCGCGAAATGCTCGGGCGTCATCGGCACGTTGGTCTTGCCCCACCACACGGTGCTTTCCGTCTCGGCGTCCTTGACGATGAACTTGTCCTTCGCCGAACGGCCGGTGTGCTTGCCGGTGGCGACGACGAAAGGACCGTCCGCCGAAAGCACGCCTTCCCCGTTCTTCACCGCATGCTCGACCAGAGGGGCCGTACCGAGGTTCGCGAAGATCTGGGCCTTCGTCTCTATGCCCTGTTTCGAGAGCGGATAGTTAAGGGTGGTCAATGTCATCTCCTCCAAAAGATGGCGCCGCTACGGGTATTCCCGGTGGCGCTAAGTCGATTCCTGCGCAAGAATCGTGCCGCCGACTAAGCGGTGGTCTCTTTTCCGTCAAATTGACTTCAATTGGAACCATCAAGGGTTATTGGACCTTACATTTAATGCCCGCAGCGCGAGAATTTGCCATGCGTATGGAGAGCCGCTAGTCAGGCTCGCCCATGCAGCAGAAAGTCGTCGCCGCGCCCATGGCCGATCCCCTGAATGCTTCTGCCGACGATGCGCAGCCCGCAGCTCTCGCTGCGACGCCGCGCCAGCAGACGATCGCGCTCGTCGATGACGATCGCAACATCCTCACCACCCTGTCGATCAGCCTCCATGCCGAGGGCTTCGCCACGCGCGTCTATGCGGACGGCGAGACGGCGCTGAAGGCGCTGCTCGAAAACCCGCCCGATCTTGCGATCTTCGACGTAAAGATGCCGCGCATGGATGGGCTGGAGCTGCTGAAAGCCCTGCGCGCCCAGTCGCCGCTGCCGGTGATCTTCCTGACCTCGAAGGACGAGGAACCGGATGAGGCACTGGGCCTCGCGATGGGCGCCGACGACTACATCGCCAAGCCCTTCAGCCAGCGCCTGCTCGTCGCCCGCATCCGCGCGATCCTGCGCCGCAGCGAACTGGCCAAGGCCCCGCCCGAGGACACGCCCGGCGCCGGCCTGCCCGAACCCGTGGTGCGCGGCCAACTGGCGCTCGACCCGGCGCGCCATCAGGTAACCTGGGACGGCAAGCCCGTCTCGCTCACCGTCACCGAGTTCCTGATCCTTGAGGCCATGGCCCTGCGGCCGGGCGTCGTAAAAAGCCGCAACCAGCTGATGGACGCCGCCTACAGCGACGACGTCTACGTGGATGACCGGACCATCGACAGCCACATCAAACGCCTGCGCCGCAAGTTCCGCGCCGTCGATCCCGAATTCAGCGCGATCGACACCCTTTACGGCGCCGGCTACTCCTTCACCGATGGCTAGGCGATCGCGCTCTCGCCGGCGGCGTCCGGTGCGGCTGCTCCTGTCCTGGCGGGTATCGCTGACCGCGCGCATCCTCGCGGTCAATTTCATCGCGCTTGCCCTGCTCGCGGGCAGCCTGTTCTACATCGACAGCTATCGCAACGAACTGCTGGCCGAGCGCTACCGCCTCGCCAAGTCCGAAGCCGAGATCACCGCCGATGCGCTGGCCGACGAAAGCCCCGCCGGTCGCCTTGCGCTGATCGCCCGCATCGGCACCGAGCAGGACTTGCGCCTGCGCCTGTTCGACACGAGCGGCGAACTGATCGGCGACAGCTTCCAACTGGCCCCGCCGTCCTATCGCCTGATCGACCCGACCTCCGAACCGTGGCTGCAGGACGCCGCGCGCATGCTCGACCGGGGCATGGACTTCATCCTCGGCGCCCCGGAAATCGCCGACTATCGCGACCCCACCGACACCAGCGCGCGCGGCTGGCCCGAAGTGCGCGCGGCTCTGGTCGGCCGGGAAACCTGGATCAACCACAAGGCCGCGCCCGACCGCACCCCCGTCATCATCGCCGCCACGCCGGTCGGCACCGACGGCTCCGCGCTGCTGGTGACCCGCAATGCCCGCGACATCACCGAGAACGTGCGTATGGCGCGCCAGACCCTCGCGATCATCGTCGGCGGCGCGCTCGGCGTCTCGATCCTGCTCTCGCTGTTCCTTGCGCGCACCATCGTCGAGCCGCTGCGCAAGCTGGTGCGCGCCGCCGTGCGCGTGCGCCTCGGCCGCGACCGCAGCGTCATCGTCCCGCGCCTGCCCGACCGCCGCGACGAGATCGGCCTGCTCGCCCGCGCCATCTCCGACATGAGCGGTGCCCTGCGCCAGCGTATCGACGCGGTGGAAAGCTTCGCCGCCGACGTCGCCCACGAACTCAAGAACCCGCTCACCTCGCTGCGCAGCGCGCTGGAAACGCTCGACCGGGTCGACCAGCCCGACTTGCGCCGCCAGCTCCTCGGCATCGCGCAGGACGACGTGCGCCGCATCGACTTTCTCGTCACCGAGATCGCCGACGCGAGCCGCATCGACGCCCAGCTCAGCCGCACGACGTTCGAGCCGCTGGACATGGGCGGCCTCGTCCGGAACCTCGTCGCCGAGCGCGACCAGCGCGGCGTCAACGGCTCCAGCCCTGTCACCGTGACGATCGAGGATGCCGAACTGACCGTCCCCGGCGACCCGCCGCGCCTCGAACGTGTGCTGCAGAACCTCATCGACAATGCGGTGTCGTTCTCTCCCCCGGACGGCGCGATCGAGATCACCCTGTCGCAGGACGACAACCGGGTGAAGATCGCCGTCGCCGACCACGGCCCCGGCATTCCCGAAGCATCGCGCGAGCGCGTGTTCGAACGCTTCCACTCGCTGCGTCCCTCGCGCGAGGAATTCGGCACCCATAGCGGCCTCGGCCTCGCCATCGCGCGAACCATCGTGGAGGCGCATTTCGGCCGCCTGATCGCGACGGACCGCACCGACGGGCAGCCCGGCGCGCGCCTCGTCATCTCCCTGCCGCGCTGGGAGAACGAGGCATGAGTGCCGAGCCTCGGCAGTCCACCTGCGTTGCCATCGACGATCGCGCCATCCTGATCGAAGGCGCTCCGGGCTCGGGCAAATCCAGCCTTGCACTGGCCCTCATCGACCGGGGCGCGATGCTGGTCGGCGACGATTCCGTGATGCTCGAAACGCGCGACGGACGCCTGTTCGCCAGCCCCCACCCCCGCACGCGCGGGCTGCTGGAAGTCCGTAACCTCGGCCTGATCCCGCACGACTGCTCCGAGAATGTCCCAGTCGCGCTTGTCCTGCACCTCGACACCTCTGCCCCACGCTACATAGAGAGCGCCGAGAACATCGCGATCAGCGGTGTCGAAATCCCTCTCATCCGCGTTGTCCCGCACGACACGGTCCTTGCGATCAAGGCCGAACTTGCCCTGAAACATTACGGATTGCCCGGATAAAACCCCTCGCACGGCGGGGAAGGCCTTTTGGCCCCTTCCCTTTCCCGGCGGCAGGGCGCAGATAGCGATGATGGGGACTAAAGTGGGAAATCCGCAGCGCTTGCTGCTGGTTACGGGCATGCTGGGCGCGGGCAAGACGACGGCCTTGCGCGTGCTGGAAGACCTCGGCTGGGAAATCGTCGACAATTTCCCGGTCCGCATGCTCGAAGCCCTCATCGACGGCGCGCCGGAAGGCGATCCCACCCCGCTCGCCATCGGTTTCGATTCGCGTACCCGTGGCTTCGACCCCGAGCGGGTGATCGCACAGGTCAAAGGCCTCAGCGAACGCCGCGATCTCGAAATCACGACGATGTTCCTCGACTGCTCCAGCCACGAACTGGAGCGCCGTTATAACGAGACCCGCCGCCGCCACGCCCTCGCCGCCGATGCGCCGGTCTCGACCGGCATCCGGGCAGAGCGTGAACTGCTGGCCCCGTTGCGGCGCTGGGCGGACCTGCTGATCGAGACGACCGAGTTCACCTCGAACGACCTGCAGCGCGTGATTCGCGAGCGTTTCGCCGAGAGCACCGCCGACGAACTCACCGTCACCGTCTCCAGCTTCGGCTTCTCTCGCGGGATGCCGCCGGTCGCCGATCTGGTCTTCGACATGCGCTTCCTCGACAACCCGCACTGGGACGCCGAACTGCGCCCGCAGACCGGGCAGGACGCGGCGGTAGGCGACTATATCCGCAAGGACCCCGCCTGGGACGAGGCCTTCGCCCGCATCCGCGACCTGATCCTGCTGCTGCTTCCCCGTTACCGGGCGCAGGGCAAAGCCTATGTACATATCGCCTTCGGCTGTACCGGAGGGAAACATCGTTCGGTATTCACGGCAGAACAGATCGCAGCGGTCTTGCGTCAATCGGGATTTTCGCCCACATTGCTGCACCGCAACCTGGGCTCACGGGCGGCGGATCTTCTGGAAGGGGGTCTGCGGCGTGGAAAATAGGGCCATGAACCGGGTGCGATTGCAGGAATTTCGGAGCGCACTCCCGGCATGATCGGCATGATTCTGGTTACTCACGGCAATCTCGCCGAGGAGTTCGTACACGCGATGGAACACGTCGTCGGCGATCAGGCCGATGTCGAGACCGTCTGTATCGGCCCGAACGACGACATGGAACGCCGCCGCTCCGAAATCGCCGACGCCATCGTCAAGGTGGACAGCGGCGAAGGCGTGATCATCCTGACCGACCTGTTCGGGGGCACGCCCTCCAACCTCGCGATCTCGCTGATGCAGGCGGGCAAGGTCGAGGTAATCGCCGGAATCAACCTGCCGATGCTGATCCGCCTCGCCAAGGCGCGCGGCTGCATGCCGGTGCGCGAGGCGGTCGCTGCCGCGCGCGATGCGGGCCGCAACTACATCACGATCGCCAGCGAATATCTGGGGCAGGACGCATGAGCGACTTTCGCGATTCCGTCCTGATCGTCAACAAGCGCGGCCTCCATGCCCGCGCCAGTGCCAAGTTCGTCGGCCATGTCGCCGACCTGCCGGGCGGTGTTTCGGTCACCGTCAGCAAGGACGGCATGTCCGCCGAAGGCGGTTCCATCCTCGGCCTGATGATGCTGGGCGCGGCCAAGGGCGACACCATCGAGATCGCCTGCGCCGGTGAAGGCGCCGACGCCGCACTGGCGGTCCTGGCGGGTCTGGTACGCGACGGCTTCGGCGAAGAGTGAGCATTCCCCATTCGCCGAGCGCCATCGAGCGGCGCACGATCACCGGCTTTTCCAATCCCCTCGTCAAGTTCCTGCGCTCGCTTCGCGACAAGAAGCACCGCAAGCGCGAGAAGCGCTTCCTGGCCGAGGGCCTGCGCCTGCTGACCGACGCGCGCGAATGTGGTGTGCTGCCGGAAATGCTGGTCATGGCCATCGGCCGCGATCCGCATCCGCTGCTCGACGCACTCGAAACCGCCGTCGCGGCGTCAGGCGGCGAGATCGTCGAGATGGACGTGGAAATCCTCGCCAAAGTCACCGGCAAGGACAATCCGCAGGCTGTGGCGGGCGTCTTCACCGAATTCGACACGCGCCTCGCGAAGCTCGACCGGGCCAGTTCGCCGATCTGGCTGGTGGCGCAGGCCCTGCGCGATCCGGGCAATCTGGGCACCATGCTGCGGACCGGCGACGCCGTGGGCGCGGGCGGACTGATCCTGCTCGACGATTGCGCCGATCCGTTCTCGGTCGAGGCGGTACGAGCCAGCATGGGCGCGATCTTCACCCAAAAGATCGCTATCGCGCGCTGGGACGAATTCCAGGACTGGCTGCGTGGCGGTGACGGCCAGTTGGTCGCGGCCTCGCTGCGCGACCCGACCGATTACCGGGAGGCACCTTACGCGGCACCGTGCTTCCTTATGGTCGGTAACGAATCTCAGGGGCTTCCGGCCGATTACGAGCAAGCCTGCGACCTGCGCGTCACCATTCCGATGCTCGGCCGCGCCGACAGCCTGAATGCGGCCGTCGCAGGTGCAGTCCTTGCCTATGAGGCACTCGCGCACTTGCGAGATTCCTGAGGCTCCGCGTTCATCCCATCCTCACCTCTCGGGCGTAAGACTCGATGGGTGATGCGACGACTCGCCCTCCATTTCTGTCCGCTGCTGCTGATCGGATGCTCCGACGCAGGAGACGGATCGCACCTCGCCCAGCGCGGCCCTGCGGGTGAGAACTGGGTCGGTAGCCAGTGGCACTTCGCCACGATCGACGGTCGCGCTCCGGAGGACGCTGGTGCTCAAGTTGCCTTCGAGAACGAACATATCCGCGTGCAAGTCGGCTGCAACCAACTCAAGGGCCCCTGGCGGCTGGAAACGGGCCGCCTGATCGCCGGACCATTCGACCAGACCGAGGCCATCTGCCCCAGTTCCTCATGGGAACAGGGCAATGCCGTTAGCGCTCTGCTCGCAGCGACGCCTCGTGTAATGGTGGAAGGCAAGCGCATGATCCTGCAGTCGAGCGGACACACCGCCGAACTGACGCGCGCGGCCGACTGAGCTTGGTGCTCCCGGAACCCGTGAGTTTACATGGAATCGTCATTGCGAGCGCAGCGAAGCAATTCAGGGCAGCTTTACATTGCCCTGAATTGCTTCGCTGCG
>JASGGD010000157.1:0-11957 GCA_047605225.1 Novosphingobium sp.
GGCGGGAGCGGCCGGGGCAGGGGCGCTGCCGCCCTGCGCGGGGCGCGACGAGCGCTGGAAGCGCGAGACGTCGGCGCCCGTGACGTACGTGGTGGCGCCGTCCATCGGGCGGTTCATGGCCTGGCTCATGAACTTTTCTTCCTGCTCGCGGGTCGCGCCTTCGGGCAGCTTGACGTCGCCGCTGGCGAGGATGCGATCGAATTCGCCCTGGTTGTCGGAGATCGAGCGCAGCGACAGGCTGAGCGTGCCGATGGTCTGCGCGACGGCGACCTTCTCGGCGATGCGCGGGGTGACTTCGAGGGTCACGGTGCGGAAGCCCTGCACGACGGTCTTGCCGTCCTCCACCGTGCTGGCGGTGGCCTGGTCGGTGGCGAGGACGCGCAGGTTGCGCAGGATCGTCTCGGCGGTGCGCAGCGAATCGCCTTCGCCCTTCACGTCCTGCGTGAGGACGAGGTCGATGCGGTCACCGGGGAACACGAAGCCGCCGACGCCGGTGTCGGCCGAGACCGAGATGGTGACGGCGCGCATGCCCGGCCCGAGCGCGGCGGCAAGGAACCCGCGATCGCCCGGCGCGACGAGCGAGCCTTGCGTCAGCGGCTGGCCGGCGGTGATCGGAAAGCGCACCACGGTGCCGAGCAGCTTGGTCATGTCGGCCTTGCCGTCGACGTAGTAGGCGTCCTGGACGAGGTTGTTCGGCCAGCTCTGGAACGAGACCGAATCGGCGGTGATGATCGTGCCCACCGGCAGCGCGCGCTGAGCGACCAGCACCTTGGGTCCGTTCTGGTCGGCGGCCGGAACGGCTCCGGCCTGCGGTGCGGCCCCGCCTGCGAACATCGTCCTCGCAGCAAACGCGGTAAAGGCTGCGACGAGCAGCGCAACCGCGAGCAGCACCACTTTCTTCCTGTCCATGGCCTGGAAAGCCCCTTAGCAAAATCCCCGAACTGTTCGGACTTATGAGGTAAATTGGTTAAGAACGGGTTCACCCCGTTACTTGCGTAAACCGCGTTAGTTTCAGCCTGCGATTCCGGCCGAAATCGCGACGCTGAGCGTCTGCGAGCCCATCACCCACAGCGATGCGGCGGCGATGGCGATGCCGTAGGGCACCTCGATTCGCGACTTCTGGCGGCGCATGATGTGGCGCATCCCGAAGAGGAACAGGCCGAGCATCACCAGCACGGCGAGCGGGATCGCCCAGAGGCCCGGCAGGGCATCGGCGACGGCCTCCATGGTTGCGGGCGCCACCACCGGGCGATGCGTCGCAATGGCAAAGACGATGGCGCCTGCGCACCACACCCAGGCGAAGGCGACGAGCCCGGCGAGGGTGTCGCGCAAGGCTTCCTTGCGTCCCGGCGTCATGTTGAAAGCGGCCATGGCGAGCGAGGCGCCTCCGCCCAGCACCGCCATCAGCACGACCAGTTGCAGGAACGCGGCGGGCGAGAACCACAGCGCCAGCGCGGTCAGCAGCTTGACGTCGCCGCCGCCCATCTGGCCGATGGCGAAGAGCACACAGGCCACCGCGAACGTCGTCGCCGCCAGCCCGACCTGCACGCCGATGTCGAAAGGGCCGAGCCCCATCGCCAGCCACCACAGCGGCGCGGCGAGCGCGATGCCCAGGTTCAGCCAGTTGTCGATATGCCGCGCGCGCAAATCGGTGAACGCCGCGACGAGCAGCGCCGTTGCCAATGCGGCCAGCAGTGCGTAGGAAAATACAGCGCCCGTCATGGTTCTCATCCTATCGGATCGAGAGCGCTCTACCTCGGTAACCGCTACCAAATAGTAACCACGACATATCGATCACGAACCGGGGCTTGCCACCACAGTGACCTCTGCCGTCGAAAGTTTCGTCCAGTCCCCCGCGCGCCGGGCGATTCCCGCAGAGGCTCGCGAATCGCGCTGGGCTCTGCCCGATGGCCACTTGCTGCGCCGGATCGACTGGCAGGGCGGCAGGCGCGGCTCGATCCTGTTCATGCCCGGACGCGGCGACGCTTACGAGAAATGGCTCGAAACCCTCGACGGCTGGCATCGCGAGGGCAGGAACGTTACCTCGGCGGACTGGCGCGGGCAGGCGGGTTCGGGGCGCCTCGGCCGCGATGCGGCTACGGGGCACGTCCCCGACTTCGCGCTCTGGATGAAGGACTACGCCGCGCTCTATGCCGACTGGGCCGCCTCGACGCCGGGGCCGCACGTCGCCGTGGCGCATTCGATGGGCGGGCAGATCGTTCTGCGCGCGGTAGCGGAAGGCGCGGTGAGGCCCGATGCGCTGGTGCTCTCGGCGCCGATGCTGGGCATCCACCCGACGTGGATCCCCGCGAGCGTGCTGCATCAGGTCGCGCGTGGGATCGTGCGCCTCGGTGATCCGCGTCGCCCGGCGTGGAAGGGCGGCGAGAAGCCCGGCGCCCAGCCCAAGGCCCGCAGCCTGCTGCTCACCCACGATGAGAGCCGCTACGACGACGAGGACTGGTGGCGCCGCCAGCGCCCGGTCATCGGCATGGGCGCGGCCAGCTGGGGCTGGATCGAGCGCGCGCTCGCCTCGATCCGCTCGCTGGAACGCCCCGGCGTGCTGGAGGCGGTGGAGGTGCCGGTCCTGCTGCTCGGCACCAGCATCGACGGCCTCGTCTCCTGGCGTGCGATCCGGCGCGCGGCCGAGCGCCTGCCTCATGGCGAACTCGTCGCCTTCGGGGCCGAGTGCCGCCACGAGATCCTGCGCGAAGTCGATCCGGTGCGCACCCGTGCGCTCGATGCCATCAGGGACTTTCTCGATCGCCGTGCCCCGTCGCAAGGGGCTTCGACAGGCCCAGCCTGACCCTTCGACAAGCTCAGGGTGAGCGGGGGTAGTGCCATGCTCCCAATTCCGCTCAGGCTGAGCTTGTCGAAGCCCCATCCGCACCAAACTGCGCTTCCAAATCGCAGCGCACTTGCTCTAGGGGCTGACCGCGATGGAAGCAGCGTTCGATATTGTCATCGTCGGGGCCGGCATGGCCGGGGCATCTCTGGCCGCGGCCATCGGCACGCGCGCAAGGGTGCTCATGCTGGAGGCCGAGGAGCGCCCCGGCTACCACGCCACCGGCCGCTCTGCCGCCTTCTGGACCGAGAGCTACGGTGGCCCCGGCGTCCAGCCTCTGACCACCGCATCCGGGCCGACCTTGCGCGAACTCGGCGTCCTCACCCCGCGCGGCGCGCTGACTCTCGGGCGGGCCGGGCAGGAGCGTGAGGTCGAACTCTTCGCCGAACGCTACCGCGCGGCAGGGGTGGAAATGCACCTGCTGAACCGCGAGGCCATCGCCGCGCGCGTTCCCGCGCTGCGGCCTGAGTGGACCTGTGGCGCGCTGGAGCCGAGCACGTGCGACATCGACGTGGCCGCGCTCCACCAGCACTATCTCGCCGAGGCTCGCCGCGCAGGCGTCGAGCTATGGTGTCGTGCCGGACTGACGGCGCTTGAGCGCAACCCCGGCGGCTGGGTGCTGACGCTGTCCGATGGACGGCAGGTGCAGGCGGGCGTGCTGGTGAACGCCGCCGGAGCCTGGGCCGACGACGTCGCGCGGCTGGCGGGGCTCGTTCCGCTCGGCATCGCGCCTTATCGCCGTACGATCGCGCAAGTCGCCGTCGCCGCCGATGTGCCGGACGACCTGCCGCTGGTCCTCGACGTGGCGGAGAGCTTCTACTTCAAGCCCGAGAGCGGGCGCCTCTGGCTCAGCCCACATGACGAGACGCCCAGCGCCCCATGCGATGCCGCGCCCGAGGAAATCGACGTGGCCCTCGCGGTCGATCGCTTCGAGCATGTCGTGGAATGGCCGGTCGAGCGGGTCGAGCATCGCTGGGCGGGCCTCCGCTCCTTCGCGCCCGACCGCCTGCCGGTCTACGGCTTCGCGCCGGAAGAGCCTGCATTCTTCTGGTTCGCCGGGCAGGGCGGCTTCGGCATCCAGACCGCGCCTGCCGCCGCCGATCTCGGCGCGCGGCTGCTGATGGGCGAGGCGCCGGGCAAGGTCGATCCGACACCGTTCGCGCCGGGGCGCTTCGCATTCAGGTGACCTTCGCGCCCCTTGCTTCGGCGCGCGCAAATTGCTCATCTGCGGCCGGGGAATGATACCCATGGAGAGTCGCAAATGGCCCACCGTTTCGAAATCCGGAAGAACAAGGCCGGAGAGTTCGTCGCCTACTTCTGCTATAACTCCGAAACCATGTTCTGGACCGAAGGCTATTCCAGCAAGGCCAGCGCGAAGAGCGCCATCGAATCGCTCAAGAAGAACGGTCCGGCTGCCGAAGTGGTCGATACGACCACCGAATAACTCTCATTCCGCGTTCGGGGCGTCCGGGGAGCCTTGCGGCACCTTGCGCCCCGGCGCGACGAAGTGCCACGCGAGCAGCACCGGCTCAAGCACCGCCATGCCGACGAAGACGCTCAGCAGCCGCAGGGCGGCCGGGCTGGCGGCGGCATTCTCGTAGCTGTCGGGCACCAGCACGACCAGCACCGCCAGCGTGAACTGCAGGCCGAGGTAAGTCACCTTGGGCAACCCGTTCTCGATATGACGGCCGATGACGATGCCGAGGCAGGTCCCGGCGATGAGCACCGGCACGCTCCCTTGCGCCAGAAGCAGCACGACCAGCGCCAGCCCGCCGCCCGCGATGCAGCCGAGCGCGCGCTGGAACAGCCGCCGCGACACGGGCACGAAGCCGCTCGCGCCGATCCCCGCCACCGGCACGATCATCACCGCCATGATTGTCACCGCCGCTTGCGGGAGTTCGGGCAGGTCGAACAGCGCATGGAGCAGCGGTAGCATCGCGATGGCGAGGCCCGCCTGCGAGGCATGGCGCGCGGCGTGAGGGTGCCAGCGCATCCGCTCCGGCGGCGCCTTGCGGTCCATCCACCAGCGCTTGCCCGCCAGCGCGCCCGCCGTCAGGCTCACCAGCGTACAGGCGATCGTGCCCGCGACGACTTCCAGCAGGCGCGTCTGGGCGAAGTGGATGGTGTCGAGGTCCGGCCGCTCGATCTTGTCGAACAGGATCATCTCGAAGGTCAGGCCGAACAGCAGCCAGGCGTAAGCGCGCCGTGCCGTCAGCATCCCGTAGAGACCGATGGCGCCGACCGTCTCGGCGGCGATCATCGCCAGCGGAAGCGAGCGGGAGGCATAAGGCACCACCAGCAGCGCAAGGCCCGATCCCAGCGCCGTCCCGATGATCCGCATGACCCCACGCGCCAGAGTCTCGGCCACATCGCTCTTGAGCAGGATGAAAGCGCTGAAGGCAGCCCATGACACCATCTCCGCGCCGATGGCATGGGCGATGACGATCGCCAGCAGCACCGAGGCGACGCAGGCCCACTCGTCCGCCATGCGCGGGCCGGGCGTGACGAGGGCGCGGATTTCGGTCTTCAGGATGGGGGGGAGGGCTATCGACAGGTTAAAGTTCATTCCGTCCGTCATCCCCGCGAAGGCGGGGACCCATCTGATGACCGCACAAGACGAGAGAACCGGAGATGGGTTCCCGCCTTCGCGGGAATGACGACAAAAATGGAAGTAAGCAAGGCGTCACCCTGCTGCGATCAGCCCGCCGCCTTCGCCGCGTCGCTCGCCAGCTTGTCGACCCGTTCGTTCTCGGCATGGCCGTTGTGGCCGCGCACCCATTGCCACTCGACCTTGTGGCGTCCTGCCGCCTCGATCAGGTCATGCCACAAGTCGGCGTTACGCACGGGTTGCTTGCTGGCGTTGACCCAGCCCTTCTTCTTCCAGCCGTGGACCCACTTGGTGATCCCGTCGATGACGTACTTGCTGTCGGTGCAAAGCGTCACTTCGCACGGCTCGATCAGGGCGCTGAGGCCCTTGATCGCGGCGGTCATCTCCATGCGGTTGTTGGTGGTGTCCTTTTCGCCGCCGGAGAGCTCCTTCTCGTGCTCGCCCATGCGCAGCAGGACGCCCCAGCCGCCGGGGCCGGGATTGCCCTTGCAGGCGCCGTCGGTGAAGATTTCCACCCGCTTCACGCGAAAACTCCTGCATTGGCCGGGTCGGCATAGAATTCGAGGCGGCGCGCGAAGGCCATCGGGTCCTTGGGCGTCACCAGCGCATCGGCGGGCGTATTCAGCCAGTCGTAGGCCCGCGTCGCGAGGAACCGCATCGCCGCGCCGCGTGCGAGCAGGGGCAGCGCTGCACGCTCGGCCTCGCTCAGCGGGCGCACCGCACCATAGCCCTCGAGGAGAGCCTGGGAGAGTGCCGGGTCGAACCGGGCACCGTCGGAACTGAAGCACCATGCCGCATGTGTCACGGCAACGTCGTAGGCGAACAGATCGGTGCAGGCGAAGTAGAAGTCGATGAGTCCTGTAACCTTGTCGCCGAGCATCAGCACATTGTCGGGAAACAGGTCGGCGTGGATGACGCCGCGCGGCAGATCGGCGGGCCACTGCGCGCCCAGCAGCGCGAGTTCGCGCTCGACGATTCGGCCAAGCTCGGGGTGGATCGATTCGAGCGCCTCGCGTCCGCAATCCTTCAGGAGTTGCTGCCATGCGGGCAGGGCGAGCGAGTTTTCACGTGTTGCCGGAAAGTCCGCCGCCGCGAGGTGGATCTGCGCGAGCGCCCCGCCGACCGCGCGGGCCTGCTCGGGCGTCGGTTCGGAGACGGAGACACCGGGCAGGAACTCGATCAGGGCCAGCGCCTTATCGCCCTCGGGCGTCCGGTGCAGGCGGTGGCTGGCCCCCTCGCAGTCGTGCATCGTGCGGGCGACTGGCGCGCCGTGCTCCGCCAGATGGTCGAGCAGGTCGAGAAAGAACGGCAGGTCCGCGATCTCGGTGCGGCTTTCGAACATCGTCAGGATGAAGCGGCGTGCGGTGCCGTCCTGCTCGGTCTCGATCAGCCAGTTGCTGTTGGAGACGCCCTCCGCGATGCCCTTGGCGGACGTCAGCGTGCCGACGTCGAACGCGGCGATGATCCCGGCCATCTCTTCGGCGCCGAGCCGTGTGTAGACTGCCATGGATCAGCGAGCCAGCTGGCGGGGGAGCTTGAAGGTCATGTGCTCGCGTTCGGTCACGATCTCTTCAGCAGCGACGGTGCGCAGTTCCTTGATACGGGCAATCACTTCGTTGACCAGTTCCTCAGGCGCGGACGCCCCTGCCGTCAGGCCGACAGTGGCGATGCCTTCCAGCCATGCCGGGTCGATATCGGTCGCGCGCTGGATCATGTGCGCAGGCGTACCGCAGTGCTCGGCGACTTCGACGAGGCGCAGCGAATTGCTGCTCTTGGGCGAGCCGATGACGATCACCAGTTCGCATTGCGGCGCGATCTGCTTGACCGCCGCCTGCCGGTTGGACGTGGCGTAGCAGATGTCTTCGGCCTTGGGCGCGACGACTTGCGGGAAGCGCGCCTCGATAGCCTTGACGATGGCGTGGGTGTCGTCAACGGAAAGCGTCGTCTGCGACAGGTAGGAAAGCTCGGTCTCGAGCGAGAATTCCAGCGCGGTCACGTCTTCGACCGTCTCCACCAGCGTCATGTTGCCTTCGGGGACCTGCCCGAAAGTGCCGATCACTTCCGGGTGCCCGGCATGGCCGATGAACAGGATGTGGCGCCCGGCCTCGATCTGGCGTTCGGCCTGACGGTGGACCTTGCTGACCAGCGGGCAGGTGGCGTCGAGCCATTCGAGGCCGCGCGCGGTGGCCGCCTGCGGGACCGACTTGGGCACGCCGTGGGCGCTGAAGATCACCGGCACGCCGTCGGGCACTTCGTCCAGTTCCTCGACGAAGACGGCGCCCTTGGCCTTGAGACTGTCGACCACGAACTTGTTATGGACGATTTCGTGGCGCACGTAGACCGGGGCGCCGTACAGCTCGATCGCCCGCTCGACGATCTCGATGGCGCGGTCTACCCCGGCGCAGAAGCCGCGCGGGGCGGCGATCAGGAGGCGGATCGGGCTGTCGACGGCACTCGCCGTCGTGGACTGAAAGGGCGCGTTCATGTTCGTCCCCCTAGCGCTTTGCCGCGCGCCTCGCTAGGGCAAGCGCACGCCATTCGAGGAAGTTCACGATGAATGCACGCCGCCTGACCGCTACTGTCCTGTGCTCCGCCGCCGCGATGACCGCGCTGAGCGGGTGCAAGACCAAGGGCGAGATCGTGGTCGATCAGGGCGTCGGCATCACCGCCGTGCGCTCGAAGTGCCCGGCGGTCGGCATTCCCGACTACACCGGCGACATCACCACCTTCCGTGGACCGGCCAAGACCGCCGACGCCATCGACGTCACCGCCTCGATGACGCAGGTGCGCGCGCAGTGCGACGAAGCCGTGGGCGAGAAGGTGACTTCGACGGTGGCGTTCCAGGTGCTTGGTCGCCGCAACGACACGGCCGGTGCGCGTCAGGTGACGTTGCCGTTCTTCGTGAGCGTGCTGCAAGGCGGCACTTCGGTGATCTCCAAGCGCGTGGGCAACGTGACGCTCAGCTTCGCGGATGGTCAGGCCCGCGCGCAGGCGAACGTCAGCACCAACGCCTTCATCGATCGTGCCGCCGCCACGCTGCCCGACGAGATCCGCGACCGCATCACCCGCAAACGCAAGGCTGGCGACACCGACGCCGCCGTCGATCCGCTGTCCGATCCCGAGGTCAAGGCCGCTGTCGCCCGCGCTTCGTTCGAGGTGTTGGTCGGCTTCCAGCTCGACGAGGGGCAGCTGGCCTACAACGCCACGCGCTGAGGGTAATGGCGAGGCGTGTGAGCCTAGCCTTCTTTTGCGTAATGCTTTCGCTTGAAAGTTTGCCGTCATCCTCGCGAAGGCGGGGACCCAACTGACTCCCGTTCGGCAGGCACCATCAGCAGATGGGTTCCCGCCTTCGCGGGAATGACGACGATATAACTGAAGCTGGGGTCAGAACCCCGTCCGCGCCGCTTCGATCGCCGCGCGAGCAGCCGCTGCCATGCGCTTGCGGTCGGCGCGATCTTCCGCCGACAGCGGGGGCAGGAAGTGGACCGTCAGGTCCACCGGGCGCCAGCGCGCCAGAATGGCGAGGGCATTGTCGAGCCCCGGCTCCTCGCCAACCCAGGCCACAACGCGGGTTTCCGGGCCGTAATCGAGCCAGACCGGCTGGACGGGAATGTCCGAATCGCCCTCGATCGCGGACAGCAGCGAGGATTTGAACGCCAGCGTTCCAGTGCCGTCGGAAGTCGTGCCCTCGGGAAAGATGGTCAGCGCGCCAGTATCGCTCAGTGCCGCGCGGACCTGCTCGATCTGGGCGGAGACGCTGCGGCGTTCGTGGCGGGCGACGAAGACGGTGTCGTTGAGTTCGCACAGCCAGCGCAGCGGGCCGATCTGGGCAAGGCCGTCATGCGCGACGAAGGCGCTGCCGGTGCGCCCGGCGATGGCGAGAATATCCAGCCAGCTTACGTGATTGGCGAGAAAGAAGGTACGCCGGGCAGGGCGGGCGCCGCGAATCTGCACGCGAAGGCCCGCAATCGCACCTACACCGCGCAGGAACCGGCGCGGGACCGGATTGCGCGCGGTGAACGGTGTGACAACGTAGTAGAGTACTACGCTCACCACCAGCAATGCCAGCATGGCGGTGAGGCGCAGTGCGATCAGCGGCCAGCCCCAGGCCGCGATGCGGCGTGCGGGAATGGGCATGGCCTTAGTCACGGGATCAGCGGCGCGGAGGGGTCTCGCCCTCGTCGCGGTCGAGACGAACGCCGTAGAGTTCCATGCGGTGGTCGACGAGGCGGTAGCCCAAGCGCTCGGCGATCTGGCGCTGCAGGGCTTCCAGTTCGGGGTCGACGAATTCGATGACCTGACCACTCTCGACGTCGATCATGTGGTCGTGGTGCGCCTCGGGCGCGGCTTCGTAGCGGGCGCGGCCGTCACCGAAGTCGTGACGGTCGAGGATACCTGCTTCCTCGAACAGCCGCACGGTGCGGTAGACCGTGGCGATCGAGATGCCCGGGTCGATCGCGGTCGCACGTTCGTGCAGTTTCTCGACGTCGGGGTGGTCGGTGCTTTCCGAAAGGACCTTGGCGATCACGCGACGCTGTTCGGTGATACGCAGGCCGCGTTCGGCGCAGAGGGCTTCGATGTCGATGGGTTGGTTCACGGGTGACCTGTAAGTAAAGAAGAAGGCGCACCGCCTAGATAAGGCGATGCGCCTGCAATCACAACCGAGTTGGACGGTCGGTCACCCGGGCCTGGCAATCGATCGCACCCTTTGTCCCCGGAAAATCGAATTTCCGTAACGCGAGTGCGGATGCGTCGAAGGCCGGGCCTCCGGGCGACCGTCCGGAAATCAGGCTGCGGCGGTCTTGGGCTTGCGACCGCGGCGCGCGTTCGACTTGCGACCCAGGCCGATCTTCTTCGCCAGTTCGCGGCGCTTTTCGGCATAATTGGGGGCGACCATCGGGTAGTCGGCGGGCAGGTTCCAGCGCGCGCGATACTCTTCAGGGGTCATGTTGTAGTGCGTCATGAGGTGGCGCTTGAGCATCTTGAGCTTCTTGCCGTCTTCAAGGCACACGATGTAGTCGGGCTTGACCGAGGCGCGCACCGAAACGGCGGGCTCGGGCTTCTCTTCCTCGACCACCGGGGCGCCGCCAAGACCGGCGAGCGCGCCGTAGACGTTGGTGATCAGCGTGGGCAGATCTTCGACCGAGACGCTGTTGTTGCTGACATGCGCGGCGACGATGTCCGACGCGAGCGTGATCAGCGTCTCGTTCATGTCGGTCTGAATGGTTTCCATTGCGTTAACGTCCTTTGGGTGCGACCAAATTATTCAAGTAGCAAACCTTTGCAGGTCGGCCTGTGCGACGCAATGAACGATTTTAGCGACGAGTGCAAGTTAGATTCAAAGTTGTACGTAACTTGCATTAATCTGAAACCTAGTGAAAGCCGTCATTCCGGCGCTATTTCAGGTAATGTCGCAGGCAAATGTTACGGCATCGAGCCGCTGACCGCTTGGCGTGCGATAGTATTCGCGTCTTTCGCCGATTGGATAAAAGCCGAAATTTCTGTAAAGTGTTTCGGCGGGATTGCCTCTTCTCATTTCCAGAAGCAGCCTATGGGCACCGCGACTGATGGCGCCGATGCGAAGGTTTTCGAGAAGTCTTCGGCCAAGTCCCTGTCCTCGACTTTCAGGGCTTACGGCCAGAAGCAGTAGTTCTTCTTCCTCGAATCCGGTGCGGGACAAGAAAAAACCGGCTGCCGATTCGGTTTCGGTCGGTATGTGACCTTGAGCACACAAGACATCGTAATGGCAGTTTCCGAACTTCAGCGCGTCCTCGACTTGGCGGCGGTTCCACGCTTCGCCGTAGATCGGGTCGAACGATGCGCTCATGACCGCCATGATCCTGTCGATATCGTCGATCATGCCGCCCCGGCAGGCAACTTGGCATCGGGACCGCGTCCATAGAGCGGATGGATCTCGGCCAATAGCGACGATGAGGGGAGAAGCGGGAAGGCGCGTGCGTCGGGAAGCAAGGGTAATGCCCGCCCGAACCCGCGCGCAGCGACAAGCGCCTGCGCCTGGCTGCCGACGACGAGGTCTTCGATCGCCGAGGCGACGGCTGCATCGGGACGAAGCGAGGCGAGGGCGTGCATGCCGGTGCCGTTGGCGGCGAAGCTCTCGACGAACCATTCGCCGTGCCCGCCCGAAGTGACGATGGCAAGCGACTGTGCACCCTCGCTGTCGCGCGCCATCGCGGCGATCAGCGCCAGAGTCGGATAGCCGACGATCTTGGCGCCCCACGCCAGCGCCAGCGCGCGGGCAGCGGCGAGGCCGACGCGTACGCCGGTGAAGCTGCCGGGACCGAGCGCGACGACGATCCGCGCCGCACGGCCGCGATCGGGCAGGGCTGCGATCATCGGCACGAGCGCTTCGGCATGGCCGCGCCCGAGCATGCGGAAGTCGCCCGCAACGAGTGTCTTTTCATCGAAAAGCGCGACCGAGCAGGCCTCGGTCGCGCTATCGATCACCAGTGTCCGGCCGATGAACGGCTCTCCTGTCTTCTCCGTCAT
>JASGGD010000158.1:0-11847 GCA_047605225.1 Novosphingobium sp.
CGGGCCAGCAGCAGCGCTATGGCGCGGCCGATACCGGAGCCGCCGCCGGTCACCAGCGCCACGCGGCCGGTCAGGTCGAATTCCTCGAACATCCTCTGCTCCTCTCGTCAGCGTCGCCGCGATATTCGGGACGCTTCCGCCACAGGCACTTGGCAACCGTGGCCGCACCTTATTCACTCTGGTCAAAGGCACGGGGCCATCGCCGGGATGATCGGCGATGAGCATCCGCACCAATGGACTCGCAGATAAAGATAGTAAATACTATCTAATGCGCAAGCAAGATGGGGCAGGGTTCAATGAGCGAGCACGATCTACTCGACCTGGGAGGGCAGGTGGCGGTGGTCACCGGGGCCGGGCAGAATGCGGGACGCGGCATCGCGCTGGAACTGGCGCGGCACAACGCGGGCGGCATCGCGGTGAACGATTTCGTGGCCGAGCGTGCCGAGGCGGTGGCGGAGGAAATCCGCGCCATGGGTGTGCCCGCGCTGGCGGTGCCGTTCGACGTGGGCGATCTCGACGCGATCCGCGCCGCCGATGCCGCGATCAGGGACAAGCTTGGCGCCGCGACGATCCTGGTTAACAACGCAGGGATGGCCGGGCCGGGCGGCTCGCTGCGCCCGACGCTCAACTTCTGGGAAGAGGAGCCCTCGGCCTGGGATCGCTACCTGCGCACCAACCTCTACGGCGTCTACAACGCCTGTTTCGCCTTCATCCCGAACATGGTCGCGGCGAAGAAGGGGCGCATCGTCACCATCGTCTCCGATTCGGGCCGTGTGGGCGAGCCCAAGCTGGCGGTCTACGCTTCGGCCAAGGCAGGCGCGCAGGGCTTCGTGCGCTCGATCGCCAAGGAACTGGGGCGCTACAACGTGACCAGCAACGCCGTCTCGCTGTCTTCGCTAATGCCGGACATGCCGGCGGAGAAGCTCGCCGAAGTCATGCAGGGCGATCACGCCAGGGCGCAGATGGCGCGCTACACGATCCGCCGCTACGGTAAGTCCGACGACGTCGCCGCGCTGGTCACGTTCCTGTGCTCCAACGCGGCGGAGTGGATCACGGGGCAGACCTACCCGCTCAACGGGGGCTATGCGCCCTCCATGTGAAGAGCGTCACTCGACGGTGACGCTCTTGGCGAGGTTGCGCGGCTGGTCGACGTCGGTGCCCTTCACGCAGGCGACGTGATAGGCGAGGAGCTGGACCGGCACCGCATAGACCAGCGGCGCGATCAGCGGGTGGACGCGCGGCATCTCGATCGTCGCGATGCAGCCTTCGCCAGCCTCGGCGATGCCTTCGGCGTCGGAGATCAGCACGACCTTGCCGCCGCGTGCGCGCACCTCCTGCATGTTGCTGACGGTCTTCTCGAACAGCGGACCGGAAGGGGCGAGGACGATCACCGGCACCGCCTCGTCGATGAGCGCGATGGGGCCGTGCTTCATCTCACCCGAAGCATAACCTTCGGCGTGGATATAGCTGATTTCCTTTAGTTTCAGCGCGCCTTCAAGAGCCAGCGGATAGTCAGGCCCGCGTCCGAGGTAGAGCACGTCGCGCGCGGGGGCGATGAGGTGCGCCATGCCTGCGATTTCCTCGTCATGGTCGAGCGCGGCGTTCAGGCTGGCAGGCGTGGCGAGCAGGTGCTGGACGACCTCTGCTTCTTCCGCACGGTCCATGCGTCCGCGCTTGACCGCAAGGTGCGCGGCGAGGGCGGCAAGCACCGCCAGCTGGCAAGTGAACGCCTTGGTCGAGGCGACGCCGATTTCCGGACCGGCGTGGGTGGGCAGCAGCAGGTCGGCCTCGCGCGCCATGGTGCTGGTGGGCACGTTGACGACGACGGCGATGGTCTGCCCGGCCGCCTTGCAGTGCTTGAGCGCGGCGAGGGTGTCGGCCGTCTCGCCCGACTGCGAGATGAACAGGGCGAGGCCACCGTCCTCCAGCACAGGGTCGCGGTAACGGAACTCGGATGCGACGTCGATGTCCACGGGCAGGCGCGCGAACGTCTCGATCCAGTACTTCGCCACCATGCCCGCATAGAAGCTGGTGCCGCAGGCGACGATGGTGATGCGCTTGACCGAACCGAGGTCGAAATCGATCTGCGGCAGCGCCACCGACTGGTCGACCTGGCGCAGATAGCTGCGCAGCGTCTGGGCGACGACGGTGGGCTGCTCGAAGATCTCCTTCTGCATGAAGTGGCGGAAATTGCCCTTCTCGATCGCCACGGCGGAGGCGCCCGAGGTGACGACTTCGCGCTCGACCCGGTTGTTGTCGGCGTCGTAGATCGCCGCGCCCTCACGGGTGATGACGACCCAGTCGCCTTCCTCCAGATAGGTGATCTTCTGGGTCAGCGGGGCGAGCGCCAGAGCATCGGAGCCGAGGTAGGTCTCGCCGTCCCCGTATCCCACGACCAGCGGCGAGCCGAGGCGGGCGCCGATCAGCATGTCCGGGAAGCGGCGGAAGGCGATGGCCAGCGCAAAGGCGCCGCGCAGCTGGGGCAGCACCGCCTTGACGGCGTCTTCCGGCGACGCGCCTGCCTCGACCTGCTCGGACACCAGATGCGCGACGACTTCGGTGTCGGTCTGGCTCTCGAAAGTGCGGCCGCGCGATTCGAGGGCTTCGCGCAGGGGCTTGAAGTTCTCGATGATGCCGTTGTGGACGAGGGCGAGTTCCGCCGTCGCGTGGGGGTGTGCATTGGCGGCGGTCGGCGCGCCGTGCGTAGCCCAGCGGGTATGGGCGATGCCGGTCAGGCCGGGCGCGGGATCGCGCGCCAGTTCCTTGACGAGGTTCATCAGCTTGCCCTCGGCGCGGCGGCGCACGAGTTGGCCGTCAAACAGCGTGCAGACGCCCGCGCTGTCGTAGCCGCGATATTCCATCCGGCGCAGGCCGTCGACCAGCCGGTCCGCCACGTCTTCCTTGCCGACGATGCCGATGATGCCACACATGAGGAGAAAGCCTTAAATCTAGAGAGAGTAGGGGACGCGGATGCCCGGCATGCTTGCCGGGAAATCCTTGGTATTTCGTGTAACGAGGATGCGCCCGCGCACGATCGCGCTGGCGAGGATGATGGCGTCGGGCGAGCGCAGGCGCGGCCGTTCGCGGCGCAGGGACGCTGCGCGATCAGCGATCTGCGCGTCGATTTCGTCGACGGCGAAGTGCGACAAATAGTCCCGTGCCTTGCGCAGTTCGTGGCCCTCGCCCTTGGACAGCACTTCCACCCAGGCCATCCGGCTGATCCAGACCTGACCGCCCGCTGCGGCCGCGCGTTCCAGTTCGACCAGCGCAGCCTCCCGGCCCACCAGCGCATCGATCACGATATTGGCGTCGAACGCAAAGGAACTCACGGGGTCTTCGGCCTGCGAGGGGCGAACGCATCGGGTCCCATCATCTTGCGATAATATTCATGCTCGCGATCATGGTCTTCGTCGAAGAGATCCGGAAATTCGGCACGCACTTCCTCGTAGTCGTAATCCCACGGGCGCGCGGTCGAGGCGCGTTCGCGGCGTTGCCATTCGACCGAGTCGCCGATGTCGGTGCGGTCCTTCCAGATGCCGGCACCGCGCCGGATCCAGTCGTGGCTGGCGGTCGGCTCGTTCTGCGCCTTGTATGTCGAGACCGCTTCGCGCAGCACCGAGGCGCGCGACTTGCCCAGCTCGGCCGCGCGGGTGTCGAGCCAGCGGATGTCCTCGTCGGGCAGGTCTGCGAGAATACGGGTCATGATATCGCGATATCATATCGCGATATCATCAGCAAGGCGGATGCATCGTGAGCCATGGCAGGACAGTGCCCGATCGTCGATGACGGGGCATTGTCCTGCACATTACATTCGCGTCATCAATCGCCGTCGATGAGGTTGCCCAGTGAGCCCAGCAGCGATCCCTCACCACGGTTCTGGCCGCCGGTCGAGCCCGCCGCCGCCAGCATCCGCCCGGCGAGGCGCGAGAACGGCAGTGACTGGATCCAGACTTTGCCGGGGCCGCGCAGGCGGGCGAAGAACACGCCTTCTCCGCCGAAGATCATGGACTTGACGGAGCCTGCTCGCACCACGTCGAACTCCACGCTGGGCTGAAGCGCGGCGACGCAGCCGGTATCGACGTGGAGTTCCTCGCCGGGCGCAATTCGCGCTCGATCACGGTGCCGCCCATCTGAACGAAGACCCAGCCGTCGCCTTCCAGCTTCTGCATGATGAAGCCTTCGCCGCCGAACAGGCCGGTCATGATGCGCTGCTGGAAATGCACGCCGATCGACACACCGCGCGCGGCGCACAGGAAGGCGTCCTTCTGGCAGATCAGTCGCCCGCCCACGTCGTCCAGCTTGATCGGCAGGATCGCGCCGGGGACGGGCGCCGCGAACGACACGCGCGCCTTGCCCGAACCGCGATGGGTGAAGACGGTGGTGAACAGGCTCTCGCCCGTTACGAGGCGCTTGCCCGCGCCCAGAAGCTTGCCCATGAAGCCGCCGCCCTGATCGGCTGAGCCGTCGCCGAACACGGTGGTCATGTCGATGGAGGCGTCCTTCCAGACCATCGCGCCCGCCTCGGCCACGGCGCTTTCGCCGGGATCGAGTTCGATCTCGACGAACTGGAGTTCCTGACCCTTGATCTCGAAGTCGACGTCGTCGGAAAGCGATGAACTGCGCGTATGGCTCCAGGGGCTGCCTGACATCGTGAATCTCCGTTTAAAGGCCGCGTGATCGCGCCTTATGCGATGAACGACGATTTGATTTCGGCAAGATGACTTGTCAAACCGCGCCGGTCGGATATTCTCAGTCCTTCAACGAACACTATCTGACGATTTGGCCCGGATAGAAGGGCTCGGCACAGACCGGCGCGGTATCGGTGTTTTGGGGAGAGGAAAACACTGATGAACGCTCGAATTGCGTCTTCTGTTCTGGTTTCGCTGATTGCCTTTGCCGGGGCGGCTCATGCCGAGCCCGCGCAACCGGCTCACCTTGTAGCGACGGCGTTCCAGCCTGCCGCGCGGCTCACCGATACGCGCTTCGATGCGGCGGCCCATGTCCAGCAAGGCTACGATATGCTCCGGCAGGGCAAGCAGGCGCAGGCGGTGAAGCTGTTCGACAAGGTCATTGCCGACGCCGACCAGCGCCTCGCGGGGGACATGCGCCAGCGGTTGTGCCGCAATGGCGGGGCGGCTTCCGGTGCCACCGTCGAGGTCGATCCCGCGCTGTGCGAAGCGCATTTCGGCAAGGGCTTTGCGCTGATCGATCTAGGGCGCGGCGATCTGGCCGAGGGCGAGTTGCGGCAGGCCTCGCAGATGGCGCCGGGCAATGCCCACTTCGCCAATGAGTATGCGGAACTCTTCAAGTCGCGCCGCGACTGGCAGGGCAGCTACGACCTGTTCGCCAAGGCATGGGCCGTGGTCGACAAGTCCACCACCGGCAAGGACGCTCGCGTCGCGGCTCGCGCGCTGCGGGGGATGGGCTTCACCAAGGCGGCGATGGGCCAGTACGACGAGGCGGAGAAGTTCTACGACCAGTCGCTGCAGTACGACCCCAAGAGCGAGATCGCGCGGGTGGAGCTGAGCAATATTGAGCGCAGGAAGCTGATCGGTTCGTAAGGCGGATGGGCGTTTAAAAACAAAGCCCGTCATCCCAGCGAAGGCTGGGACCGCTGGCAAATCTTTAGGCGCAACCTCGCGTCAGCACCCTCTTGACCGTGAGGTGGGCTTGGCGCCGCCAGCGGTCCCAGCCTTCGCTGGGACGACGGGGGCTGAGATGTCAGCTCAGCCCTTCAACTCGGCTTTTTTCTTCTTCATCGCATCGTGAAAGCGGTCGGCCCAGCCGGGCTTGACCAGCTGTTCCCCGCGCACGAGGCGCAGTTCGCCGTCGGCGACGTCACGGGTGACTGCGCTGCCCGCCGCCACGATCGCATCGGCGCCGATCTTCACCGGAGCCACCAGTGCGCTGTTCGAGCCCACGAAGGCCCGTTCGCCGATCACGGTCTTGTGCTTGAAGTAGCCGTCGTAATTGCAGGTGATGGTGCCCGCGCCGATGTTGGCACCGGCGCCCACTTCCGCATCGCCGAGGTAGGTAAGGTGGTTGGCCTTGGCGCCTTCGCCCAGCACCGCGTTCTTCATCTCCACGAAGTTGCCGACCTTGGACTTCGCCTTGAGCACCGCGCCCGGCCGCAGGCGGGCGTAGGGACCGATGGTGACGCCGCTTTCCAGCGTCGCGCCCTCGAGGTGCGAGAAGGCGTGGATCACGACATCGTCGGCGACGCTGACGCCCGGCCCGAACACGACGTTTGGCTCGACGGTGACGTCGCGGCCGAGCTTGGTGTCCCACGCGAAGAACACGGTTTCCGGCGCGATGAGAGTCACGCCGTCGGCCATGGCCTGAACCCGGCGCTTCTTCTGCCAGCGCGCTTCCGCCTCCGCGAGTTCGCCGCGGCTGTTGATGCCGCCGACTTCGTCCGGGTCGTCGGTGACGATGACCGCGCAGGCCCGGCCTTCGAGCGTCGCGATATTGACGATGTCGACGAGGTAATATTCGCCCTGCGCGTTCTCGTTGCCGACTTTGGCGAGCAGGTCGAACAGGTCGGCCGACTTCACCGCCATCAGGCCCGAGTTGCACAAGCGGCAGGCGCGCTGTTCCTCGGTGGCGTCCTTGTATTCGACCATCATCGCGATGCGCCCGTCGTCATGGGCGAGCACGCGGCCGTACTGCAGCGGGTCTTCGGGCTGGAAGCCGAGCACGACCACCGCCGGGGCATCCTCGGCATGGAGGCGGGCGATCATCGCGCGCATCGTCTCTTCGCGGACGAAGGGCACGTCGCCGTAGAGGATCAGCACGTCGCCGTTGAAGCCCGCCAGCGCGCCCTCGGCCTGCTGAACGGCGTGGCCGGTGCCGAGCTGCGGTTCCTGCACCGCGATCGTCGCGCGGCTTCCCAGTGCCTTTTCCAGCTGCTCGCGCCCGTGCCCGGCGACGACGACCTGTCGCTCCGGCGCGAGCTGCGCGGCGCTGGCCAGCAGATGCTCCAGCATCGGGCGACCGGCGATCGGATGGAGCACCTTGTGCAGGTCGCTCTTCATGCGGGTGCCCTTGCCGGCGGCGAGGACGACGATTGCGAGGGGGTTACTGGCCAAAGTCATGGGTGCTCTCCTGCCAGCAAATTGTTGCGGTTTCCATCCCGAGCCTGCACTGCTTGGCGCAATGACCAGCTTTCCTTTTCAGATCGTCGGTTTCGACCTCGACGGGACCCTCCTCGACAGCCTCGGCGACCTTGGCCACGCGGTGAATCATGCGCTCTCGCTGGAGGGCCGCCGCGCCGTCCCGCGCGAGGAAGTGCGCGGGTTCGTGGGCGGCGGCGCGCGCAAGATGCTCGCCAATGCGCTCGTGGCGACGGGCGGCGCGGTGGACGATGTCCGCTTCGAGGAACTGCACGATGCGCTGCTCGCCTTTTACGAGGCCAACATCGCGGTGGAGACCTGCCTGTTCCCCGGCGGCGCGGCGATGCTGGACGAACTGGCGGCGCGCGGCGTGAAGATCGCCGTCGTCACCAACAAGCTGGAGCGGTTCGCGACGAAGATATTCGGCGAACTCGGCCTGTCCGAGCGGTTCTACACGGTGATCGGCGGCGACACCCTCGGCCCCGGCCGGGCCAAGCCGCGTCCCGACCTGCTGCATCTGATGCTGGAGCGGGGCGGGGAAGGGCGTGCGGCCTACGTCGGCGACACGACCTACGACACCCGTGCGGCGGCGGCGGCGGGGCTGCCGTGCGTTGCGGTCAGCTTCGGGTTTAACGATCTGCCGCCGGGCGAACTCGGCGCGGCGGCGGTGATCGACCATTTCGACCAGCTTGTCCCCGCACTGGAGCGCATCGGCAACAACGCGGGGCCGATACCCGCCTGACCCGCTTGCCCGCCCGGCAGCTTCGTGCGAGCCCTCCGTTCGAGAGAGGGAGAGCCGACGATGCCGACACCGGGTGAGAAGCTGCGCGCGCTGATCGAGAACGGCGAGCATTTCGTCGCTGCCGAAGCCTACAGCGCGCTGACCGGGCGGATCGTACAGCAGGTCGGGTTCAAGGCGGCATACCTTGGCGGCCATGCCTGCTCGGCGTTTCACTATGCGGTGCCCGACAACGGCATCTTCACCCAGATCGAGCAGATCGAGCAGGCGGGCCGCATCGCGCAGGCCATGAAGATTCCGCTGATCGCCGACGCCGATACGCTGGGCGAAACGGTGGCCGATGCATACCGCTTCACGAAGATGTACGTAGCCGCCGGGATCGGTGGGTATCACGTCGAGGACGAGGTGAACCCCAAGCATTCCAAGCACGTCAACGGATTGTGCTCGATCGAGGAAATGCAGTGCCGGATCGAGGCGGGCGTGAAGGCGCGGGGCGATTCGGGCCTCGTGATCATCGCGCGGTGCGATGAACTCTACACCAGCGCCAATGGCGGCGGCGGTTCGGGGTCGGTGGACGAGGCGATCCGGCGGGGCCATGCCTACGCCGAGGCGGGGGCGGATGCGGTGGTCTTCGCCAGCGCTCCGCCCGAGCAGCAGGCCGAAGTCATCCCGCATATGCCGATCCCGGTCTGCACGCTCGGGTTCGATCTGCCGGATACGCGGTTCACGCTCTCGACCGGGTGGGGCTGGGTCTCGGCGGCGATGAACCACCTGAAGATGGCGCGTGAGCTGATGGAGACGGGTTCGGTCGCCAGTGCGATGGATGCTTTCCGGAATTTTCCGGAGAAGTACGACCTGATCGATCAGAAGCTGTACGATGACCTTATCGTTGACTGGGCGGAGCGGACCGGGAAACCCACGCGGCCCAATCACGCGCGATAGCCCCTTCGTTCGTCATTGCGAGCGTAGCGAAGCAATCCAGGGCAGTCTTGAGCCGTCCTGGATTGCTTCGCTACGCTCGCAATGACGAGGTGTATGGGAGTTACTTCGGCTCCGCCACATCCTTCGGCAGCGCCAGCACCTCAAGCCCGGCCTCCGGCGCAAGGTAGCGCTGCGTCATCGCCTGCACGTCCGCGGGAGTGAGCGCCAGCAGCCGCTCGCGGGCCTTCTGGAAGCGCTCGATCCGGTCCGGCTGGGTCTGCGCATGATCCACCAGCGCCATCCACCCGGCGTTGCTCTTGAGCGCGTTGGCGAGGCCCTCGATCATCGGCTGGCGCGCGCGCAGCAGGATGTCGGCGCTGACCGGAGCCTTGCGCAACTCGTCCAGCACCTGCCGGATCGCCGCGCGTGTCGCGGGTACTTCGGCGACGTCCACCGAGGCATTGACCGAGAACGTGCCATACCCCTTCCACTCGTGCGAAAGCTGGCTCGACGCCGAGGGCGAATAGGCCTTGCCCAGAGCCTCGCGCAGTTGGTCGGTCAGTTCGACCCGCATGACGCGCTCCAGCAGTTCGAGTTCGAGCGCCTCGACCGGATCGGCATCGTCGCGCGTGGGCCAGGTGATCCGCAGCAGCGCCTGATCGGCCGGGCCGGTATGCCGCACGATCCGCGCCGAACGATCCTTCGCGAAAAGGCGCGGGGGCTGGCCGGTCTCGCCGTGGAAGGTCGTCTCGCGCGCGGGGAGGGCGCCGAACGTGCGCGCGACCAGCGCGATCGCGGCGTCCTCGTCGATGTCGCCGACAAGACCGATCTCGATCGCGCCCTTGCCGAGCCGGTCGCCGACGTCGGCCTTCAGCTTGGCATAGGACAAGTGGCGATAATCCTCGACGTCGCCGAGGCTGAAACGCGGGTCGTCGTCGCTGAGGATGCCGCCGAGATGCGCCGCCAGCGCCGAGGCAGGGGTGGCATCGAGCTGCGCGAAGTAGTTGTTGATCGCCTGCCGGTAGCGCACTTCGCCCTCCGGCCGGTAACCGGGGTCGGTGACCAGCGCGGCAAGCAGCTGCAGCTGGATTTCGAGGTCGCGCGGAGTCGTCGTCACCCGCGAATCGAAACTCGCCGCCGCGCTCGACAGGCCGAGGCCGACGCTGCGCCCGGCGAGGATCGTGTCGAGCGCGTCGCGGCTGTGCTTGCCGAGGCCGCCGTCGTCGAGGTTGGGCACCAGCTGCGTCGCGTGCGGGTTCTCGCGCGTGTTCAGCCGGTCGCCGCCGTCGATGGCGAGGCTCACGCGCACGCGGTCCTTCTCCAGATCGGTCCTGCGCACGTTGAGCATGACGCCATTGGCGAACCGCACCTCACGGATGCCTAGGTCTTCGCGCCGGGTGTCCGACACGACCTGCCCGGCCGCGCCGAAATCGGTGTAGGCGAACTGGGCGGTAGCGGCGCCGGTTTCCTTGTCGATCTTCGCGCGCATGACTTCGCGCCAGGCACCGCGCAGCGCGGGTTCGCCGCCTTCGGGCGTCTTGCGGCCCTGAAAGCGGATCAGCGGTGCGTCGAGCGCCAGCGCCTCGCGCTTGAGCGCGGCCAGCACGGCGTCGGGGGTGATCAGCGGGGCGAAGCGCTCGAAGCGTTCCAGCCCCGACTGCGGCGTCGAGGGCACCATCTCGTCATCGATCAGCGAGAGCGCCAGCGCCGTCAGCACCGCATTGCTGCGGGTCGAGGCCGAGGCGGCGGCGTTGACGATGCCGGTGCGCACTTGTGCCACCTGCTCGGCGACTTCTGCCGCCGAGAAGCCGTAGGCGAGGGCGCGGCGGTATTCGATTCCCGCGGCTTCCAGCCCGGCGCGCCACTTGCCGTCCACGGTGTCGATGATGATCCGGGTCGAACGTGCCGCCTTGAACACGTCGCCGGTGCCGAAGCCCGCGCCCCGGAACGGCGGCTCGGCACTGCGGGCGAGGCGCTGGAGGCGGCGGTTGACGATGTCGTAGCCGATCGAGCGCAGCAGCGTCTCGCGGCGCTCGGCGATCGTATCGGGCTCGTCCTGATAGGCCCCGTTGCGCTGGACGGTGACGCGCTCGGACAAGGCCGGGTCGAGGTAGACGCCGGTGCGGGCCTTGTCGTTAGCCTTGACCGGGCCGGGGGAGGGCTGGGGCTCGGCGGGCTTTGCGCTCCAGTCGTTGAAGTGGCGCACGATGCCCGCTTCCACCGCGTCGACGTCGAAATCGCCGACTACCACCAGGGTTACGTGGGCCGGGACATATTCGCGCTCGTAGAAGGCGCGCAGGGAGGCAGCGTCGGCGGCGTTCAGGGTTTCGACGGTGCCGATGGGGAAACGCTGGGCGTAGAGCGACTTGGGGTAGAAGAACCGCGTCGTGTCGATGGCGTTGCGCAAGGCCCAGGAATTGCGGTCGCGCATTTCCGCCAGCACGACGCCACGCTCGCGGTTCACCGCCTCCTGCGAGATGGTGAGGTTGCTCGCGGTCTCGCGCATCAGCATCAGCGCGGTGTCGATCAGCGCCGGGTCATTGCGCGGCAGGTCCAGCTTGTAGAGCGTGCGGTCGAAGCTGGTCGAGGCATTGGTGTCGGCGCCGAAGGCCAGCCCCTCACGCTCCAGCAGCGGCACCATCTGGCCCTCGGGCACGCGCTGCGAGCCGTTGAAGGCCATGTGTTCGAGGAAATGCGCGAAGCCCTGTTCGGACGGGCTTTCGTCGAGCGATCCGGCATCGACGTCCATGCGCACTATCGCGGTTCCTGCGGGTGTCGCATTATGGCGGACGATGTAGCGCATGCCGTTGGCGAGGCGGCCGAAGCGGAAGTCGGGATCGACCGGGATGTCGCTGCGGTCGAAGGCCCAGACGGTCCCGGTGGCAGCGCTTGGGGCAGGTTTGTCCTTGGCGGCCAGTGGCATGGGGGCCAGGGCGACAAGGAGCGCGATCAGGGAAACTCTCATCGCGTTGAGGAGTGCCAAGGGAGGTCGGGGAAGGCAAGCACGTTCCTCCCTGTCGCGCAGCGATGGGGAGGGGGACCGCCGCCGCAGGCGGTGGTGGAGGGGTTGGAAGG
>JASGGD010000159.1:0-11827 GCA_047605225.1 Novosphingobium sp.
AGCCTGCCCAGCCTGCCCAGCCTGCCCAGCCTGCCCAGCCTGCCCAGCCTCCGGGAGGTCCGCCCGGGGGGATGCCCGCGATGCCGTCGATGGCCGAGACGAAGTATGATGCGACCGTCGAGATCGTCGACGGCCGCATCGTCCCGCCCACTGTCACGGTTCAGGCGGCCTCCCTTTCCGGATCCGCCGCGAAGGGCCTGCGGATCCTTTCCAGCAAAGAAGGCGTCAATGCGCTGATCGTGCGCGGCCCGGGCAGCGACTTCACGCTGACCGATCCGACGCTTGCGCTTTCCGGGGCCGGGACCAACGATTTTCTTGGCACCGGAGCGGGCATCCTCGTGCGGGACAAGGCCAGGTTCACGCTTCGCGGCGGCAGCGTCGAAACGTCTGCGCGGATTTCCCCCGCACTCGTCGCGGCAGAGGGGGCCACAGTGACGGTTCACGATGCCCGCCTTGTCGCGAACGGTGGTCCGCTGCCACCGGGCTACGTGCCGCGCATCGGGCCGGGGATGATGGAGCCGCCCGCGCCGCTCGGCCTCGAGGGCACGGCGCGCACGGTGCTGGCGATGAGCAATTCGCGCACATACCTCTACAATACGCGGATCGAGGCGCAGGGCTGGGGCGCACTTTCCACCGACGCTACCGGCGGCGATCTCTACCTCGAGGCGAACGACTGCACCGTGCTGGTCACCGGCAAGGGTTATGGTGCCTATGCCGATTTCGGGGCCCATGTCGTCCTCAATCGCACCAGTGTGGACGTGGGGAGCGATCTCGGGATTATCGCGGGCAAGGCCCGGATCGATCTCAATGCTGTCAGGGGGAAGGCCGGGCGCAGCGGGGTGATGATTCATTCGGTCATGGCCTTCGATCCGGCCGAGACAGCCGATCTTACCGTGATTCACAGCACGATCGAGACGCAGGGGCCGGTCCTGCTGGTCAAGAGTGCCAATGCGAACATCACCGTCACCGGCGGTGCGCTGAAAAGCGCATCGGGCGTGCTCATGGACGTGCGACGCAACGACGATCCCAATGCGACAAAGACCGGCGGCAAGCCTGTTCCCGGTGTGACCCTGACGCTGAAGAGCGCGAAGCTCACCGGCGATGTCCTCGACAGCGATCCTGATCGCGCGACGACGCTGGTCCTCGACGGTGCGAGCCTGGAGGGCTCCTTGCGAGACGTGGTGCTGAAGGCGGATGCTACTGGACATTGGCGTGCGCGGAGCGACAGCACCGTCTTACTCGCGCCCGGGACACCGCTCTCGGTCATCGACGCGCCCGCCGGGGTGACCGTCACCGTCACCGGCGACACGGACGGTCGCAGCACGGTGCTGCCGAGCGGCGGCAAGCTGACTTTCTCCCGATGATCCCTTCCACTGAGGAGCGAATCCGATGAAATTTCCCGCCTTGCTGTTGCTCGCCTGCACCGCGCTTTCTGCGCCTGCGTGGGCGCAGGATGCCTCAGGCATCATCTCGGGCACGCAAACATCCAGCACGCTTGATATTGCTTCGGGCGCATTGCCGAGGGCACCCGACGGCAAGCTGCTCACGCTTACGGTCGATGGCGTGGAGACCCCGCTTGCACCCGGCCGCTATCGTGGCGACGTCGCGCTGACCGTGACCGATGACATTCCGGTGCAGTATCACGAACTGCCCCTGCATCACTTCCGCACGGCCCTTTACGTCGAGAACGGTGCGCCGGTCTGGTCGAAATCGGTCAGGGCGGCGCTCGGTGGCGGTACGGTGGCGGCGGGGCGTGCGGAGAACCTCCTGATCCGTTCGGTGGGCGAGAGGTTCAACGGTGTGCTGGTCACGGGCACGGGAGACTATATGCTCGACCGTCCGGTAATCGACATGGTCGGCAATGGCGGCAACGATTTCGCAGGGTTCGGCGCGGCGATCATGGCCACGGGCAAGGCCCAGCTTACGCTCGATCGTCCTGTCATCCGCACGCGCGGTGCGATCCGCACCGCGCTGTTCGTCGGCGGCGACGCGGTGGTCCACGTCAACGGTGCCGAGATCGAGACGTTCAACGGCACCCTTCCGGCCGATTACAAGTTTACCGTCGATGTCGGCCGCATGATGGAAGTGCCCTGGATGCTCGGGCTGGCGGGCAACGTTCGGTCCAGTAATCTTGTCGATCGCGGTACGCTCTACATTACGGATTCGCACATACGCTCCGAAGGCTGGGGCGCGCTGTCGACCGACGACAACCAGCATGTGCGCATGTTCGTCAAGAACTCGCTGATCGAGCTGACCGAAGGCGGCTACGGCACCTATTCCATCGGCGATTCCGTCAACGTGTTCGAGAATTCGATCATCCGCTCGCCCGACATCGGCGGCATCATGGCGGCGCAGGGATCGCTGACACTGACCGACCGCACGTTGGTAGAGGCCGGTACATACGGAGTGATGATGCACTCGGGTGCCGGTGGCGGCACGCTGACCATCGACAAGGGCACGCAACTACGGGCGGGGCGCGCGGCGATCGAGGTCAAGGGTATCGGCACGACCATCAAGGTTGATGGCGCGACCATCACCAGCGGCAATCGCGTGATCCTTCAGGCCATGGAGAATGACGATCCCTTCCTCCAGGCCCTGATGCGTGGCGAGATTCCGGAGGGCATGGGAGCGCCTCCTCCGGGCATGGGTGCAGACGGAGGCGCCGCTGACAAGAAGGGGCCGCCACCGAACCCTGCCGTTGTCGCGACATTCAGCAACGTCGATCTCGAAGGCGACTTCTGGAACGGCCGAATGGCACAGGGCGGCATGGAACTGACGTTCGAGAATGCGCGGGTGAGCGGCAGGATCTCTACCTCGACCACCGCCCCTGCCTCGGGCAAGGCCCCCGTCCGCGCAACCTATCGCGAGATCGGTGACGTCACCAACACCGCAGTTCCGGCAAGCAAGCCGAACGCCATGGTCGTCCGGCTGAGTGGGGCGACGCGATGGACGGTCACGGGGACGAGCTATCTCAGCAGTCTGACGATTGCGCCCGGCGCAAGCATCGAAGGGAGCGCCGGGGCGGTCGTCCTGACCGTCAACGGCAGGCAGCGTCCGGTCCGGCCCGGCACTTACACCGGGCGCGTGACGTTGTCCCTGCAATAGTTCCGAACTCCGCTTCGCGTGGCGATCCGGCGAGCAATCGCGGGCCGGTCGCCGCGTGTTGCATGCTTACCCGACTTTGACCGGCCGCGTGCTGCCACGAACCACGAGGGCGCCCTCCGCGATGATCTGTTCGTGGCTGTCGGGCTCGGCCCTGAGCGCCTGGATCAGGCGCAGCGTTTCGGCGACCATGAACGGCGCGGGCTGGGAGTAACTCGTCAGCGCGAAACCCGGCCACGCGGCCATGGGCACGTCGTCGAAGCCGGCGATGGAGATGTCCCGTCCCACGTCGAGCCCGAATTCGTGGCGTGCGACGGTGATCGCGGCAAGGGCCATCGTATCGTTGGCACAGAAGATCGCGTCGGGCGGGTCGGCCCGATGGAGCAGCCGCCGCGTGGCCGCCATGCTTTCCTCGGCAGTGTAATGACCGCATTCGATCAGCGGCGTATCGGCACCGCGATCGGCGAGGAGGTCGAAGAAGCCCGCCTGCCGCTCGGCGCTGGTCGAGGATTCCGGTGTCCCGGCGATGAAGGCCAGCCGCTGGTGGCCTCCCGCCAGCAAGTGCGCCGCGATCGTGCGAGCGCCGCGCAGGTTGTCTCCCACCACGAAGGATGCATCGCTCGCAGTGGTTCGCCGGTTGTAGTGGATCACCGGAACCTGCGCGCGGCGGCACTGTTCGGCCAGTCGCGACGACGGGCTCACCGACAGCAGCACCAGTGCATCGAGGCGATAATGGAGTACGTCGTGGATCGATGGCTCAGGCGTTTCGGCCTGCCGTGCGGGAAACAGCATCATCTGCAGCCCGGCGCCATCAAGCGCGGCGGACAGCAGTTGCAGCGTCTGGACGAAGAACGGGTTGGCCAGGTCGCCGACACCGATGCCGATGATGTTCGAGCGTCCGTGCATCAGCGAGCGTGCGAGTGGATTGGGCCGGTAGCCCAGCTTCTCGGCAGCGGCGACGATCCGCTGGCGCGTCGGTGCCGCGATGCTCGCCCCCGGCGTGAAAGCGCGTGAGACAGCCGACTGCGATACGCCCGCTTCTCGAGCGACGTCGAAGGCGGTCACGGCTTCCTTGGGGCTGGGCATGGCACCTGCTTAGGCGTGGGGCATGGCGTTGGTCAACGTCGCTTCATCGTCAGGTTGATGCGGAGAGGGATCGATATGGTGCATATATATGCATCTTTTAATTTCAGATATACATGATCTGAAATCATACATTGGGAAATTGAAATGCAAATAATGACTATGTATGCAATCGGTTCCGGGGCTTGCTGAGTCCCATGGTTAGGGGGTGAAGAGACCCTCGGACGGGAGCTGAACGAATGGCGATCTATCTCAAGCGCGGTGCGACTGCACAGGCCAAGGCCGATGCCGACCGCAAGGTCCGTGACATTGTCGAGGCGGCGCTGGTCGACATCGAGGCGCGCGGCGACGTGGCCGTGCGCGAGATGAGCAACAAGTTCGATGGTTGGGATCGTGAAGACTACCGCCTGAGTCAGGCAGAGATCGATGCCTGTGTCGAATCGCTCGCTCCGCAAGAACGCAAGGACATCGAGTTCGCGCAGGCCCAGGTCCGCAATTTCGCACAGATCCAGCGCGATAGCATGAAGGACGTCGAGGTCGAGACCCTGCCCGGCGTGGTGCTCGGTCACAAGAACCTGCCGCTGAACTCGGCGGGCTGTTACGTGCCCGGCGGCAAGTACCCGCTGCTGGCCAGTGCGCACATGTCGGTCATCACCGCGAAAGTTGCAGGCGTGAAGCGTGTCATCACTTGCGCGCCGCCGTTCCAGGGCAAGCCCGCGCGCGCGATCGTGGCCGCGCAGGCGATGGCGGGGGCCGATGCGATCTATGCGCTGGGCGGCATCCAGGCGGTTGGCGCGATGGCGCTGGGTACCGGGACGATCGACCCGGTCGATATCCTCGTCGGCCCGGGCAACGCCTTCGTGGCCGAAGCCAAGCGCCAGCTCTACGGCCGCGTCGGCATCGATCTCTTCGCCGGTCCGACCGAGACCCTCGTGATCGCTGACGAGATCGGGTGCGATGGTGAAATGGCGGCGACCGACCTGCTCGGCCAGGCCGAACATGGCCCCGACAGCCCAGCGGTGCTCATCACCAATTCCGAGAAGCTGGCACGCGAAACGATGCAGTGGGTGGAGCGGCTGCTGGAGATTCTGCCCACTGCCGATTACGCGCGCAAGGCGTGGGAGACTTTCGGCGAAGTTATCGTCTGCGAAAGCTACGAGGAAATGGTGCGCGTCGCCGACGAGATCGCATCGGAGCACGTCCAGGTCATGACCGCCGATCCGGACTACTTCCTCGACAACATGACCAATTACGGAGCGCTGTTCCTGGGCAATCGTACCAATGTCAGCTTCGGGGACAAGGTGATCGGTACCAATCACACGCTGCCGACGAAGAAGGCGGCGCGCTATACCGGCGGTCTGTGGGTGGGCAAGTTTATCAAGACCTGCACGTACCAGCGCGTAATCACCGACGAGGCGTCAGCACTCATCGGCGAGTACTGCAGCCGCCTTTGCGCGCTGGAGGGCTTCGCTGGGCATGGTGAGCAGGCCAACATCCGCGTACGCCGTTTTGGCGGGCGCAACGTGCCATATGCCGGGCAGGCTGAACCGACACCCGAAACGGCAGCTTGAGCGGACAAGAACCGAGTGGACAGGTCGGCGTGGGCCGTCTCTGTTCGTCCCGCGCGCTGTAAAAGCGCTGATTTCAAGATAAAAGGACGATGCGATGACCCTGCCCAAGACTCCCAGCCTGCGCCTTGATGGGCGCCGTGCCGTCGTCACGGGGGCGGGCAGGGGTATCGGCCTCGCCGCCGCTGCGGCGCTGGCGGAGGCCGGGGCGGAAGTCACCCTCGTCGCTCGCACCGGGGCCGAGATCGAGGCGGCAGCGGCCGAGATCGTGGAGCAGGGAGGCAAGGCGCTTGCCGCTACGCTCGATGTCTCCCACCTCGATGCTGTGGCGGCATTCTTCGAAGAGCGCGAGGCATTCCACATACTCGTCAACAATGCCGGAACCAATCGCCCCAAGCCGCTCTGGGACGTGACCGAGGATGACTATGACGCGGTGCTCGACCTCAATGTGAAGAGTGCCTTCTTCGTGGCTCAGGCCTGTGCCAAGCGCCTGATCACGACGGGCGAGGGCGGAAGCCTGATACACATGGGCTCGCAGATGGGCCACGTCGGCGGGCCGAACCGCTCGCTCTACTGCGCCAGCAAGTGGGCAATGGAAGGAATGAGCAAAGCTATGGCGCTGGACCTTGCCGGCCACGGGATACGTTCCAACACGATCGCGCCGACTTTCATCGAGACGCCGCTGACCCGCCCGTTTTTTGAGGACGGGGCGTTCAAGGCCAGCGTCCTTGCCAAGATCAAGCTGGGTCGGCTCGGCACGGTAGAGGATCTCATGGGCGCAGTCCTGTTCCTTGCCTCGGATGCCTCTGCGTTGATGACAGGAACCAGTATGGTGGTCGACGGTGGTTGGACTGCCGATTGAAAAAGCGATTTATGTTGCATTGCCGCATGGTCGGTTTCGTTGCCGATGTGGAGCAACCTGTCGCCTGCGATGTGCGTCCGACTGCAGGCGCGCATCTCGAAGGGGAAAGTCGTGGTATGTAGATGATGTATGGGTGGCTCTGGCCTGTGTGGAGCGCCTAAAATCTTGCGTCATACGCGCTCCACCCCGACGTAATCGCAGTTCAGCGAGTCGATCAGGCTTCGACCCATTCTCCATTCCTGTGCGTCGCTTCCACTCGTCGAGTAGCGGCATGGCGGTTTTCAATTTTGGGCAGGCGAAGATGTCCACGCAATGTCTCGGCTTCGTATTCACGCCGGAACAGGCCACGCTCCACCAGTATGGGAACGACCTGAGTACGGAACCGATCCCAGTCGGCCGGGTGTTGTACGAAGAGATTGAACCCGTCGGCTGCGCCGCTCTCATGCCAGTGCTGGATCTGGTCTGCGACTGTCCGGGGCGCGCCAACGATTCGCAGCCAGCCCGATGCCTGTGCTTCGAGTATACCGCGCAGGGAGACGCCGGCGAGCCGGGCGGTTTCGACATCATCGTGGAACCGACTGATCCCGGCACTGTCACTGCGGGGAATCTCAGGAAACGGAGCGTCCAGATCGTAACCACTGAAGTCATGCCCGTCGAACTGGCGAGATAGCGCGGTGAGACGACGGCGGATATCGCCGGCGGTGGTTCTCCGGTGCTCGATCTGCCGGGCATCTTCATCCGTATCGCCGATTGTGACGCTCAATGCCGGTATGAAAAGCAGTTCGTCCGGGTCGCGCCCGATGGCTTGTGCACGGGCGCGAATGTCCTGCGCCAGTTCGATCGCCTCCTCGGTGCTGCGGGCGAAGCTGAAGACGATATCCGCCCGCCTTGCGCTGAGGTCGCGGCCCTGATCGGAGGTTCCTGCTTGAACTAGCGGCGGCTGCCCCTGCGGCGAGCGCTGGATGTTGAGCGGTCCGTTGACGGAAAAGAACTCCCCGCGATGATCGAGCCGATGCTGCTTTGCCGGATTCAGGAACCGGGCCTGCGCCCGGTCGCGGGAGAAGGCGTCTTCTTCGTAGGAATGCCATAGGCCCTGTACCGCCTCGACCGCTTCGTCCGCGCGGCGGTATCGCGTGTCGTAATCGCCATGGCCGGAGCGACTGAAGTTGCCGGCCGTTCCGGGATCCTGGCTGGTGACGATGTTCCACCCTGCGCGGCCACCGCTGATGAGGTCGAGCGAAGCCAGTCGTCGGGCGATGTCGAACGGCTCGCTGTAGGTCGTGCTGATGGTCGCCACCAGGCCGATGCGGTTGGTGACATAAGCGACGGCGGAGAGCAGCGTCAGCGGCTCCAGCCGGTTCAGGTGATGGTTGGGAAAGTCGGGCGTGATGTACTGGCTGTCGACGATGAAGACGAAGTCGAAATGCGCGGCCTCGGCTTCCCGGGCCTGCTTGACGTACCAGTCGATGTTGACGCTGGCGTCCAGCGGCACCTGCGGATCGCGCCAGAGTTCGCTTCCGGATGCATCGCCGACGCCGATCAGGACGGCTCCGAGTTTCAGTGTATCGCGTGCCATGATCGAACCTTTCAGTGAGCGGTGAATACGGCGGGTGCTTCGCTGCGCTGCGCAGAAAGGCGCGGCGCGGCGTCCAGCAGACGGCGCGTGTAGGGGTGGGAGGGGTTGGCAAGCACCTGATCGGCCGGCCCGGTCTCGACGATGCGGCCGCGATAGAGGACCGCCACCCGGTCTGCGATGCCGGCAACGGAGCCGAGGTCGTGAGAGATGAAGACCTGCGCTATACCCTTCTCCTGCGCCAGACTGCGCAGGAGCTTCAGGACATGGAGGCGATTGACCGCATCCAGCGCGCTGACGGGCTCATCAAGCAGCAGTACCTTGGGCGATAGCGCCAGCGCGCGGGCGATCACCGCCCGTTGACGCTGCCCGCCGGACAGATGGCGCGGTAGGCGCGAGGACAGTTCCGGGTCGAGGCCGACGGCCTGAAGCGCCTCGTCCAGCGCTCGCCCGATAGCGGCCCGATCGGTATCGCCGCGCAGAGACAGGCCCTCGGTGACGGAGGTTGCGATCGTCAGGTCGGGATCGAGGCTGCGCAGTGGATCCTGGAACACGTATTGCAATGCACCCGACCGTCGCAGTTCGCGCAGCGGCCCCGCTTTCAGTTCGTCGATCCGCGCGCCATCAAGTTCGATGGTGCCGCTCGCCACCGGGATCAGGCTGAGGATGGTGCGCAGAAGCGTGGTCTTTCCCGAGCCGGTCTTGCCGATCAGGCCGAGAATTTCGCCGCGCGCCAGTTCGAGATCGACGTCCTCGATCACCGTGCGGATGCCATAGCCCGCATGCAGGCCCTTCACCGCGAGCAGCGGTGTGGGTCTGGCAGTCGCCAGCGCCGGGCGAGCGCCGGCGCTTTCGATCGTATGGACCGCGTGGTCTTCGATCAGGCTGCGGGTATAGGCGCTCTTCGGGTCATGGAGCACGGTTCCGGTAGGCCCGGCTTCCACGACGGCGCCATCGCGCATGACGATGACATGGTCGCAGATCTGCGACACGACGGCGAGATCGTGCGACACCACGATCAGGGTGAGAGCCTGTTCGCGGCGCAGCCTGTCGATCAGGTCCAGCACTTCGGCCTGCACCGTCACGTCGAGCGCGGTAGTGGCCTCGTCCGCGATCAGCAGGCGGGGGCCGGCGCAGATCGACAGCGCGATCAGCACGCGCTGGGCCATGCCGCCGGACAGCTCGAAGGGATACTGGCGATAGACGACCGCGGCATCCTCGAACCCGACCTGCCGGAACAGGTCCAGCGCCCGTTCACGCGCAGCCTTCCGGCTGAGGCGCAATGTGGCGCGGATGGCTTCGACCAGCTGACGGCCGACGGGGATCGAGGGGTTGAGATAGGAGCCCGGATCCTGGAATACCGCCGATAGCGCCGTTCCGCGAAGGCCCTTCCATGCCGCAGGACGCAGCCGCGAAAGGTCCATGTCTGCGAAGCGGATCGAGCCCGACGCGATGCCAAGACCGGGCGGTAGTACATCCAGGATCGCCCGGCAGGTGAGCGACTTGCCGCTGCCGGATTCGCCCACGATGCCCAGCGTCCCCCCCGCCGGCAGCTCGAAGCTTACATCGCGCACGAGTTCGCGCCCCTCAGCCGTCACGACATGCAGGTTGCGCACCGACAGCAAGGGCTCGGCGGGCGGTTCCGGTCGGCGGTGGCGGATGTCGAGAGCGACGACATTGTCTGTATGAAGGCCGGAGTGAACGGGCGTCATGCGGTGGTCTCCTTGCGTCCGGAATCCCTGAGCGCGTCGGCCAGCGCATTGAGCGCCCAGACCGTCGCGACGATCAGCAGGGCAGGGGCGACCGGGCCGAACGGGCGGTCGTAGAGGTTGGCCAGATCGGTCGCGAGCAGGCCGCCCCAGGTCGGGTCAGGCGGCACGACGCCGATGCCGAGGAAGGTGAGCGAAGCGACGATCGAAAGGCAGGCACCGGTCATCGATGCCGCTGCGACCGCCACCGGAGGCAGCACCTTGGCGATGACGTGGCGGCGCAGGATCGTGGCGGTCGAGGCGCCCATCAGGCGCGCCGCCTCGATGTACTCGGCATTGGCGATGGACAGGGCCGCCGCGCGGGTCACCCGGAAGAACGCGGGGGTGATGAGAATGCCTACCGCGAACATCGCCTGAACCAGCCCGTTGCCCAGCATCGCGGTCATGGCGATGGCGAAGACCAGAAACGGCAGCATCATCAGCGCATCGACCACACGCAGGTTGATCCATTCGAACCGGCGCCCGAGAAAGACCGACAGCAGGCCGGGAACCACACCCAGAACCAACCCTATCGACACCGAGAGCAGGCTGGCGAGCACCGAGACCGTCGAACCGGCGAGCAACCGGCTGAACACGTCGCGGCCCAGCGCATCGGTGCCCAGCCAGTATCGTGTGCTGGGCGATTGCAGCAGTGCCGAGCCGTCCTGTGCCAGCGGATCATGGGGGGCAAGGACAGGACCGAAGACGGCGAGCATGGCCACGACAGCGAGAATCCCGAAGGCGGCGCGGGCGCTGGGGGCGCGAAGAAGCGTTCGGATCATGGTTTCAGCTCCGTCGCCGCGCGGCTGGCTGGAGGACGCCCAGCAGAACGTTGACGCACAGGTTGCAGGCCAGGATCAGCAGGATCGACACCACAAGCGTGCCCTGTACGACCGGCACGTCGCCGCGCAGGGCGGAGTCGGCAGCGAGCTTGCCCATTCCGGGCATGTTGAAGATCGCCTCGGTCACGACGGCGCCGCCGATCAGCATCGGCACTTTCAGCGCCAGCACGGTCAGTGCCGGGCCTGACGCGTTGCGCAGGACGTGAACGAACAGGATGCGGCGGCGCGAAAGGCCGCGTATCACCGCGCCCGTCACGTAGTTCTCCGATAGCGCGGCGACGAGACCGGTGCGCAGTTGTCGGGCGAGGTCCGCGACGACATCGACGCTGAGGGCTACGGCCGGGATGCTTACGGCGGCCAGCCAGCCCATCGGATCGTCCGCGAAGGGCACGTAACCCGAAGACGGAAGCCAGCCAAGCCAGAGGCTGAAGATCAGGATCAGCGCGAAGGCCACCACGAAAGGCGGCAGGGACGAGACGACAGCCGCGAACAGGGTGATCGCGCGGTCCAGCCTCCCGCCGTGCCGCACGCCCGCCACGAGGCCGAGGCCCAGCCCGAATACCACGCCGACCAGCAGCGCCACGCCGGCGATCGAAAGGCTGATCGGCAGGCGCTGCAGGATCAGTTCTGAAGCCGGTACACCGTTGAACCACGAAGTGCCGAGATCGCCGCGCAGGACGCCGCCTATCCAGTGCAGATACTGGAACACCACCGGCTGATCGAGGCCGAGATCGGTGCGGATGCGCGCGACGGTCTCGGGCGATGCGGCGTCGCCTGCGATCCCCGCCGCCGGGTCCAGCCCGGAGACGACGCCCAGCAGGAAGGTGATAAGCGTGGCGATGAAGAAGACCGGCAAGGCGATCCCCAGCGTCCTGCCGACGTGGCCCAGCAGTGCCTTGCCGTGGCGGAGGCGGATGGCCCGGCCCGTGGGGCTAGTGATGCGGTTTGCGACGGTGTTCATTCCACCGTTACTCCTTCCCAGCGGATCTGCGAGGGCACGATGTTGAGGTGCTTCACCCGCGATCGGGTGGCGACGATGAACGGCGTGC
>JASGGD010000160.1:0-11771 GCA_047605225.1 Novosphingobium sp.
CTCACGCGCGGCGCGGCCGCGGCGCGTGCCGCGCACGGCTCGGACGAACTCAAGGCCACCTACCTCGGCAAGCTCGTCACCGGCGAGTGGTGCGGCGCGATGGCGCTGACCGAGGCTTCGGCGGGCACCGACCTCGGCTTGCTGCGCACCCGCGCCGAGCCGCGCGGCGACGGCAGCTATGCGGTTACGGGCACCAAGATCTTCATTTCCTCGGGCGATCAGGATTTCGGCAACAACATCGTCCACCTCGTCCTCGCCCGCCTGCCCGATGCTCCGGCCGGAGTTAAGGGGATCAGCCTGCTGCTCGTCCCCAAGTTCCTGCCCGGCGCCAGCGGCGCCTTCGACGAGCGTAACGCCATGTCGGTCGGCGCGCTGGAGCACAAGATGGGCATCCACGCCCAGCCCACTTGCGTCATGAACTACGACGGCGCCACCGGCTGGCTGGTCGGCGAGGCAGGGCGCGGGCTCAACGCGATGTTCACGATGATGAATGCCGAGCGCCTGTTCGTCGGCATTCAGGGCCTCGGCCTTGCCGACGCGGCGACGCAGAACGCTGTCGCCTATGCCCGCGAGCGCCTGCAGGGCCGCGCCTCGGACGGGCGCCCCGGCACCGTGCCGATCATCGCCCATGCCGACGTGCGCAAGATGCTCCTCGCCTGCCGCGCTTTCGTCGAGCCCGCACGCGCCCTCGCCGCATGGACCGCGATCCGCATGGACATCGCCGACCGCCATCCGGACGCCGCGACGCGCGATGCCGCCGCTGCCGACGTCGCCCTGCTGACACCGGTGGTGAAGGCCGCCTTCACCGACTTCGGCTTCGAAACGACGGTGCTGGCGCAGCAGGTCTTCGGCGGCCACGGCTACATCCACGAGGCCGGGATGGAGCAGTTCGTCCGCGACGCGCGCATCACCCAGATCTACGAGGGCACCAACGGCGTGCAGGCGATGGACCTCGTCTCGCGCAAGGTCACGCTGAACGGCGGCGCCCCCTTGCGCGCCTACCTCGACGCGATAGCAGCCGACCTGCGGGGCGACGATCTGCTGGCCACCGAAATGCGCCGCGCCCTCGCCATGCTGGAGGAGGCCAGCGCCACCATCGCGGCGGCGGCAAGCGATGCCGACACCCTCGGCGCGGCGGCGACCGAGTACCTCAACCTGTTCGCGCTGGTATCGCTGGGCTGGATGTGGGTGCGCATCCTCGCCGCCGCCCCCGCGCTGGAGGATGCGCGCACCCGCGATACTTACGCCGCCATCGCTGCCTACTACGCGAGCTACGTGCTGCCGCGCGCCGGTCTGCACGCGGCGCGCATCGCCGCCGGTCCCGCCACGGTCATAGCGCTCGACGAAGCGCTGTTCTGAAAGACTTTTCCCGCTCCTCTCCGCTCGTCCCGCCGCCCGCCCGGCGTGACGCATAGGCTTGGCATCGCGCGCACAAGGCAACCACTGCGCGTGCCGGGCTTTATGCCTACTATAAGACACATAGAGGATTGACACTGATGGGCGGGAAATCGGTTTGGCGGAACCGGTAAGCGGAATGCAGGCACGGCGCTCCGATGCGATCCGCATCGCGCGCGTCATCTGTATCGCAGGCATCGTCTACGTCCACGCCTGGACGGGATTGTCCGGCTACGAACTCGATCTGGCGCGCGGCAGCCCGCAGGAGACCTTGCGCTGGATCCTGATGGAAGGGTTCGGCCGCAGCGCGGTGCCGCTGCTGGGGCTGATCTCCGGCTGGCTGGTCGCGGGCTCCTCGCGCACGCGGCAGTTGGGGCCGCACGTCGCCCGCAAGGCGCGCACGATCCTGCTGCCGATGGTGCTGTGGAACGCTCTGGCGGTGCTGCTGGTATCGGGAGCAGCCTGGCAGTTCGGGCTCGCGGCGCCCATGCCGCAATCGGCGCGTTGGCTGGTCGAGGAACTGTTCATCGTTACCCGCCCGCCCGACATCAACGTCCAGATGCCGTTCCTGCGCGACCTGTTCCTGTGCATGGTCCTCGCCCCGCTGCTGGTGCGCCAGCCTTCGAAGGCGCTGGCGCTGCTGGCGCTGGCGGCGGGGACATGCCACGTGCTGGGGATCGGCCCTCCGGTGATCCTGCGCGCCTCGATCCTGATGTTCTTCACCATCGGCATCATCGCCCGCCGCGCCAATCTTGCCGAGCGGGTCGCGGCATGGCCTGCCGTGGTCGCGCTGGTGCCCTTCGTGGTGCTGATGCCGCTGCATCTCTACGTCTCGATCGGCGATGCGCGGCCGTTCGACGATGCCTCGACGGCAGCGGTGGACCTCGCCGCGCGGGTCGCCGCATCCTTGGCGGTGTGGTGGCTGGCCTGGCGCCTCGTCGCCACCCGAGCCGCGCCGCTGCTGCGCCGGATCGAGCCGTACATGTTCTTCTATTTCTGCGCGCACCTCATCCTGATCTGGCTGTTCGGGCCGATGGTCGGCAAGCTGACCGGAAAGCTGGGCTCGCCGCTCTACCCGGTCTATCTGATCGGCCAGCCCTTCCTGATCCTCGGCGCGGTGGTGGCCATCGCCAAGGGCTTGCTCATGGTGGCGCCGGGTCTGGCGGGGGTACTCAGCGGCGGGCGACTGAAGCGCGCCTGAGCCTCACATCCGCGAGAACAGCGGGATCGGCGCGAAGACGAGCGAGATCAGCCCCCAGAGGCTGAGCGCGATCATCACCCCGCCGATCCACTGCGTCAGATCGCGCGAGGACGCGCGCCGCGTCACCAGAGCCCCGATCGGCGCGGCGACGACGCCCCCGATCAGCAGGCCGGAAGCCGCGATCGAGAACGACTGCAGGCCCAGCGTGCCGATGAAGGCGGAAAGCACCGTCACCGTCACGAAGAATTCGGCCGCGTTGACGGTGCCGACCGCCATCCTCGGCGTCATCCCCTGCGCGATCAGGCTGCCCGTCGTCACCGGCCCCCACGCGCCTCCGAACGAATCGAGGAAGCCCGCCACGAAACCGAGCGGTCCCACGCCGCGCATCCGGCGATAGGCCTGCGCCCGCCGCGCGCCGCGCCAGATCAAGTAGATGCCCACCGCCGCCAGATAGACGAGCAGGACCGGCCGCAGGATCGAGAGGCTGAGGTGCGAGAGCGCCCAGACCCCCAGCAGCCCCCCGGCGATGCCCGGAATGACGAGGCGCGCGAACAGCATCCAATCGACGTTACGCTGCAAGGCGTGCGCCGCCCCGGAGACGCCGCTGGTGAAGCTCTCGACCGCATGCGTCACCGAGGACGCGGCGGCGGGCGGCAGGCCGAGCAGGATCAGCAGCGAGTTGCCGATCACCCCGAAACCCATGCCGACCGCGCTGTCCACCAACTGCGCGAGGAACCCGGCGACGATGAACGGCGCCAGCGCCGCCCAGGGAATCGCGGAAAAGTCGATCATCCGTTGCTCCTGCGGCGGCGGGCAGAGCCGGCTCCGAACCGTCCGGCCGGCGAGGTCAGCAGGAACAGCGCCGGGAAGATCAGCGCGAGGACGGAGAGCACCCCGCTCACCACAGCCTCGGCCCCAGCGAGCCAGGGCATGACCGCCGCCCAGATCGCGACGGCCAGCACCACCATCAGCGTGCGTTCGTGTGCCCGGTCGTTGAGGCCGGTGAGGTCCACCTTGGCACGCCCTTCGAACAGGCTGCGAAGGCCGATCCCGGTCGGACTGCGGCGATCGACCAGCGGCTGCGGGAACGAGCCCTGCACCAGACAGCCGACCCCCGCCGCCACCATGCGCAGGCCCACCGCGTTGGCGAAGGGCCGGAATTCGGCATTACGGTCGCTGAGCGCGCGCAGGCCGGTGCGGCCGCCAAAGACCATGTCGGCCAGCGCGGTGCTCTCGGCCGGAGCGGGCTTGCTCTCCTGCACAGCGGCCTGCGTGGAGATCACCCATTCGAGGATTGCGGTGGGCACATCGAGCCCGGTCGCGCGCTCAAGCCCTTGGAAGCCCGGCGCGGAATTGGCCTCGCAGATGCGGTAGCCGTCCTCGTCGAACAGGATGTCGATGCCGGTGATGTCGAGTTCGAGCACGTCGGCCGCCTGCACCGCCAGTTCCGCCATCTCCTGCGGCGGATTGTAGGCGACGCCCACTCCGCCGAGAGAGACGTTGGACTTGAACCCGCCGGTCAGCGAACGCCGCTCCATCGCCGCGATCACCCGCCCGCCGACTACCAGCACGCGCACGTCGCGCCCGTGGCTGGCGCGCACGTAGTGCTGCAGGATGAAGTCCGCCTTGGCCTCGGCGCTTTCGAGCAGGCCCGCAAGATCCTCGAACTGGCTGCGGTCCTCGCACTTGAGGACGCCCGCACCGCGCGTACCCTTGAGCGTCTTGACGATGACCGGAAAGCCCAGTTCGCGCTCGACCAGATCGACGTCGATAGGGAACGTGCCCAGCATCGTGCGCGGGATCGGAAGCCCCTCGCGGTTGAGCGTCTGCAGCGTGTGCAGCTTGTCGGATACCGTCTCGATCGTAGCGGGGCCGTTGATCAGCCGCACCCCGCGCCGCTCGAAGTGGCGCAGCAGGGCGAGCGTGAAGTAGTCCGTCTCCGCGCCGGTGCGGCAGATGACGAAGTCCGGCTTCTCGATCTCGCGCCCCTGGTACTTGATCACCCAGTCGCCGACGGTGCCGACCACCAGCTCGAAGCTGTGCGGCTGCAGGACGTGCAACTCGATCCCCAGCGCGCCCGCAGCCTCCTGAAAGCGGAAGACCTCGGGCACCTCGGGAATCGACGGGTCGAGTTGATGCTGAAAGAGAATCCAGCCGCGCAATGCGATATGCCCCCCGGGTTTGGCGGTGATGCGAAAGTTGCAGATGGCCTTCGCTCGTGCGTTCGGCCGGGTGTCAGGTCACAGAATGGCATTGGCGCGCCATGGTTGCAAATCCATGGCAGCGCCGCGCCGAGACAGAAGGGATCGGCAGCAACCGCGCAAATGGTTTATGGACCGTGCACCATTTGTTTAGGAGATTGGCATAACCTCCTCGGGCAAGGGGGTTCCGGGTTTTTCATGTCGGTCGACGCGCAAACGATGCTGCTGCTTTCGAACGCGATCGCGTTCGTGGCTGCGACGTTTCTTCTTATCGAATGGCGGTCCCTGCGCGAGCGGTTCCTCCTGAGCTTCGCGCTCGGGTTCCTCTGCATCGTCGTGGGCTGCACTCTTGCGCCCCTGCGCCTGAGCGGGGATTTCCTGCTCGGCGTCTGGCTGTCGAACTCGATGGTTCCGCTGGCCCACTTCATGTTCCTGCTCGGCGCCGCGTCTTTCGCCGAATACAAACTGAGCCGGGCGTGGTTCGCTGCACCGCTGATCTGCTCGGCGCTCATGGCGGTTCCGGGCCTCGGCGACCGCGATCAGGTCATGTCGCTGTTCAACGCCGGGTTCGTGGCGGTGTTCTGCCTGAAGGCCGCAGCCGTGCTGCTGGCAGCGCGCCGCACCACCGGTTCGGAAACCCGCACGCTCGTCGCGACTTTCGTGGTCCACGGCTCGTTCTACGCCGTCAAGGCCGCCTGCGCCTTCGTGCCGGGAGCCTTCGTCGACTTGTCCTCCTACTCGGGCATGCTGATCCCGATCTCGCTGTTCGAGGGCATCATGGTCGAAGTCGCCCTCGCCATGTCGGTGGCTGGTGCCCTGCGCCGCCGCCGCGAGGAGCGCGCCACCCGCCTCGCCGAAAGCGACCCGCTCACCGGCCTGCTCAACCGGCGCGGCTTCGAGACGCGCACGCGTGACGTGCAACAACTGGGCGGCTCGCTGCTCCTCATCGACATCGACAACTTCAAGACGATCAACGACTGCTTCGGCCATCAGGACGGCGACCGCCTGCTCGTCGACCTTGCCGCTTTCCTGACCTTGCGACTGCCGGGTTCCGCCATCAGTGCGCGCCTGGGCGGAGACGAGTTCGTGGTGCTCATGCCCTGCATCGACGAAGCGCGCGGCCTGCGGCTGGCTGAAGACCTCTGCACCGGCTTTGCGCTGCGGCAGGGTGCGGACAGCTGCGGTACGCTCAGCATAGGCTGCACGTCCGTCGCCATCGGTGTGCAGGACCTGTCGCCAGCCATGCTGCAGGCCGACCGCGGCCTCTACGAAGCGAAGAGCAAGGGCCGCAATCGCGCCTCGCTCGCTCCGCGCACATCTGCGACGGCATCACAGGCCGAGATCCTGCCCTACCCGTTCGCCGCCGCCGGATAACGCCTCATCTCACATTGACGGGGAACCGTTCGCCGCGCGATGTGTTGTCGCGTGCACAGACGGGGTAGATCGACGGGAAAATTCGGCCCGGCGCGAAGGGATCGGTTACGGGCATGACGCGCAAGCCAGCGAACGGCGACGGGTTCATGGGACTCGAAGGAGACCTTGCGCGCCGCATCGCCACGCACGACTGGGCCTCCACCCCGATCGGCCCCATCGAAAGCTGGCCGGTCAGCCTGCGCCATACCGTCGCGATGATGCTGCCATCCCGAGTGCCCCTGGTGCTGCTATGGGGGCCGATGGGCGTCATGCTCTACAACGACGCCTATGCCGAATTCGCCGGCGGCCGCGACAGCCGCCTGCTCGGCTCCAACGTGCTCGACGGCTGGGAGGAAGTGGCCGAGTTCAACGCCAACGTCATGAAGGTCGGGCTCGCCGGGGGGACGCTGAGCTATCGCGACCACATGCTCACGCTGCATCGTCACGGGCGGCCCGAGCAGATCTGGCTGAACCTCGACTATTCGCCCGTCCCCGGTGACGACGGCAAACCCGCAGGCGTCATGGCCGTCGTCTTCGACATTACCGAGGCGCACCATGCCCGCGCAGCGCTGGAGGAAAGCGAAACCAAGCTGCGTTTCCTCGACGACATCGCCCAGGCGATCACCGATTGTCGCGGGGCCGAGGAAATCCTTGCGATTACCACGCGGATGACTGCACAACACCTTGGAGCCTCCAACTGCGCCTACGCCGACATGGACGGCGACGAGGACGGCTTCACGATCCGGGGCAACTGGCACGCCGACGGCTCCCCCTCGATCATCGGGCACTATCGCCTGTCCGACTTCGGGGAACTCGCAGTCACGGAACTGCGCGCCGGGCGTCCGCTGATCATCAACGACAACGCGGTCGAGATCGCGCCGGAAGAAGCGCGAACCTTTCAGGACATGGGCATCGCAGCGACCATTTGCATGCCGCTGGTCAAGGAAGGGCGCCTGATCGCGCTGATGGCGATCCACGACAGCACGCCTCATCACTGGAGCCTCTACGAACTCGGCATCATCAGCGAGGTGACCGAGCGGTCCTGGGCGCACGTCCAGCGCGTAAGCGCCGAAGGGCTGCTGCGCGAGCACGAGGCCTACAACCGCCAGATCCTCGACGGCGCGATCGACTACGGGATCGTCGCCACCGATCTCGACGGGCGGATCACCTTGTGGAACGCGGGAGCCGCCGCGATGCTCGGCTGGAGCGAGCCGGAAATGCTCGGCCGCCCGATCGACGTGTTCTTCACGCCCGAGGACCGCGCCACCGGCCGCCCCGCCGCCAAGCGCCGTGAAGCGCTCGACAGCGGCCGCGCCCTCGACGCCCGCTGGCACTTGCGCAAGACCGGCGAGCGCTTCTGGGGCCTCAGCGAGATGACCCCCCTGCGCGACGGCGAGGGGCAGCCGACCGGGTTCGTCAAGCTGATGCGTGACCGGACCTTCGAGCATGACGCGCAGGAGGCCCTGCGCCTGAGCGCCGAGCAGCTGAGCCGCGCACAGGTCGCAGGCGGGGTCGGCCTCTTCGCGGTGGACATTCTCGCCAACACGATCACCGGCACCGACGAGTTCTGCCGCATCTTCGGCATGCCGCAGGGTGGCCTGATGAATCCCGAGATCTTCGAGCAGATCATCATCCCAGAGGACCGCTACCTCTCGTCAAACAACGCCCGGCGGCATTCGGCCGAGGCGCCGCTCGACGTCGAGTATCGTATCCGCCGCCCGGACACCGGCGAGGAGCGCGTGATCGCGCGCAAGTCCGAGTTCGAATTCGACGCCGACGGTCGGCCGATCCGCATGATCGGCGCGGTCAGCGACGTGACCGACCGCACACGCACCCAGCTGGCTCTCGAAAAGAGCGAGGCGCAGTTCAGCGCCCTCGCCCAGAACATGCCCACGCAAGTCTGGACCGCGCGAGCCGACGGCGCGATGGACTGGTTCAACGAGCGCACTTACGCCTATTCCGGCGAGCCGCAAGGCAGCCTCGACGGCGACGGCTGGACCCGCCTTGTCCATCCGGAAGACCGCGAAATCGCCGTCGAGCGCTGGGCGCAGGCCGTCGCGACGGGTGAGGTCTACGACACCGAACTGCGCCTGCGCGACTGCGAGGGGCTCTATCGCTGGCACCTCTCGCGCGCCATGCCGCTCAAGGACGCGCACGGCGCCATCTCCGCCTGGGTCGGCACCCACACCGAGATCGAGGCGCAGAAGCAGGCCGAGGCCGCCTTCGCGCAGGATCGCGACCGCCTCTGGACGATCAGCCGCGACCTGATGCTGGTCTGCGACTTCGAGGGCGTGATCACCGCAGTGAACCCCTCGGGCGAGCGGCTGCTGGGCTGGCATGAAGGGGAGATGCTCGGACAGCGCATCGCCTCCTTCGTCCACCCCGACGATCTGGAGGCCACCGCTGCCGAAGTCGCCAAGCTTGCTAGCGGGCGGCGCACGATCGCGTTCGAGAACCGCTATCGCACCAGGGACGGCGACTTCCGCCTGATCGCCTGGACCGCTGTTCCCGACGACCGCCGCATCCACGCGATCGGGCGCGACATCACCGAGCAGCGTGCCATCGAGGAAGCGCTGCGCCAGAGCCAGAAGATGGAGGCCGTCGGCCAGCTGACCGGCGGCATCGCGCACGACTTCAACAACCTGCTGCAAGGCATCACCGGCAGCCTCGACATGATGCACGCCCGGCTCGCGCAGGGCCGCACGCAGGACCTCGAACGCTGGCTGGGCGGCGCGCGGACCTCGGCCGAGCGGGCGGCGGCGCTGACCCATCGCCTGCTGGCTTTCTCACGCCGCCAGCCGCTCGACCCGCGCCCGGTACGCAGCAATCCGCTGATCGCCTCGATGGAGGACATGCTGCGCCGCACGCTGGGCGAGCATATCGAGCTGGGCTTCGTGCTGGCGGGCGGGCTGTGGCTGACGCGCTGCGATCCCAACCAACTGGAAAGCGCGATCCTCAACCTCGTCATCAACGCCCGCGACGCCATGCCGCAGGGCGGCAAGCTGACGATAGAGACCTGCAACGCCCACCTCGACGACCGCTACGCCGCGCGCGAACGCGACGTGAAGCCGGGCGAATACGTGTGCATCGCGATCAGCGACACCGGCGTGGGCATGAGCCGCGACACCGCCGCGCGCGCGTTCGAACCGTTCTTCACAACCAAGCCGATGGGTCAGGGCACCGGCCTGGGTCTCTCGATGATCTATGGCTTCGCCCGCCAGTCCGAGGGCTATGCGCGGATCTATTCCGAGGAAGGCGTCGGCACCACGATCAAGCTCTTCCTCCCCCGTCACTTCGGCACCGACACCGCGCCCGAGGACACCCGCGAACCGCTGCTGCTGCCCACCGCGCGCGACGGCGAAGTGGTGCTGGTAGTCGAGGACGAACCGGTCGTGCGCGCGCTCATCCTCGAAGTGCTCGACGGCCTCGGCTATCGGGCGATCGAGGCTTCGGACGGCCCCTCGGGCCTCGCCATCCTGCAGTCGGACGAGCGGATCGACCTGCTCGTCACCGACATCGGCCTGCCGGGGCTCAACGGCCGACAAGTCGCCGACGGCGGCCGCGCCTGCCGTCCGGGCCTGAAAGTGCTGTTCATGACCGGCTATGCGGAAAACGCCGCGCTCGCTTCCGGCTTCCTCGAACCGGGCATGGAAATGATCACCAAACCCTTCGCCATGGACATGCTCGCCGGGCGCATCCGCGAGATCATCGAGGGCTGAATGCTGGCTTGATCACGCCGCAAACGACTGCCAATAGCTGTAACGCGCAAGGCGTTGTCGCGAACGCAATTTCCAGGATGGCACGATGCCTGACGAGACGCCTCGATTCGACGGATTGCGGGTATTGGTGGCCGAAGACGAGTTCCTCGTGTCGATGCTGCTCGAAGAGATGCTGACCGACCTCGGCTGCGAGGTCGTCGGACCTTTCGCGACGCTCTCCACCGCGCTCGAGACTGCCTGCGCGGGCGAATACGACGTCGCCGTGATCGACCTCAACCTTGCGGGCGAGAAGGCCGATCCGATCATCGCCGAACTGGCCACGCGCGATGTGCCCGTGGCGATCGCCAGCGGCGGCTTCGAGCCCGACCTCGATCATCGCCCCACGGTGCGGCTCGACAAGCCCTATAGCGCGAGCCAGCTGGAGCAGGCGATGACCACCCTCCACGCCGCGCTGCAGGGGCGCGACTGAACCAACCCGTCATTGCGAGCGAAGCGAAGCAATCCAGGGCAGCATAAACCGCCCTGGATTGCTTCGCTTCGCTCGCAATGACGATCAGGCTAGGCCGTCCTGAGCACGAACGGGATCGTCACGTAGCCGCGCACGGCGGTCGCCACGCCGTTGCTCATCAGCGGCGACCAGCGCCAGTGCCTGACCGCCCGCAGCGCCGCACCGTCAAGGCGCGAACTGCCGCTGCTCGATGCCACCTGGATGTCCTTGACGGTGCCGTCGCTGCCGACCAGCAGCAGCAGCTTCACGGTGCCCTGCTCATGCGCGCGGCGCGCATCGACCGGGTAGGTCGGCGGCTTGGCGAACAGCACCTTGCTTGACAGATCGCCGCCTTCCAGCGTCGTCGCGGCAGGCGGCGCCACGGCGGGCGGCGCGCTGACCTTGACGCCTTCGCTGACCTTGACCGGCGGCGCGGGCGGCGGCGGCGCATCCACCATGACCTGCTGCGGACCGGGGCTGGGCAGCTCGATCATCGGCTTGGGCACGACCGTCTGGGTGACCGCGGCCTGCGGCGTCTCCAGCTTCGTCGGCTCGGGTGGCGGCGGAGGCGGCGTCACGTCCAGCTTCACGTCCACCGTGGAGAGGTGCGCCCGCTCCTTGTGCGCCGCGACGATATTGAGCGTGGCAAGGCAGGCCGCCATGCCCAGGATCATCCCGGCAGATGCCAGCAGCGCCACCGGGTTCGCCTTGGCGGGACTATAGACCGAACGGGCCGGAGCATGTCCCGAAGCCGAATCGACGTTCGGATGCGGGAGAACAAGCGGCTCGTGCACAACGGCCGAAGCCGGTGCGAACGCGAGTTCGTCCGGCGCCATCGCGGCAACTGTCGCCAATTGTAATCTCCTGCCAACCACTATTGCGAGTGATTTTCATATACACTAAGCAGCTCGTCGTCCAGAGGGCACCCGGCATCGCAACGACGTGTGGCGGCACGTCCCTGTCTGGGCTCGCCCCACGATCATGTATTCAAAGGATGCGACACCTTGGAAGTTGCCGACGCCCCAGACCGCCACGCCGATACCGCGCGTGAGGCCGCGTCAGCCGCTCCGAGCCGCGTCCCTCCGTCCGCAAAGCCAAAGCCTCCGGCGAAAAAGAAGAAGAACAAGAAGGCCCGCGCCTTCTGGCTCAAGCAGTTGCACACCTGGCACTGGGTGAGCGCGGCGATTTCGCTGGTCGGCATGCTGCTGTTCGCGGCGACCGGCATCACCCTCAACCATGCGGCCTCGATCGGCGCGGAACCCTCGGTGACGCAGAGCCAGGGCAAGCTGCCCGTGGCGCTGCTGGCCAAGCTGCCGGCCCCCGGCGACCGCACCGACCCGCTCCCCGCCGAGGTG
>JASGGD010000161.1:0-11500 GCA_047605225.1 Novosphingobium sp.
GCACAGATCAATCACCGTCTCGCCCTGCCGCGATGGAGAACGCCGGGCGGCTGGTCGCCTGCGATGCCGACCGCGCGCGCTTGCAACGCTTGCCGCCCCGCGCCGAGCGGGCCGGGGCGATCGGCATCGAGACCGTGCTCCTCGACGCCAACCGCGAGATGCAGGCGCTGCAGCCTTTCGTCGGTGCAGCCGATGCGGTGCTGGTCGATGCGCCGTGCTCGGGCACCGGCACCTGGCGTCGCAACCCGGAAGCGCGCTGGCGCCTGACCGACAAGCAGCTGGAACGCTACGCCGCGATCCAGTCGCGCCTGCTCGACGTCGCGGCGACGCTGGTGAAGCCGGGCGGCAGGCTGGTCTTCGTGACCTGCTCGCTGCTCGACGCCGAGGGCGCGGATCAGGCCGAGGGTTTCCTCACCCGCCATCCCGACTGGCGCGCCGAACTGCCTGTTTTGCCTGCCGGAACCCCGCGCGGCGCCGGATTGCGCCTCTCCCCCTCGCACGACGGAACCGACGGGTTTTTCGTCGCGCGCTTCGTCAGGCTGTGATAGCGTCGCGGTCATGATGAGGACGAAGACCTCGGCCAAGGACCTGCTGATGCGTTATACGCCTGTTGCTGTCGCTCTTTCCCTGCTTGCTGCCACGTCCTCCAGCGTCCTTCTGTCGCAACCGCCCGAGCAACTCGATCCGCGCGCCAGCATGCTGCTGAGCGAGGGCCGCGCTGCCGCTGCGGCGGGCAACATCAACGGGGCGATCGACGCCTATGAATCGGCGCTGACGGTCGAGCCGGGCAGCGTCACCGTGCTGCTCTCGCTGGCCGATGCCACGCGCCGTCAGGGCATGCAGGGCAAGGCGCTGCATTACTATCGCGTTGCGCTGACCAGCGATCCGCGCAACGTAACCGCGCTCGCGGGCGAAGGCATGGCGCTGGCCGAAAAGGGCGCGACCGAGAAGGCCAACCGCAATCTCGCGCGGCTCCAGACCCTGTGCGGCAAGGACTGCGCGGAAGCGCAATCGCTGGCAGGCGCGATCGCCAAGGGGCCGACGCCGCGCATGGTCACCGCCGATGCGGTCACGCCCAAGACGGCGGTTTCGGAAAACTGAGAAGGGCTTCGACAGGCTCAGCCTGAGCGGGTTTGCCATCGCCGTCGTCCCGGACTTGATCCGGGACCGGTGGCTGTCTTTAGGTGTGAGCGTGCCGCGCGCGCAGCAAGATCGGCCATTCACGGCCACCGGTCCCGGATCAAGTCCGGGACGACGGCAAGCTCAGATCAGCGTCTTGAACTCTTCCAGAACAGCACGATAGACGCGCTTCTTGAACGGCACGATGAGGTCCGGCAGCAACGCCGCCTCGACCCACTTCCAGTCGCAGAACTCGGCCGGCTTGTGCGCGTTGAGGTCGATGTCGCTGTCGTTGCCCTCGAAACGCGCGAGGAACCAATGCTGGCGCTGGCCGCGATACTTGCCCTTCCACAGCTTGCCGAGCAGTTCCGGCGGCAGGTCGTAGAGCAGTTCTTCGCGGGTCTGGGACAGCAGCTTGACGTGCTTCTTCGTGACGCCGGTTTCCTCGTGCAGTTCGCGAAAAGCAGCTTCCTTGAGGTCTTCACCGTCATCGACCCCGCCCTGTGGCATTTGCCACCAGTCGCCCTCGCGCGTGTCGATCCGCTTGCCGACGAACACCTTGCCGTCGGCATTGACGAGCATGACACCCACGCAGGGGCGGTAGGGCAGGGACGAGAAATCGTTCATCGAGATACGCAAATCCGAATTGAAGGAGAGGGGCTCTCTACGCGATTCGACAGGAAATGCACTTGCGCCCGGCCCATGACCCACAGGATGGCCGAAGCGCTCGCCCTTGACTAGCCCGCATTGAGGTCCACACTCTTACCCATGGCGGCAAACGCGAAGTTTGTTCGCCCAAGAGAAAACTAATTTGTCATTGGGAACCTGAGTCCGCAGCCTCGACGCAGAAACCGGCGCGGACCGGCAGCAGAGGATAGACCATGGCGACACTGGCCTCAGAGCACGATGCCGACGCGTCTTTTGCAGAGGAGCCTCCGGTCGAGGCCGTAGTGGTCCGTTTTGCGGGCGACTCGGGTGACGGGATGCAACTGACCGGCGGCCAGTTCACGCTTTCCACGGCCCTCGCAGGCAACGACCTTGCTACCTTCCCGGACTTTCCCGCCGAGATCCGCGCGCCGCAGGGGACGCTGTTCGGGGTCTCCGCGTTCCAGATTAACTTCGGCTCGCAGGAGATCACCACGGCGGGCGATGCGCCGGACGTACTGGTGGCGATGAACCCGGCGGCGTTGAAGGTGAACGTCGGCGCGCTCAAGCCCGGCGGGCTGGTGATCGCCGACACCGGTGAGTTCAGCAAGCGCAATCTCGAAAAGGCGAAGTATGCCGAGAACCCGCTGGAAGATGGCAGCCTTGCGCAGTGGGAGGTGCTGGCCTTCGACATCTCGGCGCTGACGCTGGAGGCGGTGAAGCCCTTCGGCCTTGGCAACAAGGAGGCGCTGCGCTGCAAGAACATGTGGACGCTGGGGCTGGCGCTGTGGATGTTCGACCGCGACCGCCAGCCGCTGGTCGACTGGCTCCATGCCAAGTTCGCGAACGCCCCGGTGCTGGCCGAGGCGAACATCGCCGCGCTCAACGCCGGGCATGCCTATGGCGAGACGGCGGAACTGTCCGGCCCGCTGCGCAAGCTGCACATCGATGCGGTGCCGACCGAGCCGGGGCTCTACCGCACAGTTACCGGGGCGGAGGCGATCTCGCTCGGGCTGGTGGCGGGCGCGCAACTGGCCGGGCTGGAGATGTTCTTCGGCGGCTACCCGATCACGCCCGCCTCGGCGGTGTTGCATCATCTGGTGAAGATGAAGGAGTTCGGCGTCACCACCTTCCAGGCCGAGGACGAGATCGCGGCGATCTGCGCGGCGATCGGGGCGTCCTATGCCGGGCATCTCGGTGTCACCTCCTCGTCCGGGCCGGGCATTGCGCTGAAGGGCGAGGCGATGGGGCTGGCGATCATGACCGAACTGCCGCTCGTCATCGTCAATTCACAGCGAGGAGGCCCGTCCACCGGCCTGCCGACCAAGACCGAGCAGTCCGATCTCTATCAGGCGGTCTATGGGCGCAACGGCGATGCGCCGCTGCCGGTGATCGCTGCGCGCTCGCCTGCCGATGCCTTCGAATGCGCTATCGAGGCGTGCCGCATCGCCACGCAGTTCATGACGCCGGTGATCCTGCTGACCGACGGCTACATCGCCAATGCCTCCGAGCCGTGGAAGGTGCCCGACCCCGGCGGCTTCACGCCGTTCCCGGTGGCGTTCCTGACGGAGACCAACAACCCCGAGGGCAAGCCCTTGCCGTTCCGCCGTGACGGGCGCGGGGTGCGGCCGTGGATCCGGCCGGGGACGCCGGGGCTCATGCACCGCATCGGCGGGATCGAGAAGGCCGTGGACACCGGCAATATCGACTATGCCCCCGACGTTCATCAGGCCCAGACCGACGCGCGCAAGGCCAAGGTGGATGCCGTCGCGGGCGCGGTGCCGCCGCAAGAGGTGGCGCTCGGCGGGGCATCGGGCAGGCTGGCGGTGGTCGGCTGGGGCTCGACGTTTGGGCCGATCCATCAGGCGGTACGCCGGGCGCGGCGGCGGGGGCTCGACGTCAGCCACATTCACGTCCGTCATGTCTGGCCGCTGCCGCAGAACCTTGGAGAGCTGCTGGCCGGGTTCGAGCATGTCGTGGTGCCGGAGATGAACACCGGGCAGTTCAAGACGGTCCTGCGCGACCGCTTCCTGATCGACGCGGTGCCGCTCTCCAAGACCAGCGGTCAGCCCTTCGCCATCGCCGAGATCGAGGCGGCGATCGCCAAGTTCTTCGATGCCATTGACGGCAATGAAGGAGGCGAGGTTGCGGTCAACGAAACGCAGCTTCCGGCACCGGAAATCGAACAGCCTTAATTGGTTAGGCCTGAACGGTTAGGATAGACTTCATCATGAACGACATGACCCCGATCCAGACCACGCTGAAGGACTGGGAAACCGATCAGGAAGTGCGCTGGTGCCCCGGCTGCGGTGACTATGCGATCCTGAAGGCGGTGCAGCGCACCTTGCCGATGGTTGGTGCGGACCCGAAGAACACGGTGTTCGTATCGGGCATCGGCTGCTCCAGCCGTTTCCCGTACTACGTCGAAAGTTACGGTTTCCACACCATCCACGGCCGCGCTCCGGCGTTCGCGACCGGGATCAAGCTGGCCAATCCGGAACTCGACGTTTGGATCGTGACTGGCGACGGGGATGGCATGTCGATCGGCGGCAACCACACGATGCACGTCCTGCGTCGGAACCTCGACTGCCAGATCCTGCTGTTCAACAACGAGATCTACGGGCTGACCAAGGGGCAATATTCGCCCACCAGCCGGGTGGGAACGCCGTCGCCGACTTCGCCGATCGGTTCGGTGGATCGGCCGGCCAGCTCCTGCGCCTTTGCGCTGGGAGCAGGCGCGCGGTTTGTGGCCCGTGGCTACGATGTGTCCAAGGACCTGCCCGAAGTGCTCAAGGCGGCCTATGCGCACAAGGGCGCGGCCTTTCTGGAGATATTCCAGAATTGCATCGTCTACAACAAGGACCGCTTCGACGACTTCACAGCCAAGGCCGTGGCGGCGGACATGCAGATCGTCTGCCGGGACGGCGAGCCGCTGCTGTTCGCAAAGGGAACCAAGGGGTTGTCGCTCGATCTTGATACGCTGTGCCTGAAGGTCGTCGATGTGGTTGACGGCGATTGGCGGGCGGCCGGGGTTGCGGTTCACAACGTGCGCAACCGGGGGCTGGCGCATATGCTGGTGGAGATGCCCTTCGGCGAGTTCCCGATGGCGCTGGGGGTGATCTACGACGATCCCGCGCCGACTTTCGAAAGCGCCGTCGTTGCCGAGCGGGCTAGCCTGACGGCGGGGAAGAGCGCGGACCTTTCGAAGCTGCTGGGCAAGGGACAGACCTGGACTGTCGGCTGACAAATGTTTTCATACCCCGTCACCCTGAACTTGTTTCAGGGTCCATTGCGCCGCCCAGCGCTGCGTGGTGAATTGTCAAACCGCCAGGGCCGCCCGGCTAAACAAGCCACCGGTCCCGACCGCCCGATGGACCCTGAAACAAGTTCAGGGTGACGGGTTTTGGGGTGAGGGGTTGCGCCGCCGACTTCCGCCTTGCCAGCGTGCGTAGCAAACCTAATAAAGTTCGCGATGCAACTGTCTGTCTCTCATGGATAACCTGACGCACAGCCTGGTCGGCTGGGTGCTCGCTGAAACGGGACTCAAGCGCCGGACGCGTAAGGGGCTTGCGGCCTGCGTGCTGGCGGCGAACATGCCGGACATCGATGTGTTCTTCGGCTGGGCGCCTTGGGCTCCGCTGGCCATGCATCGGGGCTTCACGCATGGGCTGGTTGGCGGAGTGCTGCTGATGCCGCCGCTGCTGGCGGGGCTGCTCTGGCTGTTCGACCGCTGGCAGGCGTCGCGCGGCGCCACCTTCCTCAGCGGGTTGCCGATGCGGTTCGGGTGGCTGCTGGCGCTGTGCTATCTCGGCGCGCTGACCCATCCGTTGCTCGACCTGCAGAACGTCTATGCGGTGCAACTGCTGTCACCGACGAGCGGGCGGTGGTTCCATACCGACGGGTTGTTCATCGTCTCGCCCTGGCTGCTGGCGATCATGGGTGTGGGGCTGTGGCTGGCGCGGCGGTGGAAATCGACGAAGCCTGCCGTCGTGGCGCTGGCGGGAGTGATCGGTTTCATCGCGCTCAACATCGGGATTTCCGCGATGGCGTGGGATGCACCGCGGCAGAAGGATTCGGCTTTCGCCCCCGACCGCATCTTTGCCTCGCCCGAGCCTTTGCTGTTCTGGCGGCGTGACATGATCTGGCGGCAGGCGGGGCGAATCTCCTACGGCCGCTACGATCCGTTCCATGATCCGGTGGGGCTGGTGTCTTCCGAGCCGCCGATAGCCGACAACATGGCCGACCCGCTGGCGCGCAAGGCCGCCGTCGCCACGCCGGAGGTCGTCAAGTTCCTCGCCTGGTCGCAGCTGCCGATGGCGCGGATCGAGCGGCAGGGGGGCAGCGCAGTGGTGACTTTCGGCGATGCGCGGTTCACCGGGCCGCGTCTCAGCCGCAACTTCAATGTCTCGGCGAGGGTTCCGGCGGACTGTCCAGCGCGCTGACCGCCTCGGCGGCAAGCTGCGCGGGGCGCTGGAACAAGGCGCACGCGAGGAAGGCCCAGCCCGCGCCACCCAGCCATCCGGCGATGACGTCGCTTGGCCAGTGGACGCCAAGCCAGACCCGGCTCCATGCGATCGCAAGCGTGCCGACGATCGCCGCGCCGATCAGCGTGCGGCGTACCGAGGGGCGCCTGCTCATCGCCGCGAAGGCCAGCGCCATCGCGATATAGACCACCGCCGCGTTGAAGCTGTGCCCGCTCGGGAAGCTGTTGCCGCCCGCTTCGGTGAGGTGTGGGACGATCTCGGGCCGGGCGCGGCCGACGAGCGCCTTGAGCCCGCTGTTGACCAGCCAGCCGGTCATGACGGTGAGGGCGAAGAGCATGGCCTCCCGCCGCTGGCTCAGGAACAGCAGCGCCGCAAGAGCGCCGATGGCGAAGAGGTTGCGCAGCAGCACGCCGCCCAGCGCCGTCACGTCGCGCACGGCCTCCAGCAGCTTCACCGGGCCGAGCGGCTGGAGCGTGTCATTGCGCCAGAACAGCAGGCCCGCCCGGTCGAGCGCTTCGGCGTGGCCACTGTTTACCGCCAGCGCGATCACCGCGATGCCCAGCCAGCACAGGGCGGCGGCAGGGATCAGGACCCGTCGGTTCATGGGCCGGTGCATCGAAAGCGTCATCGCGCTAGGGAACGCCGGTTATCGAAGGACGTTGCCCCGCTCATGAGTTCTCCTGTCATCGTCTGGCTGCGGCGCGACCTGCGCCTGTCCGATCAACCTGCCATCGCCGAGGCCGCGCGCAAGGGGCCGGTGATCCCTGCCTACATTCTCGACGACGAGACGCCGAAGCATCGCGCGATGGGCGGCGCCTCGCGCTGGTGGCTGCACCATTCGCTGGAAAGCCTCGACGCGGCTTTGCGGGAGAAGGGCTCGCGGCTGATCCTGCGGCGGGGGAAAAGCGATGAGGTTCTCGCCAAGCTCGCCGAGGAGACCGGGGCGCAGGAGATCCAAGCGCTGCATCACTACGAACCGTGGTGGCGCAACGCCGAGAAGGCGGTGGGCAAAGCGCTGACGCTGCACCTGCATCACGGCAACTACCTCGCCCCGCCGGGCTCGGTGACGACGGGTTCGGGCGGGCTCTACAAGATCTATACGCCGTTCTGGCGCGCCCTGCGCGAGCGGATGCCGCCGCACGATCCGGAGCGGCGGCCGCAGGTGATCCCGGCGCCGTCGCAGTGGCCGCAGTCGGACAAGCTGGCCGACTGGAAGCTGCTCCCCACGAAACCCGACTGGGCGGGCGGAATGCGCGAAATGTGGGAGCCGGGCGAGGAGGGCGCGCGCAAGCGGCTTCATGCCTTCGTCGAGGAAGCCTCTGCCTATGAGGGGCAGCGCAATCTGCCGGGAGTGGAGGGCACCTCCATGCTCTCGCCGCACCTGCACTTCGGGGAGGTTTCGCCCGCGCAGGTCTGGCATGCGGTGGCCGATGCGGGAGGCTCGGTCGCGACGTTCCTCGGCGAGATCGGCTGGCGCGACTATGCGCAGAACGTGATCCTGCAGTATCCCGAATATGGCGGCCGCTATGCGCGCGATCCCTTCGGCGAGTTCCCCTGGCGCACCAGCAAGCGCGATCTGGAGGCGTGGCAGCAGGGGCGCACCGGTTATCCCATCGTCGATGCCGGGATGCGCCAGTTGTGGCACACCGGCTGGATGCACAACCGGGTGCGGATGATCGCGGCGAGCTTCCTCGTGAAGCATCTCCTCATCGACTGGCGCGTGGGCGAGCAGTGGTTCTGGGACACGCTGGTCGATGCCGACTACGGCAGCAACGCGGTGAACTGGCAGTGGACGGCGGGCTCGGGCGTGGATGCCAACATGTTCGTGCGGATCATGGCGCCGCTCTCGCAGTCGGAGAAGTTCGATGCGGCGCGCTATATCCGCGAATGGGTGCCGGAGCTGGCGGACTTGTCCGACGCGGATATCCACGATCCGCCCTCGGGCAAGCGGCCGAAGGGCTACCCGGACCGGCTGATCGAGCACCGCGACGCGCGCGAGCGGGCGCTTTCGGCGTGGCAGCAGACGAAGGGCGGGTAAATAGACGGGCTGGCGGTTTGCGCGGATGGGGCTTCGACAAGCTCAGCCTGAGCGGTGTTGAGAGCAGGTCTTTAATTCCCGCTCAGGCTGAGCTTGTCGAAGCCCGCGAGGCAAGGCCATTGCCTGAAGACCGCAGCAGGTCCCGGACGATGACACTGGGCAATCGGCTGCGCATCCTCAGCAATTGCCCAAGCGCAAAATCGAGTCCATCATCACCGTCATGAACGCACAGGCGCCGGGCAGAGGTGGGGAACTTGTGGGGGGAGGACGCGCGATCGGCGTCGGCTCCCAGTTGCTGGCGCGGTTGTGGTCGGGCGGGGTGCACCGGATCCTTGACCGCATCGACCGGGGGCTGGAGCGTGGCTCGATCATGGCGACGCTCCCCGGCGGCCAGACACGGCTGCTCGGCGGCCGCCAGCCCGGCTTCGATGCCGTGGTGGAGATCACCAGCTGGCGCGCGCTGCTGCGGCTGGCGACGGCGGGCTCGGTCGGCTGGTATCAGGCCTGGGACCTCGGTGAGTGGGACAGCCCGGACCCGGTGCCGCTCTTCGCGCTGTTCATGGACAATGCGGCGGCGCTGGGCGATACCGGCCGCGCGCATGGTCCGTGGCGGCTGCTGACCCGCGTGCTCCACGCGCTTCATCGCAATACGCGCAAGGGCTCGCTGAAGAACATCCACGCGCACTACGATCTCGGCAACGACTTCTACGGGCAGTGGCTGGGCGAGACGATGCTCTATTCGAGCGCGCTCTATTCCGAGGTCGCGGCCGGACCGAACCCTTACGCGCAGTTCGTGACCGAGCTGGACGTCGCGCAGTCGGCCAAGGCGGGCGCCATCCTCGAGCGGCTGGAGCTGGAGCCGGGCGACCGGGTGCTGGAGATCGGCTGCGGCTGGGGCACGCTTGCGGCCTTCGTCGCCAGCCATTCCGACGTGCATGTCGATGCGATCAGCCTCTCGGACCAGCAGCTTGCCTATGCGCGTGAACGCTGGACGTTCGAGCGCAGCGACGGGCGCGGCAGCGTCGATTTCCGCAAGCAGGACTATCGCGACGTTGCGGGCCAGTACGATGCGATCATGTCGGTGGAGATGGTCGAGGCGGTGGGGCAAGCCTACTGGCCGGAATTCCTCGACTGCATCGCGCGCAACCTCAAGCCGGGCGGACTGGCGGCGCTGCAGCTGATCTCGATGCCCGATGCGATTTTCGCGGGCTATGCCCGCAGCGCCGACTTCATCCAGACCTTCATCTTCCCCGGCGGCATGCTGATTCGCGAGAGCGAATTCCGCGCTCTGGCGCAGGAGCGGGGGCTGGTCTGGGAGGATCGTGTCGGCTTCGGGGCGGACTATGCGCGCACGTTGCGCGAGTGGCGGGCGAACTTCGACCTTGCGGTGGAGGAGGGGCGGCTGCCCTCCGGCTTCGACGAGCGGTTCGTGCGGTTGTGGCGGTTTTATCTGATGTATTGCGAGGGCGGGTTCCTCGGCGGCGGGATCGATGTGGCGCAGGTTACGCTGGTGAAGGCGGTGGGTTGAGAGAGCCCACCCCGTCCGGCTAGGCGATACATCGCCAAGCCTTCCGGCCCTCCCGCAAGCGGGAGGGCGAGGCGCATGTGTCCACTCCCGCTCGCGGGAGGGGAGCGAGACTTACGAAGCCGAAGGCGAAGTTAGTCGCAGCGGGGTGGGTTTAGCCCCTCAGCGCCGATCACGGTTCCACCGCGTCATGACCGCATCCAGTTCATGCGGTTCCAGCAACTGCTCGAAGGCGCAGCCGACGAGGCCGTTGTCCCACCACACCACTTTCGCGGGCAGCGCCTCTTCCCGGCCGGGCAGGGTCAGCCAGCACATCGTGCGCGGCGCGATGTGGCTCATCGCCGTCGCCGAGAAGCCGGAGAGCGACAAGTCGCGCACCGCCGTCTGGAAGCTCTTGGAGCCGGAGGGGCGGAGTGTGGCGGGGATGGAAATGCGGCTGCGGTGCGCGCTGCGGTCTTCCTGCGCAGCGGCGGCGTAGCGTTCCTGCTGGGTGTGATCCATTAGGCGACCTCGCGCGTTTTGACGTCTCTGAAACGTCGACTCGTCGCGATGTGTCCCAGTTTGGGGTTACGATCCGGTTATTGCGGCTGGTTAACGGTTTCCCGGTGGCCCGTCGCGAAAGCCTCGCCCAGCAGCGCCGTGAGGCGATCCGCCACGACTTCGGGCGGCTTGACCGAGGCCGGAGCCTCGCCCGGATAGGCCCGTGCACGCATGGCGGTGCGGGTCGCGCCGGGGTTGACGATGGCGACGCGGATGGTCGAGGTTTTCGCGGTTTCCTGCGCGTAGCAGTCCAGCAGCACCTCGAAGGCGGCCTTGGTGGCGCCGTAGGCACCCCAGTAGGCGCGTGGGGCCTGCGCGACGGTGGTGGTCAGGCCGACCACGCGCGCGTTCGGGCTCTTCTTCAGGAGCGGATCGAAGTTGGCGATCAGCGCCTGCGTGGAGAGGACGTTAGTGGTCAGCGCCTTGTTGAAGGCGCGCTGGTCGATGTCGGCGACGCTGGTGAGTTCGGGCAGGATCGCCGCGTTGATCACCAGCATGTCGAGACGGCCCCAGCGGTCCTGGATGGCGCTGGCGAGGCGGGCGATGCCGTCCGGCTCGACGAGGTCGACGGGGGCGATCGTCGCCGATCCGCCTGCCTCGTAGATGCGCTCCTCGACGCGCTCGAGCGCCTTGGTGTCGCGCCCGGTCAGGACGACATGCGCGCCCTCGGCCGCCAGCGCTACGGCGGTGGCTTCGCCGATGCCCCGGCTGGCGCCGGTGACGAGTGCGACCTGATCCCGAAATGGCATAGTGCTCAACGTCACGCCGCGTCGAGTTCCGGGAAGCGGTCCGAGAAGTCGGTCAGCTTGGTCGGGTACTCGCCCGAGAAGCAGGCGTCGCAGAACTGCGGGCACTTCTTGTTGCGCTCGGTTTCGCCGACCGCGCGGTAGAGGCCGTCGATCGAGACGAAGGCCAGGCTGTCGGCCTTGATGAACTCGGCCATCGCCTCGGTGTCCATGGTCGCGGCGAGCAGCTTGGAGCGCTCGGGCGTATCGACGCCGTAGAAGCACGAGTGCTCGGTCGGCGGGCTGGCGATGCGCATGTGCACTTCGGCAGCGCCTGCATCGCGCATCATCTCGACGATCTTCTTGGACGTCGTGCCGCGCACGATCGAATCGTCGATGAGGATGATGCGCTTGCCTTCGACGA
>JASGGD010000162.1:0-11462 GCA_047605225.1 Novosphingobium sp.
GCAGGCATTCCGCATTGTGGGCGGTGCGAGCCCCAGCATCGTGCGTGGCGCGATGAACGGGGGGGCGGCACAGACGGCATATCCCCAGCGCCCTCTCGGCCAGGCATTCTTCCGAATGGGCCGGGACAATGCGGGGGCATCGATCTTCACCGGCACCGTGACGGGCTATCGTATCTTCAAGGGGATCGAGGGCGAGGGCTGGATGAAGCGCCGTTCCGGCATCGACTTTGCCGAACTGGTCGATCCGGGCTTGTGGGTCGAAGGAGACAGTTACTCCCGCTACGACACCGGCATCCAGACGTTCTTGAACGATGCTGGATATGACACCGTGTGCACGGGAGCGGGCGGCGCGACTTTCGCGCAGCAGTACGCCCGCATCACGAATGCCGACAACCTTGCGGCCTATGGCAAGCGCACGCTCGTCTGGTGGGATGGCTCGCCGAACGGGCGTTCCGCCGCTGCCGTGTTCACCGGCTCGATCAGCGGCACCACGCTGACGGTATCTGCCGTCACCAGCGGCACCCTTGCGGTCGATCAACTGCTGTCAAACCCTGCGGGCGGGATCGCGCCGGGAACGTTCATCGTCGAGCAGTTGACCGGGACGACCGGTGGCACGGGCACTTACAGCGTCTCGGTATCGCAAACCGTCGCCAGCGCCAGCATCAACGCATGGCCCGAGTTCGTGCAGTACAAGGCGGCGGTGACGGCGCTGGGCCATAACCGGCACCTCTACATCCGCTCGGCGCAGATCGGGGCGTACCAGGGCACCGGATCGAACACACTCACCGCCGCGCGCGGGCAGGAGCCGACCGACCTCGACAGCATCGCCGCGAAGATCGTCGCGGCTTACGGCGCGGCGCACGTCTGCAATCCGCTGCCTTATGTGGCGTCGCTCTATACGGGCACGCCCGGCACCGCCGAATGGGCGGCGAACCAGTCGGACATTCAGTACGGCTTCTTCCCCCGTGCTCTGTTCTTCGACACCGCGCACCTCAACGCGGCGACACGGGCAACATTGGTGCAGGCGGTGATCGTCCCGGCCATCGAAGTCGTGAGGGCAATGTGACTTCCGCAGACCCTCGCCAACCGGCCTTCGACGCAATCCGTGCGATCTCGCGCCCCGGCCTGTTCAACGATCCGGGCAATGTCCTCGCCCTCGACAATCTCCTCGACGCATTCGGAGCACCGCGCATGACCGCCACTCTTCAGCTTGGCCCCGAGGGCGAAACGCTCATCAAGAAGTGGGAGGGCTACAAGAAAGACCTCGGTGATGGCCGTGTGCAGTCTTATCCCGATCCGGCCACCGGCGGCGCGCCTTGGACGATCGGTTGGGGCAGCACCGGCCCCGACGTGAAGCGGGGCACCATCTGGACGCGGGAGAAGGCACAGCAGCGCTTTGCGTCGCACATCGAGGAGGAGGCTGCGCCCGCCGTGCGCAAGGGTATCGGCAGCGCCCCGACCGCGCAGCGCCAGTTCGATGCGATGGTGTCGCTGGCCTACAACATCGGCGTCGCGAACTTCCTCAAGTCCACCCTGCTCAGGAAGCATGTGGCGGGCGACTATTCCGGGGCACAGGCGCAGTTCGCCGTGTGGAACAAGGCTGCTGGCAAGGTGATGCAGGGCCTGACCAATCGCCGCGCCGATGAGGCGAAGCTCTATGGGAGCAAGTAACGAGTGGAACACTTCTCGCTTTCCGACTGGCTCACGTCGCTCGGCTATGGCCTGCTGGCGGGCATCGCCGGGGGCCTCGGCTACGTCATGCGCGAGAACGACAAGGGCAACCCGCTGAACGCCTGGCGCGCCCTGACCGAGATCGCTTCGTCTGGCCTTGTGGGCTTCCTTGTGATGCTGCTGTGCCAGGCCATGAAGATCGACCCGCTCTGGACCGGCTTCATCGTCGGCATCTTCGGCTGGCTCGGAGCGAACGTCTCGATCCGGCTGCTGGAACGCATCGTCTACGAACGCCTCGGCATCAAGCTGCGCGCCAACACTGACAAGCGCGTCGAAGCCGCCAAGGCCCAAGAGGAGGAACGGTCGTGAAGTGGCTCGGAAATCTACTGACGCCGATCAAGTCCGAACTGTTCGCCATGATCGGCGTGCTCGCCGTCTGCGGCGTGGGCGCTGGGATCATCGGATGGCTGCATATACAGCGCCAGAACGACCAGCTGGCAACCAAAGATCGTCAGATCGGCGAACTCGCCGAGGCGAACAAGGGTTGGGTCGTCTATATGAAGCGCCGCGATCAGTTGCGCGACCTCGAACAGCGGAACGTCCTACTCCTGCAGGACAAGCTGGCCCTGATCGACGGCCAGAACACGGCCCTCTCAGGTCAGATCGAACAGTTGGAGCAAAGCAATGCGGAAGTTCGTGAACTCATGTCTCGTCGTCTGCCTGCTGACCTGCGCCGCTTGCTCGAGCAGCAGAAGTGAGATCGCATCGGCGCCGCTGGTCTATCAGGGCATCCCGGCCGGGTTGATGGAGCCGTGCACCGTGCAGGACGTGCGACAGGAGACGGTTGCCTCGATCATCGAGAGCCGCGGCATATACATCAAGGCGTTCAACCGCTGTGCAGCGAAGGTCGATGCGATCCGCGCGCATGATGCGGAGGCGCGTGCGACGGCGGAAAAATAGGCCTTCCTGCACAGCGGCGGCCTAGACCACTTCGTTTCCCGGTTGCAGCCGGGGGTGCTGCTGCGGGCCGGGGCGCAACTCCCGGCGTTCAGGGCGGTACCTGACGCCAGGCTCCCTCGCTCAGCTACGCTGCCGCAGCCCCCGCATCCTACATCAGCGGGATTCGCCGGGCAAGCTGCCGGAGGGCGGCGGGAGATGGGAAATGCCTTTGCCGGTAGTGGCGGTCCCGACGAAATGGCTGATCGCGTAGTCCATGCCGAGATCGAGCGCGGCCTGTTCGCTTTCGCCTTCGGCCACCCAGCAAGGCGCGGGCGATCCCATGCGGCCGAGTTCAACCTCCGACCGCCACTTGTCTCGCCTCGGAATCGTCCTCCAGCGGAAGTGCATGTCGTTTTCAGCGGCATACCGGCGGATGAGAGAATCGTCTGGCTGTGGCTTATCCATGCCCAGACGTTTAGAACATATTGGGAACAACTGCTATCAGTCGTCCACCTCGCCCAGCTTCAAATCCAGCACCCGGTTGAACAGTTCAAGCAGCGCCGCTTCATCCTGTGGCCAGTTGCCGAACGTCGCATCCTTGAGTGCCTCGCGAATGTCGTCCTCGGTGGTCTGGCGTAGGGTTTCGGCGGTGGTCATGGAGTGAGCGTATCACCGCTTGCAGATTCCCCCAACTGCTCCTCCCTGAACGTGGCGAGCATGGCGGCAGGTTTTGGGAGGATGGCGAGAACCGCGTTAGCCTTGTCGGCATCCTTTCGACCGGCTGCACGAATTACCCGGAATAGCGTGATATCATCAGGAAGCTCATCGTCCAGAGCCTCAAGCAAAACGGCAATCGCCACATCAGCATCCAGCAGAAACCCTTCCGCCATGTCCTCGATGTCATGCTCGCTGCCGCCGGGATAATTGCGCTTGGCGATTGCCTTCGCCACCTTCTCCCGCAGATCAGCCATTGCCGGGCTCCTTGAGGTGTTGTCCTGCCTCGATGGCGTTGGCGAACATATCGGCAGGACACCCGCCGCAGTCGCAGTGGTCTGGAACGAGTGCGCTTCGCAACCAAGCTACGATCCTCCCCCGCTCGTCCTGTTCTGCGGGTTGGGGGCTCCAATCCTCAAGTGCGGCTTCCGGCCAGACCTGCACACTGCCAGGCTCGAAAGCGCTATCGACGCAGTATCCGATCGGGGTGTGAGGAGTAGAGTAGAAACCGCAGACTGTGCCCCGCCATGACGATCCTCGCTTCTTCTGCACGGTGTCGCCGATCTTCCAGCGCGCCTCGTTCTCACTGGTCATGGGTGGTTCCTTCAATGTCGGTGCGGAACGTCTCGGCCTTCACCAGCTTGACCAGCCCGCCCTGCGAGTAGACCGCGTGATAGTGCCTGCCGTCAGCTTCATCGGTCGAGGAGGCAACGAGCATGTCATCCTCCCAGACTTCGTAGCTGACCTCCGCCTCACCCCTCACAAGCTGCCAGCCTTCGGAGGCGAGGGAATTGAGGATGGCATCAACCTGCTTGCGCTGATCCCGCCAGTGATGATCCGGGAGTCCGTCGAGCGCTGCGATCAGAGGCAGGCCCAGCCGTTTCCTCGGCAGATTGCATAGCGTGAGGATCATGGTCGAGCGCACGTCTTCGGGAGTGGTGGTCATGATGGCCCTTTCAGAACCCGGTGAAGGAATAGCGGATCGGCAAGGCGTGTACATGCAGGTGCAATGACGCTGGCACGATCCGATACGACAACTGCGCCAACTCATGTCCCCTCCCCTTCGTGCTGGGCGGCAAGGGCGCGGCGAACCTCTTTGCCGAGGTTCGTAAGCATTGAACCACCTCGCAATGGTGCGTCCCGGATAATGCCTTTACGATACAAGACGAACATCGTGTCCGACCGCGCTCGGGCGTAATCCGGGTTTCCCGGTCCCGGATAGATCGCTCGTTTCTGCGCCTTCGTCAGCCCCGCCGCCAGCTTCGGGATGTCGGTCATGGGGTGGGCTCCGGGAAGGTGGCGCGGTAGGCGGTGACAGCTTGTTTCAAACGGGTGCTGCGATAACCTTCGTGCTCGATCGCGAAGGCCATCGTCTCCCCATGTTCCCGAAGCTTCGACGCTCGATCTTCGGCGGCCTCTGCCCGATGGATCGCGGCGTTCAACTGCTGTGCATAGGTGGGCGGATCGTAAGCACGCCCCTCTCTGAAATTCAGCGTGCCGTTCGCCATGATGCAGGCGATATCATCCCAGAAGCCATGTTCCTTGGCGTATGCCGTGATGCGCTCCCATCGTTCGGCATGCCACTGCCGGGTGTGCCGGTAGCGGTGCTCAGAGCGCTCGGCGCGATCCTCTAGCGCCATGACTTGCGTCATCAGCGTTTCGAGCGCGTCGGCGGCTTCACCGAACAGGGCGCTCGCCAAGTTCAGATGGGCCTCCTCCCACTTCGCGCTCGCATCCCGCAACCGGGCTATCAGATCCCCGCTCATGGAGTGGGCTCCCTCGACGGCAACGGAAGAACGTAGGACAGGGACAGGCTCGTCAGGCGCTCGGGATCATCGTCGGCATAGGTTTCCTCGACGCCGAGAGGGGCGAAATCGTAGTCATCCGGCAGCTTCTTCGCTGTGACCTGCCACACGCCGATCTGCTCGCCGTTGATCTCGCCGCGCTGGGTGAACGTCGCTGTCTCGGCGTTTGCCTCGATAGCGCACCGGATCACACTCATGACGGATTGGGACATGGTGAATACAGAGGCTGGCACCTTCCGCTCGTCCGCCATCTCCCGATTCACGTTCCGCGCGACATAGAAGAAATAGCGAGCGAGTTGGGCTAGCTCATGGTCCGGAAGGCGCTCGAAATAGCCGCCCTCACGAAGCCCCCTATACTCGTTCGGAATGTATATGGCGGTGCGATTGCCAAGCACCCATCCAGCGACCTTGCGCCGCGCTTTGTCGATCCACCCGCTCATGCTCGCGCGCCCTCCCAGGCAGCATCACGAAGCGACGCCTCGAAAGAAGCCATGCCGCCGCCGTGGGGTCCGAAGTGTTTGGTCAGAGCCTCGGGACTGAGCAATTCCTTCGCTCTTGCCATGTCCTCAGGGCTATCGGTGCGGAACGTCGCGATGGGCTTGAGGCCTTCCGGGAAAGCGGCATTGTAGGCCGCATCGAAAGCCTTGCGGCAGTGCTCGCACGTAGCCGCACCAGGATCGAAAGTGATGCGGACCTCAGCGCCATAGCTGACGAAGGTGTCGATGCCCTTCTCACTGGACTGCGGATGACCGAGCAGCTTCTTGCCGCACCATGTAGCGCCGGCGCCACTCGTCCTCGCGTGGCGTTGGGCGCGCGTATTGTGGAGGTGAAGTACCACCTCCCCGCCCTGCTGGCGTTCGGTAGAATCGGGGGTGGGGGTCATGGCATTCCATCCTCTGGAGTAAGGCCAGCTTTCAACGCCGCATTTGCCAGCAGGCAGAGCTCCGAAAGTTCTTGCGGGTGGCCAATTTTGGCGATCTGACAGAGAACGAAATCATCGCCCTCGTTCGGGTTTTGCCGCACAATCGAAGGTAGCGCAGAGCACTCCCACGGGCGGCTGTAGAAGAAGAAGCGCTGGATCATGCCGCCCTCCTCAGTTTGAGCATGGTCGTGGGCACGTTGGTTCCAGCTTCCGCGAAGCTTGCAACCGGCAGGTCGCGCCATTCGCCATGCAACTCGTCATGATCGTAGCGCGCAGTCGCGGGGAGGATCGAAACCAACGTGCCGCCGGGGCGCAGGAACTCCAGCGCATGCCGAACATGCTTGACGTAGTGCTTTCCGTAGAACGGCGGATTCATCACGACGGCGTCGAACTCGGGGGTTGCCGGATGTTCGAGAAAGTTGGCGGTCAGAACCGCATGGCCCTTCGCTCGCGCCTCTGACGCCCGCCCTGGATGATACTCTATACCGAACGCACCCCGCCGATATTCCCGGAGCAGGTCAAGGATGCGTCCATCACCGCACGAAGGCTCAAGAACCCTCATCGGCGGCACATCACCACGATAGTGATTCGGATGTCCTATTCCCGCAAATTCAAGCGCCTTCTCGGCGACCTCACGCGGGGTCCAGTAGAACTGCAGATCCTTGGAAACCGCCGTGCTCGCGCTGGGCTTCACGTTCTCCGGTTCGGCATCCGGCAACACCTCGCCATAGAACTCGGCCAGCGCCTTGTTGATGTCGAGCAACGCCCACTTGTCGAAGAAGACATGCGCGTTGCCATTGGCGAATTTTCGGACGGTCACACCTCGCTTGACGGTCCTGAACATCTCCGTCTTCCCGGTGCGATCGGTGCGGCTGTACTCCCGGCCATCAAGCACGGCGTCCTCGCCGAGGCGGAAGGCGCAATCCATGGCGCTCCATTCGGACCATTCAAAGCCGGGCTGGCCTCGCACCGCCGCAAGGGCGTTCGCCATGTCCTTGAACTTCTCGCGCCCGTAGTTGCTGGAATAATCACCGAAGCTGGTGAGGATGACGCGCTTGGGCAATCCCTTGACGCCGATGCGCACCTTACCGTGCGACTTATAGGCGGGATCGAGGGTCGTGAAGACCTCGGCCAGACCGCGCAGGATATGGAAGCGGGGGCGCGTCAGGTAGTCACCGAACGTAGCCTTGGCCGTCTCCATGGTGAGAGGGGGAGGCGACGCAAGCGCCTGGTCGAACAGCTTCTTGTCCTTCACGGGTGCGATGCTGTCGATCTGCAGGCGGTTGTACACCGCACGCCATGCCGACTTGAGCAGGTTGCCACGCAGGCTACCGGCATGGAGGTAGGGTCGCGAGCCGCCCACGCTCTCGACATATACGCCCTGTACTGTGGCGGACATGCCAAGGCGATCATAGGCCTGCTCGAAGTCGGCAATCGCCTGCTCAACTGCGGCATCCTTGGCGGCGTACTCGTCGATGATGTCGGCAACAGTCGTAGGGAGTGCGATGGCGTTCATGTGGGTTGCCTCAATAAACAATGCCGTTTATATAAACAGCATCGTTTATCCGGTCAACATTAAAAGGCATCGTTTTCTTGCGACAGGAAGAGAGTCCCGCTACGGCGCGCCGCATGGGTAGACCGCCGATGCACATGAAGATCGTGCCTGTTCGCTTGCCACCCGAGGTGATCGAAAAGGTAGACGCGATGGTCGGGCAATATGGCCGGGCGCAGTTCATACGTGAGGCCGTCGAGCGCGAGCTTGAACGCCGCGAAAAGGGCGAGTGACGATTGTGTCCGAGATTGTGACTCGTTTGTGCCCCGCTGTGCCGCGTGGCTCCCCTTTGTTCCGCGAATGATCTGCGCGGAAACCCCCTGAAATCCTCGGGAATGGCGGAATAACTGGCGCGCCCGGCAGGGTTCGAACCTGCGACCCCAAGCTTAGAAGGCTCGTGCTCTATCCAGCTGAGCTACGGGCGCGCGACGGATTTCCCATAGCGTGGTTACCGGCACACGCAAACCGCTGGTCGCGCAAACTTGTGCTTTGCGCTGCAGCAAAGCCACGTTACGCACAGGCAATGACCGCCGCCGCCGACGCTCCATCGCCCTTGTCACGTCCCTTGTCCCGCATCGACGGCCTTACCGGGGCGCGTCGGCACTTCCGCTATTTCGACTATGTGATGGCGGCCTTCGTGGCGATTCTGCTGCTGTCGAACCTCATCGGCGCGTCCAAGCTGGCGAATATCGGCGGCGTGACGTTCGGCGCGGGCATCCTGTTCTTCCCCGTCAGCTACGTCATCGGCGACGTGCTGACCGAGGTGTACGGCTACGCCAACGCCCGCCGCTGCGTCTGGGCGGGGTTCTTCGCGATGATCTTCATGGCCTTCATGAGCTTCGTCGTCGTCGCCATGCCCCCCGATTCCGGCTGGACCGGGCAGGCCGCCTACGAGGCGGTGTTCGGCTCCACCTGGCGCATCGTCCTCGCCTCTCTCACCGCGTTCTGGGCCGGTGAGTTCGTCAATTCCTTCGTGCTCGCCAAGATGAAGGTGATGACCGGCGGCAAGCACTTGTGGATGCGCACGATCGGCTCGACGGTGATCGGACAGGCGGCGGACAGCGCGCTGTTCTATCCCATCGCCTTCCTCGGCACCTGGACTCACGAGCAGGTGCTGACCGTCATGGTCACCAACTGGGGCATGAAGGTCCTGTGGGAAGCGGTGCTGACGCCGGTTACTTACGTCGTCGTCGGCTGGCTCAAGGCGCGCGAAGGCGTCGAGGTCTTCGACGACAACCTCGATTTCTCGCCTTTCGCCAAGGCAAAATCCGTCTGAACATTGTGAGTATGGCGCTGAGCGGCTAGGTCGCCCGCGACCATGCTCGACCGCATCCTCCTGTCCCGTTTCCGCAACCACCGTGAGACCGCGGTGGAAGGCACGGCGCAGTTCAACCTGCTCGTCGGCGAGAACGGCGCGGGCAAGACCAACGTGCTGGAGGCGATCAGCCTGCTCGCGCCTGGACGCGGCCTGCGCCGCGCGCAGCTGGCCGACGTGCCCGCGCAGGACGGCGACGGCGGCTTCGCGGTGAACGCGGCGCTGCGCATGACGGAAGGCGAGCCCATCCGCCTCGGCACCGGCGTCGCGGCGGAGCGGCCCGGGCGGCGGCTGGCGCAGGTGAACGGCGCGCAGGCCTCTGCGCTCAGCCTTGCCGAGTGGCTCTCGATCGGCTGGCTGACCCCGGCAATGGACCGCCTCTTCGTCGAGAGCGCAGGCGCGCGGCGGCGCTTCCTCGACCGACTGGTGCTGGCGATCGAGCCCGCCCACGCCAGCCATGCCGCGCGGCTGGAGACGGCGCTGCGCGAACGCAACCGCCTGCTTTCCGACGAACGCGCGCCCGATCCGCACTGGCTCGACGCGATCGAAGTCCAGATCGCCGAGGCCGGGGCGCTGGTGGCGAGTGCCCGCGCGCGGCTCGTCACCCGGCTTGAGGCCGCGCTGGCGCAGCTTCCCGATGCGCCGTTCGCGCGCCCCTCGCTGGCCTACAAGCCCGGCGGCCCGGCCGAAGCCGGTGCCCTCGCCATCGCCCTGCGCGAAGGGCGAGCACGCGAACGTGCCGCCCAGCGCACCCTCACCGGCCCGCACCGCGACGAACTGGCGGTGACGATGGCGGGGAAAGGCCAGCCTGCGGCGGACTGCTCGACCGGCGAGCAGAAGGCGATGCTGATCGCCATCACCCTCGCCCATTCGCAATTGCTGGAACTGGATGGCGAAAACCGCCCGCGCCTGCTGCTGCTGGACGAAGTCGCCGCGCATCTCGACCCGCTGCGGCGCGAGGCATTGTTCGACCGGCTGCGGGCGGGCTCGGCGCAAGTCTGGCTGACCGGAACCGAGATCGCGCCGTTCGATGCAATCGCGGCGGAAGCGGCGGTATGGGAGGTCAGTGCGGGGACGGTGCGGCGGGTTTAGGAAGAGGCCCACCCCCGGCCCCTCCCGCAAGCGGGAGGGGGGAAGGAAATGCCATAGCCTTCCCGCTTGCGGGAGGGCCGGAAGGCTTGAGAGCGCAGCGAACTAGCCGGACGGGGTGGGCGCGCGGCTCACCTCTTCGGCAGCGCATCCGCCACATCATCCACCGTCGCCGCCACGATCGCATCGATGCCGATCGCGGTCGGATGCACGTGATCGCCCTGCATCAGATCGGGCTTGTCGATCACCGGCTGGAGGAAGAACGGCACCAGCACCGCCCCGTACTTCTCCGCCAGTTGCGGATAGATCGGATTGAACCCCGAGGCATAGTCCTTGCCGAGATTCGGCGCCGCCAACATCCCGAGCAGCACCACGCCGATCTTCTCCTGCTGCAACCGCTGGAGGATCTTCTCAAGGTTCGCCCGCGTCTCGGCCGGCGGCAGCGAGCGCAGCATGTCGTTGCCGCCAAGGCTGATGATCACCAGTTCGGGCTTCGCCGGCTGGCTCTTCAGCGTGAAGTCGAGCCGCTGCAGTCCCGCCGCCGTGGTATCGCCCGAGACCCCGGCGTTGGCGATCCGCGCATTCACGCCGCGCGCACGCAGGGCCTGCTCCAGCCGGTCCGGATAGCTTTCGCCGTCCTCCAGCCCGTAGCCCGCCAGCAGCGAATCCCCGAAGGCGAGAATCCGCCGCTCCGGCCCCATGACCGGGATCTGCGGCGGCGCATCGACGGCCGACTGGCTCTCCTGTGCAGGGGGTGCCGGGGCCTTGTCGCAGGCAGCCAGCCCAAGGGTGGAAACAGCAAGAAGCGCGAGGGAAACGAAGCGCAAGGCATTCTCCTGAGGGGACCGACTTGTCGGATGCACTGGTGCTATCCCATATGGGGATGGTGACAAGCCCTGCCCAAGCCCCCATCGCCCCTTCTTCCAGCACCGATGCGACAATTATCGCCCGCGACCTGCGTCTGACGCTGGGTTCGGGCGAGAGCGCGGTCGAAATCCTCAAGGGCATCGACCTTTCCGTGCCACGGGGCCAGACGCTGGCGCTGCTCGGCCCCTCGGGCTCGGGCAAGTCGTCGCTGATGGCCGTGCTCTGCGGGCTGGAGCGCGCCAGTTCGGGCACTCTGGAGGTTGCCGGGCAGGACTTCGCAGGGATGAACGAGGACGCCCTCGCCCGCGCCCGGCGCGGCAGGATCGGCGTAGTGCTTCAGGCTTTCCATCTGCTGCCGACGATGACCGCGCTGGAGAACGTCGCGACCCCGCTGGAACTCGCGGGAATGCCCGATGCCCGCGCGCGGGCGGAGGCGGAGCTGACGGCGGTGGGCCTCGGCCATCGCCTGTCGCATTACCCCGCGCAGCTTTCCGGCGGCGAGCAGCAGCGCGTCGCCATCGCCCGCGCGCTTGCCCCCCGCCCGGCGCTGGTCTTCGCCGACGAGCCGACCGGCAACCTCGACGCCGC
>JASGGD010000163.1:0-11461 GCA_047605225.1 Novosphingobium sp.
CCTCTCGGCGATGAACGCCTGGCTGGCCAGTTTCGAACTGGCGAGCGACCTGCGGCTGGCGATCCTCGATCACTTGCGCCGCCTGCCGATGGGCTTCCACCTCGCGCGGCACAAGGGCGATACGGTGACGGTGCTGACCAGCGACATGCAGATGCTGGAGAGTTTCCTGTCCGACGCCCTGCCGCGCATCGCGCAGGGGTTCGGGCTGCCGGTGATCGTGCTCGGCTACCTTGCGTGGCGCGACTGGCCGGTGGCGCTGGCGGCGCTCGTCTCGATCGCGCTGGGCCTGCCGCTCTTCGCGTGGACCAGCCGCCGGCTCGCGCTGCTGGGCATCCGGCGGCAGGACACGCAGGCCGAAGCGGGCGCGCGGATGATCGAATACGTGCAGGGCATGGCGGTGATCCGCGCCTTCAACCGGCTGGCGAAAGGCGAGGAAAGTTTCCGCAGCGCGCTTGCCGATTTTCGCGACATCTCGGTGCGCATGGTGATGCAGTTGACGGTGCCTCTGGTGCTGTTCGGTGCCGTTGTGTGCCTTGGAGTGCCGCTCGTGATTCTGGCTGCAGGAGCCCGGAATCTGGGCGGTGCGATCGACACGGGGACGCTGGTGACGGCGCTGGTCCTGGTATTCTCGCTGTATTCTCCGTTGCTTGCACTGATCTCGGTGATGGAGTTGACGCGCATGGCCGATGCCTCGCTGACCCGGATCGACCGGATCATGACCGAGCGCGGCCCGGCGCTTTCCGCGCACCCGCAGGAACCGCAAGGTTTCGCGGTTCGCTTTGAAAATGCTGGATTTTCCTATGTCGCAGGAAAGCCCGTGCTGGCCAACATGAGCTTCGCGGTTCCGGAGCGCACGATGACCGCCATCGTCGGTCCGTCAGGGTCGGGAAAAAGCACTGTTCTCAACCTCTTGGCGCGGTTCTGGGATGTCGACGAAGGCCGCGTCACCATCGGCGGCGTCGACATCCGGGAGATGGCCGAGGAACGCCTCAACAGCCTGATCACGGTGGTGTTCCAGGACGTGTTCCTGTTCACCGGCACCGTTTTCGACAACATCGCCTTCGCCCGCCCCGGCGCCACCCAGGCCGAGGTGGAGGATGCGGCGAAGGCAGCATGTGCCCATGATTTCATCATGTTACTGCCGCAAGGCTACCAGACCCGCATCGACGAAGGCGGCGGCAATCTCTCGGGCGGGGAGCGCCAGCGCATCTCGATCGCCCGCGCCATCCTCAAGGATGCCCCCATAGTCCTGCTCGACGAGGCGACCGCCGCGATCGACCCGACCAACGAACGCGCGGTTCAGCAGGCCCTCGCCAGCCTTGTCGCGGCCAAGACGCTGATCGTCGTGGCACATAAGCTCGGCACCATCCGCGCTGCCGACCAGATCCTCGTCGTCAACGAAGGTCGCATTGCCGAAAGCTGCCCGCATGATGCCCTGATGGCAGCAGGCGGGCGCTACAGCGGCCTTTGGAATGCCCGTGCCCGCTCGGAAAGCTGGCGTATCGCGCGGGATCGGCCGGACACATCCTCATTCATCGCATCCCATCTGCAGGAGAGCCCTCAATGACCGACGCCACCTCCCAAAGCCGGCCCGCCACTGCCCTGCGCGGCGAGGACCATGACAAGGGTCTGCACGACGCCAGCGCCACCGTCGTCTCCATCGAGCAGCCGAGCTGGTCGATCCTGCGCATCGGCGCCCGGCTCGACGTCTCGGCCGAGGACCCTGACTGGTCTGTCCCCAACGTCGCCTTTCGACTGCATCTCAGGGAAGGCGGTGAGGAAATTTCACGCATCTACACGGTGCGCGATACCGATGGTGCGGGACGGTTTCGCTTCGACGTCGTCCTCCACGAAGGCTTGAGTCCGATGATGCAGTGGTGCGCATCGCTGCGGATCGGCGACAGCTTCAGCCTCACCGGCCCCCGCCCACACATGGGTATTCCCGAGGCGAAAGGCCGCAAAGTGGCGCTATTCCTCGACGAAACCGGCATCCCGGCGCTCTATGCTCTGCTGCAGCGCTGGCCCGAAGGACTGACCGGCCATGGCTGGGTGGTGACGCGCGACATTGCAGTCTTCGCCGAACTGCCGCAGGTCGAAGGGCTAGAACTGCAACGTATCGATTCCGCCGGCCATGAACAGCCGCTCCTGGCCCGCGCACAAGCGCTTGCCGATGCCGCCGGGCACGTCGTTTGGGCAGCGGGGGAACGGCGCGAGATGCGAGCTCTGCGGCAGCACTTCATGGCATTGAACGTGCCTCGCAAGGACCTTGCGATCACCGGCTATTGGGGACGCGGCCTCAGCAACACCGAGATCGACGAGCGCCGCAAGGCGGACTACGAGAACGTCCTGGCGCGTGGCGGCACGCTTGCCGACTACGACGACCTTGCCGTCGAATTCTGAATTCCGGGAGAAGGCAACTGATGGATACGCATTTCGTGGATGGCGCCTTCGTCGCAGACGAGCTCGTCCGCGAGGCGGTCCATCAGGCCCTCGCGGAAGCCGGACCGATACAGAAACAGCGCCAGCGGATGACCGGAGCATTCGAAGGCTGGTTCTGGGTGGAAGACGTCGCTCCGCACCTCTTCGCATCGGCCTGTGAACTGTCCTGCCCGACGGGCGCCGCAATCTCGCAGCCGGTCGAGCGCTCAGTCATGGTTACTCTCCTGCTGCAGGGCAACAACGGCAGGTTCGCGCCAGAGGGTGAGGAGGCGGTGACGAGCCATCTTGAACGTGTGCATATCGTCGCGCTCGGCGAACCTCGGCTGTGTTCGCGGGTACTTGCACCGGGACAGAGCTGCCGCCGGGTGGAACTTGGACTGCACGCACCATTTCTCGACGCCAACGCCGACGCCCTTTCAGGCCAGGATCTTGAAACGCTCGATCAACTGATGGCACCGGGTTTCCGCAGCCATCATCTGCCGCGGTCTGAAACGATGACCCGCATGGCAGCGATGCTGGCCGAGGAACGGTATCACGGATCGCTCGGCAAGCTGTTCCGCGAATCCATGACGGTGCAACTGATGCTGCAGTCGCTGCGGCTGTTCGCGCAGGATCGCGTCTCGGGCGGATCTCTGAGGCAGCGCAGCCACGATGCGATAATGACGGCGCGAGATATCCTAGACGCCACGCTGCTGGCGCCGCCGGGCACGATCGAGCTGGCGCGCCGGGTCGGTCTCAACCGCAACGCGCTGCAATCCGGTTTCCGCAAGATCTTCGGCACCACCGTATTCGGCTACGTGCGCGATCGCCGCATGACGATGGCGCGGGTCATGATCGAAGAGGAAGGATTGGGCGCCGCCGAAGCCGGTTACAAGGTCGGCTTTGCGAGTCCTTCCGCCTTTTCGGCGGCCTATCGCCGCACCTTCGGGATGTCTCCCATGCAGGGTGCCAGGGCTGCCTGACGCGACAGTGTTCGTGCCGCGTGCGACAGTAATGCCGATTGGAGCCGGGAACGTGCGCTTCTATTGAGAGCCGGTCGCATTTACAGCGACGCGATCACTTTTTCGAGCAAGGGCAGAAACGGCGGAGCGGCATAGGCCGGCCACCGACCGCAGGGGACTGCGCGTGCGACCCGATCCTTGCTCGAAGTACGGCACGAACAGGGAATTCATGACCAGAATCTGCTTGCTCTCCGCAGTCCTGCTTGCGGGGACGTCCGGTATTGCTCACGCTCAGGCGGCCGATAGCGCCGAGACGTCGGACCGGGTCATCGTGGTGACGGCGACCGGCCAGTCTTCGGCGACGTCGACCACCAAGACCAGTACGCCGATCATCGAATCGCCGCAGTCGATCTCGGTCGTCAGCCGAGAGGAAATGGACTTGCGCGCCTCGCCCACGATCTCGGACGCGCTGGCCTATACGGCAGGCGTGCAGGCCGCACCGTCCGGCCTCGACAGCCGGGTGGACGAAGTGACCGTCCGCGGCTTCGCGGCCGGTGGGTTCTCGTCCAACAACAACTTCGTCGACGGCATCCGCCTTCCCACCGGCGGGCAGTGGACGCGCACTTCGTTCGATACCTTCGCGATCCAGCAGGTCGAGGTGCTCAAGGGCCCGTCAGGCACGCTCTATGGCCAGAGTGCGCCGGGCGGCATGGTCAATATCGTGACAAAGCGGCCGACCGAGCAGTTCCATGCCGAGATGATGCTGCAGGCGGTGGGCATGACCGACCTTGGCAAGTGGAACACGCAGGCAGCCGTGGACGTCGGCGGGCCGGTGACCTCGACGCTCTCGGCGCGGGTGGTCGGTCTGGCGCGCTATGGCGACACGCAGGTCGATGACGTGCAGAACAGCCGATATTACATCTCGCCGAGCCTGACCTGGCGGCCGGACGACAACACCACCTGGACCCTGCTCGGCCAGCACCAGCGCGACGAGGGCGGCGCTACCTTCCAGTACCTGCCCGCCACCGGCGCCCTGCGCAGGAGCAACGGCAAGTACATCAAGCTGGGCGACAACCTCGGTGAGCCGGACTGGAACACTTACGACCGCAACCAGTATCTTGCCGCCAGCTTCTTCGAGCACAAGTTCGGCGATGCGATCACGGTGCGCAACAACACGCGCTACACCCACCTCGACAGCCTCTACAAGGTGGTGGTGCTGACCAACGATACGGTCACCACCTGCACCGCCGCGATCGCCGGCTGCATCGCCGGACAGACGATCCAGCGTCGCGCCGTGCAGGGCAACGGCAAGAGCGACGGTATCTCCACCGACACCCAGGTCGAGGCGCACTTCGCCACCGGGCCGGTCAAGCACACCGTGCTCGCGGGCTTCGATTACTTCCACACCAAGTGGGAGCATTACCGCTACTACACCGCCACGCTACCGCTGCTCGACATCTTCGACCCGCAGCCGCGCGGTGCCTCGACGATCGCCGCCAGCCTCGTACCGCAGACTTTCGTGCAGACGGTGAGCACGCAGGCGGGCCTCTACCTGCAGGACCAGATCAGCCTCGACCGACTGCGCGTGACCATCAGCGGACGGCAGGACTGGTACAAGGACGACCAGTACAACCCGCGCACGGCGACCGGCTTCGTCTCGAAAAGCAACGCCTTCACCTGGCGCGCGGGCGCGGTCTACCTGTTCGACAACGGGCTGGCACCGTACTTCAGCTATGCGGAGAGCTTCCAGCCGCAAGTCAGCGATCCTGCCACCAATCTGACCGGCGACGTGTTCAAGCCGACCACCGGGCAGCAGTTCGAAGCGGGCCTGCGCTACCAGCACAAAGGCATCTACCTGACGCTAGGCGCCTATCAGATTACTCAGCAGAACATTACCACTTCGGCCAGCACCGACGAACTGGCGGCCTATCCCGGCCACGCCTGCGACGACGCCAGTTGCCTCGTCCAGACCGGCGAAGTGCGCATCCGCGGCGTCGAGTTCGAAGCCAAGGCCTCGCTTCCGTGGAACATGGCCGTGGTCGGCAGCGTGACCCGCAGCGACAGCGAGATCACGGAAACCAACACGGCAGCGCAACTCGGCAAGAAGCTGGCAGCGGTGCCGGACTGGATGGCCTCGGTCCTGATCAGCCAGAAGCTGGAGAACGGCCTCAGTTTCGGAGGCGGCGCGCGTTACACCGGCAAGAGCTTTGGCGAGAACACCAACGCTGCCAATCTCGCGATCCCGGATTACACGCTGTTCGACATCTTCGCGCGCTATGACCTCGGCAAGCTGAGTCCGACGCTCGATGGCGCCTCGTTCTCGCTCAACGCGCGCAATGTCGCCAACAAGCGCTACGTCGCGACCTGCATCGCCTTGTCCGCCTGCTATTACGGCGAAGGGCGCACGCTGACGGCGCGGCTGCAGTTCCGGTGGTGATCGTTCCCGTTCTGGGTGGCGCGATGGCGGTTCTTGCCGCCATCGCGCTCTACCTGGCCGCGCCGCACCAGCGCTGGGGCGCCCTGCCTGTGGCGCCCGCCGCCCTCGGGTGGGGCGGGGCGGCGATGCTGGTCGTCGGCCTTGTTCTGCTGCTCGGCTGGGCGGGCCCGGCGACCGCGCTGTTCATCGCCGCCACGCTGCTCATGACGACCTGGTCGATCGTGCCGGTCGCCATCGCTTGGGCTCGGCATGAGCGGGGAGGCGACCGATGACCCGCCCGCTTTCGAGCCGCGACTGGGCGGGCAAGACCGGAGCGGGGCTGGTGCTGGGTTTCACCTTCGCACTGGCGCTTTCGGGGCTGTTCCGCCTCTGGACCGGCTATGGCGATGCCTATTTCTCCGCGCAGGGGCAGCTGGGCATGTGGATCATGGCGCTGACATGGCCGCTGATCCTGGGCTTCGCCTTCCTCTTTCGCACCGTCTTGCGTGCCTGGCTGTGGCTGGCGCTTGCCAATTTCATGACCTGGGTGCCGCTGGTAGCCCTGGGAGGACTGCACGCATCATGAAACTGCCCACAGACCTCGTGCGGATGTACCGGGAAATCCACGGCTGGGTCGGCATCATTGCCGGCCTTGCGCTGTTCATCGCCTTTTACGCAGGCGCGCTGACGATGTTCGAGGAACCGTTGCAGCGCTGGGCTTCGCCGCCCTCGACACTGGCCCCGGCCCCGTCGCTGGAGCGTACTCCCGAACTCGTCGCCAAGGTGAAGGCCGCTTATCCGCAGGCTGCGCGCGGCTACGAGGTAAATCTCGTGATCGACGCCGCACACCCCGGCCGTGTCAGCTGGCGCGCGCCGGGCGGCAAGCGCGGCGAACATGGCGGCGGCGCGACGTATTTCGCCTCGCTCGCGCCCGACGGCTCGCTGCGGGTGGAAACACAGCAGCGCTCCGAAGTCGCCAACTTCATCGATGTGCTGCACCAGCAGGTGGGGCTGCCATTCCCGCACTGGCTGGCGATGCCTATCATGGGCGGCATCTCGCTGCTCTACGTGATCGCGATGATTTCGGGGGTCGCGGTGCTGCTGCCCAGCCTCGTGAGCGACCTGTTCGCGCTGCGCATCGGTCGCAACGTCAAGCGCATGTGGCTGGACCTGCATAATCTGCTCGGCCTGATGAGCCTGCCGTTCCACATCATCATCGCGCTCACCGCAGTCGTTTTCGCCTTTCACGACGAGTTCTACGGAGCACAACGGTTGGCATTCTCCGACGCAGCCAGCAGGGCGCGACCAATGATGCGCGCGGAAGCAGCGATCAATAGCACTCCCACCATCACGCCAGTGCGCATCGTTCAGCGCCTGAAGGAACAGGCACCCGGCTTCACCCCTCACCAGATCGTCTACGGCCAGGGCGGCGGCATCCTGCCTGCCTTGCGTGTGCAGGGGACCGATCCGCGCTACGGCCAGCGCGGACCGACTTACGGCATCGCCGGCCTTGACCCGGACACCGCTGAGATCGTCGACCGCAACTACATGCCGGGCATGCAGGACGGCTGGTCAGCAACCACCACTGGCCTCTTCACCCTGCATTTCGGCAGCTTCGGCGGCTATCCGATCCGCTGGACCTACTTTCTCATGGGGCTGGCAGGCGCGTTCCTGTTCTACACCGGCAACCTCCTGTGGATCGAATCGCGCCGCAAGCGCGAACGCAAGGCCGGTGCGGTCGAGCAGACCCGTGCTACCCGCGTGCTCGCGGCGCTGACAGTGGGCGTACCGACCGGCTGCGTCGCAGGCATCGCGGTCACTCTGGCTGCCGCTAAAGTTGCGGGAGCTTCCGCGACCTACGGCATTCATAGTGCAGTCTACTACACGGTGTTCCTGGGCTGCACGGGATGGTCGCTATTGCGCGGTGGAGCCCGAGCGGGGAGCGAGATGCCGATTTTTGCAGGAATCGCGATGCTTTCGATTCCGGCTGCCAGTATGCTGCGAGGAAGCGCCTGCTATGACGCTACCGAACTTTTGCTCATCGATGGCGTTGCAGTGCTCATGGCGTTCGGCCTCGCCGGCATCGCTCGCGCGGCCCGACGGCGTCGATGCACCGGCCTCACGGACAGCGTGTGGTCCAGCCAGCCTCGATCAACGTGACGATAAGGAAGAACATATTGCGTCGGCGGCCTCGGGTAGAACGTCAGGTCCTCCAGTTACTTCGAGGAGCGCAAGCCCTGCCGGGGGAGCAGACGCCCGCAAGCGATTTCGGTCGCTTGCGAGGCTGCGCCACGGACGAAGGCTATGCGATCATGCCACCGGGAACCAGCTTCCTGAGCGAAGACGAATTGCTGCTGCTGTCCTGGCTGGCAGTATCGCAACGACAAGTGGCGCCTCGTTGCAGCCAGCCTCGACATCCCGAGCTTGCAGCAAGAATAGCGCTTTGCGCAGGACATCTGGATAACATGGCCCTGCGTCTCTATCCCCTTACGCTCTATGCGCACAGAGTGCGCTGCGAGCGGCTCCCGGTTCACCAACCTGACACGTGTAACCGCTGAAATTCTCCGTACGCATTGTAGTAAGGACGTCATTATCGGTCGTTAGCGGCCGCTGCCATGCCCAATCAAGGCTGCACTCTCGCCGTAATCGCGCGCGAAGCGCAGTTGTTTGCCTATTCCTCGGGGAATTTCGGTAAAGCGACCGTCTTCGCCGGGGCGGACATGACGATACTGTTCCTGCTGACCGACCTGCTCGGCCTTACCGCCACGGCGGCCGGGTCGCTGATGCTGGTGGCGCTGGCGGGCGACCTTGTGTTCGATCTGGCGGCCGCCGCGCTGGTGATCCGGCTGCGGCGCAAGGGACTCGGCTACCGCTGGCTGGTCGCAACGGGCACCGTGCCCTGCGGCATGGCCTTCGCGATGCTCTACGCCATGCCCGCCGCCGGTCTCCATCAGGGCTGGTTGCTGGCAGCGGCAATGCTGGTATTTCGCGGCGCCTACGCGGTGATCGACGTTCCGCACAATACGCTCATGGCGCAGATGACCAGCGACAGTCGGGCCCGCGGGCGAGTCTCGGGCTATCGCCTCCTGTTCAGCACTGCGAGTTCGTTATGCCTGGCGATGGTGCTGACCCCGCTCGTCGAGCATGTCGCCCGCAGTCGTACTTTCGATGTGCTGGCGGAGACCGGCATGGTCGCAGCCGGGGTTTTCGTGCTGACCATGATGCTGTGCGTGCTGACTTCGGGACGGGGCGCAAGGTCGGCGCAGCACAGCGCCTCGCAGGATGGCATTCGGGTGCCGCTGCGCGATCCGCTGGTGCTGGGCATGGGGCTGCTGGCGATCGTCACCGGCTTTGCGATGCCCACTTTCGGGCGGATGATCCTTTACATTGGTACATATGTAGTCGAGCGGCCCGATCTGGTCGCGACGCTGCTGCTGGCGATGACTTGCGGGCAATTCATCGGGGTGCTGTTCTGGACCACCCTGACGGCGCGGCTGGATCACGCACGGGTGTTGGCGATGGGGCACTCCGTCAGCGCGCTCGGCCTTGTGCTGTTTGCAATGTGCCTCCATTGCTCCGAGGCCTTGCCGTTATGCGCGGCGGTGATCGGCTTCGGCCTCGCCTCGGTGTTTATGCTGCCATGGGGGCTGCTCGCCAATACGGTGGACTTCGTCGCACTGCGCCATGGGCGGCGGCTGGAGACCGGGCTCTTCGCCTTCTACCTCGTCGCGGTGAAGGCCAGCGGCGCGGCAGCGACGGCGCTGATCGGGTGGACACTGGGCTGGCTCGGCTACGTGCCGGGCGCGAACCAGAGCGCGCCGGTGGAGGCGGGGATGCTGGCGCTGGGACTGGGCCTGCCCTTTGCCGGAACGCTTTGCGCCATCATGCTGCTACGGCGCTTCGCCATTGGCCACGCGCGCCACGCCCGGGTGTGCGCCGCACTCGACCAAAAAGCCCAATCGGACGCCCCGCCTGTTTCCGGATTGAAACTGGGATTGGCGAAGTCGATCGGCGAGGGCCCGACCTCGCCCGGAGGCAAGGCGCTTTCGACCGAGGCCCTGCAGAACATGTCACGCAGCATCGTTGCACCGGCCGCCGTGGGTTCGTAGACGATCTCGCGCACGCCCTTGATCTTCTTATACCGCTTGCAGAGCGCGATCATGTTGGCTGGTGAGTGCTGAGGGCCTGACCACCCGTCTGCACGTAACCTCGTTAGTGACAGCTATGGCCGGACGCGATCCTAACACAAAACCGGTCGGCAACGTTTTGTAAGAATAGCGTCGTAGTGTGAACGGGAAATTTTCGCTAATGCGACTCTCTCGCATATGATCCCATCGCTCTCGCCCAACCTCCTGCTTGTCCTCGCGATGCTGCTGAAGACCAAGAGCGTCACCAGCACGGCGTTGATGCTCGGCATCAGCCAGCCGAGCGTCAGCCGTTCGCTGGCCAAGTTGCGCGGCGCGCTCAACGATCCGCTGCTGGTGCGCTCCGGAGCCGGAATGATCCGCACCCGGCGCGGCGACGAACTCGTCGGGCGGCTGGCCGACTGGGTGGCCGACACTTCCAGCCTGCTGGTCGAGAAGCGCTTCGATCCCGGTCAGGTCGAGCGCCGTTTCCGCATCGCCTCGACCGACTTCGGGGTGCTCGCCGTCGTCCTGCCCGCCCTCTCCCGCCTGCGCGAGACCGCGCCCGGCATCGCCATCGACGTTCTGCCGCTGGGCCATGCCACGCACCGCTCGCTGGCGCAGGGCGACATCGACCTCGCCATTTCCGGGCTCGAGCACGACCCCTCGCAACTCCATCGCCTGCACTTGTTCCGCGACCATTTCGTCTGCGTGACCCGGCCCGACCACCCGCTCGCGGGCGAAGGCGAAGTGCCTATCAAGGAGTTCCTCGACCACGACCACCTCAGCCTTACCGTCAGCGATGCCGAACTCGACCGGGTGACGACGCTGCTGGGCACCGGATCACGCCGGGTCGCGGCCAGCGTGCCCTACTTCGGCCTTGCGCCCGATCTGCTCGCGGCGGGCGACCTCGTCATGGCGGTGCCCTCGCGGCTGATGCGCGGATGCACGCACCACCTCGCTACCCGCCCGGCCCCCGCCGCGATCGGGAAGCTCGACTACTGGCTGCTCTGGCACGAGCGCAGCCAGCGCGATCCCGCCGCCGCCTGGCTGCGCGAGCGCCTGTTCGAGAGCTGCCACGAGGACCTCGCCGCCGCGGCCTGACCGGCTTTTCGCAAGCCTCTCGTCATCGGCGCGTACTCCCGCTAGAGGGAACGGCCGAGCGAGGGGAGCACCACGAAGCATGAACGTCTACCGCCAGAACGCCCGCGTGCTGACCGCGAGCCTCGTGGGCACCGCCGTCGAGTTCTACGACTTCTACATCTACGCAACCGCCGCCGCGCTCGTTTTCGGGCCGCTGTTCTTCCCGGCCGAGTCCGCGACCGTCCAGCACCTTGCCGCCTACGCCAGCTTCGCCATCGCCTTCATCGCAAGGCCGGTGGGCGCGACGCTGTTCGGGCACTTCGGCGACCGCGTAGGCCGCAAGTCCACCCTCGTCGCCTCGCTGCTCTTGATGGGCGGCGCGACGGTGCTGATCGGCGTGCTGCCGACATACGAGAGCGCGGGCTGGATCGCGCCTGCCCTGCTGTGCCTGATGCGCA
>JASGGD010000164.1:0-11452 GCA_047605225.1 Novosphingobium sp.
CGCGTCGGCGCCGTCTTCTCCTCCGTCGCGCGCAAGTACGACGTGATGAACGATGCCATGTCGGTCGGCATGCATCGCTTGTGGAAGGACAAGTTCGTGCGCCGCGTGCGCCCGCGTCCCGGCGAGCAGATCCTCGACATGGCGGGCGGCACCGGCGACATCGCCTTCCGCATGGAAGCCGAGGGCGCGGTCGTCACCGTCTCGGACATCAATCAGGACATGCTCGACGTCGGCATCGAGCGCGCCATGGAGCGCGGCATCGACACGCTGGTATGGTCGCGACAGAACGCCGAGGAACTGAGCTTCCCCGCGCATTTCTTCGACGCCTACACGATCGCTTTCGGCATCCGCAACGTCACCCACATCGACAAGGCGCTGGCCGAGGCGCATCGCGTGCTCAAGTTCGGCGGGCGGTTCTTCTGCCTCGAATTCTCGACCACCGAATGGCCGGGCTTCAAGGAAGTCTACGACGCCTATTCGCACAAGCTGGTCCCCAAGATCGGCTCGATGATCGCGGGCGACGCGGATTCGTACCGCTACCTGATCGAATCGATCCGCCGCTTCCCGCCGATGCCCGAATTCGAAGGCATGGTGCGCAAGGCCGGGTTCAAGCACACCAAGGTCGAGCCGATCCTCGGCGGCCTCGTCGCGATCCATTCGGGCTGGAAGGTCTGAGATGATCGCCAAGGTTTCCCCCTCCCGCCTGCGGGAGGGGCAGCGAGACTTGGCAGCGTGCTGCCTAGTCGCAGCGGGGTGGGCCGCAAGCGCCGACCTTGCGTTCGCACGCGCCCACCCCCAACCCCTCCCGCAGGCGGGAGGGGAGCAGGTATGACCACTACCCCCGTCCACATTGCCCGCCTTCTCAAGTGGGGCCGCGTCCTCGCGCGCCACGGGGCGCTGCGCGGGATCGAAAACGATCGCAATGCCCCGGCGCCGGTCAAGCGCCTGTGCCGGATCGCGCGCTTCGGCACGCGCCAGCCGGCCGAGCCCGACTATGCCGGTGCCTTCCAGGAGATCGGCCCCGCCGCGATCAAGCTGGGGCAGGCGCTCGCCACCCGGCCCGATCTCGTCGGCGAAGGCCCCGCGCATAATCTGCTGACGCTGCAGGACAGCCTGCCGCCGGTTCCTTTCGACGCAATCCGCGCGCAGATCGAGAGCACCTTCGGCCGTCCGCTGGAGCGTATCTTCGCCTCGATCGAGGAGACCCCGGTGGGTGCCGCCTCGATCGCGCAGGTCCACCGCGCGGTGACGCCGGATGGCCGCAACGTCGCGGTCAAGGTGCTGCGCCCCGGCATCCGCGAGCAGTTCGCGCACGACGTCGAGACTTACGAATGGGCTGCCGCGCATCTCGAAGCGCTCGGCAGCGAGGCGGCGCGCCTGCGTCCGCGCGCGGTGATCGCCAATCTCAAGCGCTGGACCCAGCGCGAATTCGATCTGCGCCGCGAAGCCGCCTCTGCCTCCGAACTCGCCGATGCGATGAAGGGAATCGAGGATTACCGCGTTCCCGACATCGACTGGGACCGCACCAACGGCTCGGTGCTGACGGTCGAGTGGATCGACGGCATCAAGATGAGCAACCTCGCGGCGCTGCGCGAGGCCGGGCACGACATGCCCAAGCTGGCGCGCAGGCTGGTGCTGACCTTCCTGACGCAGGCGATCTCCTGCGGGTTCTTCCACGCCGACATGCACCAGGGCAACCTGTTCGTGCAGGGCGAACCCGAGCATACCACGATCGTCGCGATCGACTTCGGCATCATGGGCCGGATCAACCGTCAGGCCCGTCTGTGGCTGGCGGAAATCCTCTACGGCCTGACCACCGGCAATTATCGCCGCGTCGCCGAGATCCATTTCGAGGCGCAGTACGTCCCCAGCTATCACACGGTCGAGGAATTCGCGACCGCGCTGCGTGCCGTGGGCGAGCCGATGCGCGGCAAGCCGGTGTCGGAGCTGTCGGTCGGGCAGATGCTCGACGGGCTCTTCGCGATCACCCGCGATTTCGACATGGCGGTGCAGCCGCACCTGCTGCTGCTGCAGAAGACCATGGTGATGGTCGAGGGTCTGGCCACCGCGCTCGATCCCGAAATCAACATGTGGGATGTCGCCGCGCCGTTCGTAAAGGACTGGATCCGCGACGAACTCGGCCCCGAGGCGGTGATTGTCGACCGCGTGCGCGAGGATATCGAGACGCTGATGCGTCTGCCCGCGCTGGTGCGCCGGATCGAGGACCGCTTCCCGCCCAAGGGCGGCGCGCCGGAACAGGCGCCGCTGCCGGAAGTCGAACTGATCTGGGAGCGCCGTAAACGCGAAAGTAACCACTGGGGTGGCTATGCTCTGGCCGCAATCCTTGGGGGCGCGGCGGCGTGGGCACTGACGTACTGGACTCTGTTGAACTAGATCGGGGCCGCTTCGCGCGGCTCTCGCCCGGCCTTGCCCGGCTGGCGTTGGCGCTGCTGGCGCTGGTGCTGTTGGCCTCGATGATCGCGCCGACCAACAAGCCGGGCAATCGCTCGCCATGGGAGGGCGCGGTCGAAGGGCCGGTGGATGCGCAGGGGCAGGCGGTCATCACCCCGGACAAGCCCTATGACGAAGACCTCGCGCTCTACGAAGTCGCCATCGCCCGCATCCAGAAGGGCGAGAACTACTACGACTTCATCGTGCCCGAGCAGAGGTCGCGCAATTATCCGGTGAACCCCGGCATCGCGGTGCGGCTGCCGACGCTGGCCTATATCGACGCAATGCTCGGCGAGCGTGGGCAGATGGCTGCGGCGATGGTGCTGATGCTGGCGATCATCGCGGTGTGGTGGCGTCGTCTCGGCCTCGACGGCGAGGATGGTGGCCGTACCCAGCGTTTGGGTGCCGCTCTGGTATTCGTGGGTGCCTCTTTGCAGCTCAACCGGCACTATTTTCCGCTGCACGAACTCTGGGCGGGCGGTCTGATCGCACTGTCCTTCGGCCTGCACCGGATCGGCAAGGACGGGCAGGGCGGGTGCTGGATCGCGGCCCTCCTCTGCGCCGCTCTGGCGCTGGCGATCCGCGAACTGACGCTGCCTTACGTGCTGCTCATGACCGCCTTCGCGCTGTGGAACCGCAACTGGCGAGAAAGCGCGGCGTGGGTCGGACTGATCGCGGTGTTCTTCGCCGGGCTAGCCTGGCACCTTTCGATCATCGCGAAGGACGTGCTGCCGAGCGATCCGCATGGCCCTTCGTGGCTGGTCCTGCGCGGCATGGCGGGCTGGCTGGTCAATGTCGTCCAGTCGAGCAACCTGCGGTGGTTGCCGCATTTTCTGGCCGGGCCTGCGGTGGTGCTGATGACCTTCGGCTGGCTCGGCTGGCGCAGTCGATCGGGGCTGGCGGGGTTCCTGCTTTGCGTGGGCTATGGGTTCGCATTCATGATCGTCGGGCGGTGGGACAACTTCTACTGGGGCGCGATGATCGCGCCGGTCATGTTCGCGGGGCTCGTCTTCGCGCCGCGCGCGGTGATGCAACTGGTCGCGGCGGCAAGAGGTCCGGTGCCAAACTGATTGCGCCCACCTCCGCGCTGTTGCAGAAGCCCAAGTCATGAACGGACCGCGCATTCTGCTGATCGTGGGCGGCGGCATCGCTGCTTACAAGGCCTGCGAACTCGTGCGCATCATCCGCCGCGAAGGCGGCTCGGTGACGTGCGTGCTGACCGAGGGGGGCGCCAAGTTCGTCACCCCGATGACGCTCGCGGCGCTTTCGGAAAATCCCGTCCATACAACGCTCTGGGACCTCAAGAACGAGGCCGAGATGGGCCATATCCAGCTCAGCCGCCAGGCCGATCTGGTGGTCGTCTGCCCGGCGACGGCGGACCTGCTCGCGAAGATGGCTGCGGGCATGGCGGGAGATCTGGCCACCACCCTGCTGCTGGCGACCGACAAGCCGGTGCTCGCGGTCCCAGCGATGAACGTGCGCATGTGGCTCCACGCCGCGACCCAGCGCAATGTCCAGACCCTGCGGGATTCGGGCGTCGAGGTGATGGAGCCCGACGAGGGCGCCATGGCCTGCGGCGAATATGGCCCCGGCCGCCTGCCCGAACCCGGCGAAATCTGGGAGCGCATCGCCCGCTGCCTCGGTCATGGCCCCGAAGGTATTGTCGGCGAGGAGCCGGGTGGCCTTTCCGCCACGATGATCCCGCGCGGGCCGCGTGCGGTGCCGCTCACCACCTCGCCGCTGGCGGTCAAGGGCAGCGCCCGGGCGGCGCCTGCCACCGATCCCGGCGCGCTCGAACTGGTGCCGCTTTCGGATGAGCCGCTGCGGCTTCTCGGCAAGCACGTCCTCGTCACCGCCGGACCGACGCACGAGCCGATCGATCCGGTGCGCTACATCGCCAACCGCTCCTCCGGGAAACAAGGCTTTGCGATCGCTGCTGCTGCTGCCGAGGCGGGCGCGCGGGTGACGCTGGTGGCAGGGCCGGTCCACCTGCCGACCCCTCCGGGCGTCGACCGCGTCGATGTCGAAAGCGCGCTGGAGATGGCCGCCGCCGTCGATGCCGCGCTTCCGGCCGATGTCGCGGTGATGGTGGCCGCCGTCGCCGACTGGCGCGTGGTGCGGTCGGCCGACCAGAAACTCAAGAAGGACGGCGGTGCGATCGCGCCGCTCGAACTGACCGAGAACCCCGATATTCTCGCTGGTCTTGCCCATGGCCTGCGCCGTCCGCCGCTGGTCGTCGGCTTCGCGGCCGAGACACAGGACGTCATCCGCTATGCGCAGGCCAAGCGGCTGCGCAAGGGCGCCGACTGGATCGTCGCCAACGACGTCTCCGGCGACGTCATGGGCGGCGACGCCAATACTGTCCACATCGTCATGGCCGACGACGTGGTTTCCCTTCCCGAAATGCCCAAGGGGGACGTCGCGCGCGCCCTCGTCGAAAGGATTGCCGATGCACTCGCCGAATGAAGTCCCCGTCATGGTCAAGATCCTGCCGCACGGGCAGGGGCTGGACCTGCCCGTCTATGCCACCGAAGGCGCGGCGGGCATGGACGTGGTTTCGGCCGAGGACGTGACGATCCCGTCCGGCGGGCGTCATGCAGTGGCGACGGGCCTCTCGGTGGCGATCCCGGTGGGCTATGAGATTCAGGTGCGTCCGCGCTCGGGCCTTGCGCTCAAGCACGGGATTTCGGTGCCCAATTCGCCGGGGACGGTGGACTCGGATTACCGGGGCGAGGTCAAGATCATCCTCATCAACCACGGCGCGGAAGGCTTCGACATCCGCCGGGGCGACCGCGTCGCGCAGCTGGTGCTGGCGCCGGTGACGCGCGCATCGTGGGTCGCGGTCGAGGAACTGGACGAAACGGCGCGGGGCGAGGGCGGTTTCGGCTCCACCGGCGGCGTGGTCGCGCTGGGTAGCTGACTAGCCCGTCGTCCCAGACTTGATCCGGGACCGCTGGCCATGAACGGCCTTGCTCTCCGCAAGGAGCCCTTCACGGCAGAGCATATCTAAAGACAGTCACCGGTCCCGGATCAAGTCCGGGACGACGATCACTTGCCCTTGCCATCCTTTTCGCGCCGGGCCTTGCGCCACTTCAGGCCATACCAGCCCGCACCGCCAAGGCCGCCGATCATCATCGCGCCCTTGGCAAGCGTCTCGAACGCAGCACTGAGGGCGCCGATGGTGACGCCCCAGAACAGCTGCGAGAGGATGGCCATGAAATTATGCATTATGTTTCCGTCAGAGCGAGCCTCATGCCCACCCCGCTGCGACTAACCTCGCCTGCGGGTCGGTAAGTCTCGCTCCCCTCCCGCTTGGGGGAGGGGCTGGGGGTGGGTTTCCCTACCCCATAGCAAAAGGACGGGCCCGCAATATTTCAGCGGACCCGTCCCTCGGTGTCTCCCACTCTTCGCAGGGGGGAGCCTGTCAGATTGCGTGCTTATTTCTTCTCGGGCGCGACTGTAATGCGCACGGTCTCACCGGAGTTCCCGGGGAAATTCGTGAACATCGCTTCCACCAGATTGGGCACGACATACTGCAGGCGATTGGAGGTCGAGACGGCTTCCGCCTTGCCTTCGAAGAGGCGTTGGCCGTCGGCTGCGCGGTCGATCTTCAGGTCGATGCCGCTGGTGTAGATGGTGTAGGACTGGATGCCGTTGTCGAAGAACGGGTCATACCAGCCGTAGCGCCACGGGCCGCCCCAGCCGAAGCCGCGGCCGTAGAACCCACGGCCGTAGAAACCGCCGCCATAGGGACCCCAGCCGCCCCACGGGCCGAACGCGCCTGCGCCCATGCCGGTGCTGCGCACGCGCTCACGGCCGTTGTCGACGCCGTAGTCGAAGCGCACGATCAGCGTGGCCTTGGCCGGGTCTTCCACCGGGGTGTAGCCCAGCTTGGCCATGCGATCGCCGACGAGCGAGGCGTACTGGCTGAATTCAAGCCCGCCGGCGAGCTTGGGATTGTCCGCCACGATGGCGAAGCTCTGGCCCTGCGGGGCGGGAAGCTGCGTCGCGAAACGGGATACGTCGGCCTTGAACGGCGTCGCACAAGCGGCGAGCGCCAAGAGCAGCACGGCGGCGGCGGCCATTCTAAGCCTGCCGAGCTGCGATCCGGAATGGTGTGTCATCATCTTTGCTCCACGAACCCGAAGAGATCCAGACGCCCCACTCCGGCGTGGCCTTCGATTCCATTTACGATACTGTCGTGAAATCAACGCCCTGAATAGAGGTTGAATGGACTTGGGCGAGCGACGGACCGTTCCGCCGGTTCATCCCGCATCCACCGCCCGGGAGGCGGCTTCACGACTTGATCGCGTGTCGTTCATGTAGGAATAAAGCCCCGTCATGACGAGTCCGTTCCCCATTCTTTCCGTACTTTGCGGCAAGGTCGCGCCGTTTCGGGGCGCCGACGAGCCGAGCGCCATCGCCAAGACGCCTGCGGAGGGCCGGGTGCGGGTGCATCGACTGGGCCTCGAAGGCGACAGTCAGGCCGATCTTTCGGTCCACGGCGGCCCGGATAAGGCCATCCATCACTATCCCCACGACCACTACGACTGGTGGCGCGAGGCAATCGGCGACCATCCGCTGCTCGCCGATTACGGTGCCTTTGGGGAGAATATCGCGACTGCCGGGCTGACCGAGGAGGACGTCTGCATCGGCGACCGCTGGCGCATGGGCAGCGCGCTCGTCGAAGTGAGCCAGGGGCGCCAGCCGTGCTGGAAGCTCGACCACCGCTTCGACGGCGCGAAGGTCAACGCCGGGTGCGTGAAATCGCGTCGCGCGGGCTGGTACTACCGGGTGATCGAGGATGGCGAGGTCGGCGCGGGCGATGCGCTGGAGCTGGTCGACCGGCCTTTCCCGGACTGGAGCGTGCGCCGGGTCTTCGGCCTGCTCATCGCCGGGGAGCACAAGGGCGATCCGGAAGGGCTGGAAGCGCTGGGGACAGTCTCCGCGCTCGCCGAACCGTGGATCCGGCGACGCGCGAAGCTGCTCGGGCTTTAACCCCGCACGAGGCCAAGCGCCTCGTAAGTCTTCTCCAGCGTCGGGATCGCCAGTTCGCGGGCCTTGGACGCGCCCTTGCACAGGATCGCGTCGAGACGCTCGCGGTCCTCGCGCAGTTCGAGGAAGCGGGCGTTGATCGGCGCCAGCTTCTCGACCAGAAGTTCGCCCAGCGCGGGCTTGAACTTGCCGAAGCCTTCGCCGCCGAACTCGGCCAGCACTGCCTCGACCGTGGTGCCCGCCATCACCGCGTAGATCGCGACGAGGTTCTTCGCCTCGGGCCGACCTTCGAGGCCGTCCTTCTCCGAAGGCAGCGGCTCGGGATCGGTCTTGGCCTTCTTGACCTTCTGCATGATGGCATCGGCGTTGTCGGTCATGTTGATGCGGCTCATGTCCGAGGGGTCGGACTTGCTCATCTTGGCGGTGCCGTCGCGCAGGCTCATTATGCGCGCTGCCTCGGGCGGGATGAACGGCGCGGGCAGGGTGAACAGCGGGGCGTCTTCGGCACAGAAGTCGTTGTTGAACTTCTGCGCGATGTCGCGGGCCAGTTCGAGATGTTGCTTCTGGTCCTCGCCCACCGGCACGTGAGTCGCCTGGTAGAGCAGCACGTCGGCGGCCTGCAGCACCGGATAGGTGAAGAGCGCGACGCTGGCGCCTTCGCGGTTCTTGCCCGCCTTGTCCTTCCACTGCGTCATGCGGTTGAGCCAGCCCATGCGCGCGGTGCCGTTGAGCAGCCACTGCATCTCGGAGTGCTGGGGCACCTGTGCCTGGTTGAACAGGATCGAGCGGTCGGGATCGAGCCCGCAGGCCACCAGCGCCGCGACCATCTCGCGCGTGTTGGCGGCGAGGTCGGCGGGGGTGTGCGGCATCGAAATCGCGTGAAGGTCGGCCAGGAAGTAGAGGCACTGGCCGCCCTCGGCGGTGACCTCGTCCTGCATCTTCACCCAGTTGCGGATCGCGCCCAGGTAATTGCCGAGGTGCAGGTTGCCGGTAGGCTGGATGCCGGAGACGATACGCATGGTCGCGTCCTTAAGTCAGTTGTCGATGGATGTGAGGTTTGCGCCCGTACAGGGCACGAATGCAGGTACGGTCAGCGGGTGACCGAACGCCATCGCCATGAACGCGGCGCAAGCGGGGAAGAGATCGCACGATCCTGCATGGCCGGGGCTCATAGCACGTTCGCGCATCGATGGAACCCTTCAGGCGGCGCGCTTGCGGCGGCGCAGGAGGGCGAGGTCGGCGCGGGTGAAGGCGCCGGTCGCCACGGCCGCGATGCCGTAGACCGCGCAGCCCGCCGAAACGAGCACGCCCAGTGCAATACCCCGCACCAGCCAGGTGCCGTGGACATAGGGCATCATCAGGTCCTGCCCGAACCACAGCGCCGCGCCCATCGCCACGGCGGCGAGCGCCAGCCTCGGCCCGCGCCGCTTCAGCCGCGCATCGACGGTGAAGTGCCCGCGCTTCACCAGCGTGCGGTACAGCATCGCCACGTTGAGCGTGGAGGCCAGCGCCGTCGCCAGCGGCGGCCCCATGTGCTGCAGCGGCACGATCAGCACCAGATTGCCGACGAGGTTCGCCACCATCGAGATCGTCGCGTAGCGTACCGGCGTCTTGGTATCCTGCCGCGCATAGTAGCCGGGCGTGAGCACTTTCACGAGGATGTAGCTGGGCAGGCCGATCGAGAAGGCAGCCAGCGCCTCGGCAGTGCGGGCGACGTCGTTGGCGTCGAACTTGCCGTAGCCGAACAGCGCGGCGGCGATCGGCTCCCCGCATACGATCAACGCGACCGAGGCAGGCAGGGTCAGCAGCAGCGCCAGTTCGAGCCCGCGGTTCTGCGTCTCCATCGCCGCTGCCTCCTCACCGCCGCCGAGCTGGCGCGAGATCGTCGGCAGCAGCACCGTGCCGAGGCCGATGCCGATGAGGCCGAGCGGCAACTGGTTCAGCCGATCCGCCATGTAGATATATGTTACCGAACCGTGCGCGAGCAGGCTTGCGGCGATGGCAGTGGAGATCAGGAGGTTGATCTGGACCGCACCGGCTCCGGCGGCTGCGGGCAGGATCAGCGCCAGCAACTGCTTCACGTCGGCGTTCCACACCGGCATGCGCAGGCGCATCGACACGCCGTTGGCGCGGCACGCCCACATCAGCCACGCCAGTTGCAGCGCGCCGGAAACGGAAACGCCGATCGCCTGGTTGCGCGCGGTGGCCAGCGGGTCGTCGGTGTGGAAGCCCAGCAACGCCACGATCAGTGTCAGGTTGAGCAGGATCGGCGCGGCAGCGTTGACCCAGAACTTGCTCAGCGAATTGAGGATGCCGCCCAGCAGCGACACGACGCTGATGAAGGCCAGATAGGGAATGGTGAAGCGGCTGAGGGTGACGGCGAAGGCGAACTGGTCGTGCGTGACGTCGTTAAAGCCGCCGGACAGCAGCAGCGTCACCGGCCATGCCAGCACTTCAAGCGCCACCGTCATGACGATCAGCACGGGAAGGAGGACGGACAGGGCTTCCTCTGCGAAGGCGATGCCCGCCGAAAGCCCCCCCGTGCCATCGGGGCCGTCCTTTTCCGCGACCTTCTTGTTGAACATCGGGATGAACGCCGATGCGAAGGCGCCTTCGGCGAACAGCGCGCGGAACATGTTGGGCAGGCGGAAGGCGATCAGGAAGGCGTCGGACGCGAAGCCCGCACCGACGAAGCGGGCGAACAGGCTGTCGCGGGCAAGCCCCAGCACCCGGCTGGCGAGCGTCAGTCCGCCGACGCTGGCGAGGGCTTTTGCGAGGTTCATGCGCGTCCTGTCCCTGTCACGAAACGCCGCCTTCATTCGCGACGTCACCCTGAACTTGTTTCAGGGTCCATTTCGCGGCCTCGACCGGCGGCCTGATCGGCACGATGGACCCTGAAACAAGTTCAGGGTGACGAAGAATGCAGGGCGGGGTGTCTGCACCCCGCCTTACCTGAAATTCAGGCGTTGCCGACCGGCTCGCCCATGCCGGCCTCGGCCTGCTGCTGCTGCGCCTGCAACTGCTGCACGTAGAGACCGTTGAAGTCGATCGGCTCGAGCATGAGCGGCGCGAAACCGGCGTCGCGCACGGCGTCCGACACGATGCGGCGGGCGTAGGGGAACAGGATGCGCGGTGCCTCGGCGAAGAGGAACGCATGCGACTGGCTCTCTTCTAGGTTGCGCATGCCGACGAGCGCGCAGTAGCTCAGCTCGACCGCGAAGGCGACGCCCAGGCTGGTGCGCGAGGAGCAGGTGATCTTCAGTTCGACTTCGTGCACTTCGCCCTCGATCGCGCGCGCGCCGATGTTGAACTGCACGTCGATCTGCGGCTGTTCCTGCCACGAAAACGCTTCGGGAGCGTTCGGATTCTCGACCGAGAGATCCTTGATGTACTGCGAAATGATGCCTGCGGCCGGGGCGCTGTCTTCGCCGTTGCCGAGGTCGAGGTCGGAAATGATGTTGCCTTCGTCGGCCATCTGATCTGTGTCCCGCAATGGAATCTGAAACGTTCAGCGGGGGCGGGTAAAACATTTTGTGGGCGCGGGGAACACCCGAGCGTCGGGAAAATTGTAGAGGTTGTGTCCCGAAGTTGCGCTGGCATCGCTTCGAGGGGGCTCGATCCGCCGGGAAAATGCCCCGAACGAGCCACTCACGCGTTGTTCATTTGTAATGCGTACCTATCTGGGGCTATGTTCGAGTGCTAAGCCGAAGGCACGTTCGAGTCTTCGGGAAATGCGCCGGGGAAAATGCGCCGGAGTGCGATGCACCTTCAGACCGGTTTCCGATCGGTCGCAGGTACGGCGCCACAGAAGGATGGAATTAGGGACGTGACACCGGAAATAGTGATCCTGGCCATGATCGCAGCCTTCCTTGGCTTGCGGCTGTACTCCGTGCTCGGCCGTCGCGCCGAGCATGAAGAGGAGCCCATCCAGGGACGCTTCGAAGGTCGTCAGGGCCAGAAGCCGGGCGCTCCGCGCGTGTCCGCGCCGCCGCGTCCCGATCAGCGC
>JASGGD010000165.1:0-11435 GCA_047605225.1 Novosphingobium sp.
TCGGCTGGACGAAGCGTGCCCAGATGGTGGTATCGACGCGCTCTCCGGCGGCGGCGGTGCGGAAGGTCTCCAGCGCCATCGTCGCGACCTTGGCGCGCAGGGGCACGCCGTCATGCATCCATTCGTGGTAGCTCACGCGCGGCCAGATGCGCTCGACCTGCGCACCCGGCAGCAGGACGTAGAAATCGAGCACGCCCTCCAGCGATCCGGTGCGCAGGTTCGATCCGTAGAACAGTACCCCCAGCGCATCCGCCGCCCGCGCCAGCTTTTCGGCGAAGGCGCGCACTTCGGGTACGACCTCGCGCGTCAGGGCCGAGGCGATGCGGTCATTCAGGCCGTCATGCAGGGGTGTGTGAGCGATCATCGCCGCGTCAATCGGACAGGCTCGCCGCAATTACAAGTTGGCAGTTGGGCTTCAGTTCGAAACCCCGCCGCCCTCAGGGAACGACGAAGTTGATCTGCGGCCCTTCCTCGAGGACGTAGCGTCCGCCGGGGAACGCCTCGCCGTCGAGGATGAAGGTGCCGCCGATGTCCATCTCGACTTCGCTGGCGCTCACGCGGTGGGCACCCTTGCGGGCGAACAGCTTGAGGTTCAGGCCGAACATCATCGCGGGCAGCAGCGCCACCAGCCAGCGGACCGGCCAGTCCATCACCGCCAGCTTGAGGCCCGGTGCCGGATTGCGCCCGAAGGGCTTCGCGCCGAGCGGAAAGCGCTCGAAAGTGGTGGCGATCGTCAGGTAGCGCTCGTCGGCGCTGCCCTTGCCCATGTAGGGCAGGTGCTGGCCGGTGCGGCGGTCGACGATGCGGGTAGGGGTGCAGGCACGCCAGGCGTTGCGGGCGCCGCCGAACAGGGTCTGCATCACGCCCCACAGGATCGTGAGGCCGACCGCGAAGCTGTTGAACAGGCCGCGGCGGTGCGCTTCCTGTCCGGCCTCGGTCGCGATCGAGAACGCGCCGGTGCCCAGGATGAAGCCCTGCACGCAATGTGCGGTGTCGCCCTGCGGCGTGATCCGCAACGGGCTGCGCGCAATGGTGCGGCCACGATGGGCGGAGGCCAGCGCTTCGGCCAGCGACCACTTGTTGGGCAGGCCCAGATCGACCGCCAGCGCGTTCGTCTTGCCCTTGGGCAGGACGATGAAAGTGGGCCAGTCGTCGCCGAAGATGTCCGCGCCGGCCGAAAGCACGTCACGCACGGTGCCGTCGCCGCCGTCGACAACCAGGTAGTCGATCCCGCGCCGGGCGAACTCCGCCAGCGTGTAGTGCAGTTCCTCACGCGTGGAGGGGGTCTGCGTCAGGATGTTGGAGCAGTCGGCCATCTCGGGCTTGATGCCCTTGTTGCGATGGCTGCGCGGATTGCGGACGATGCCGACAAGCGGAACCGCGCGGCCACGGCGAACCGGGCGCACTGTACGCGCGCCATCGCGGCGACCAAGCTCGCCGAAGATCGGCAGCGTCTCGAAGGTGTGAATGCTTCCGTGCACGGCGTACCATGTAGTATCGCTAGCCCGGAAAATCACCCAGAAATATGCTCTGACACATTTGAGTTACAGTTTAATGGCGCTTGTTACCGTAGCGACACGCTTGTGGCCGAACCGGGGCAGGTGCGATTGTCACCCGGTGCGCAAGGCTCTACGTGGCGGTCCATGGTCCAGAATACACAAGTGCTGCCGGTGGTCACGATCGGCAAAAATCCCGTCAGGCTCTGGGGTCTGAGCCCTTCGCAGCGGGTCGGCCGCATCGCCCACGCCGCCGGGCTCGAACCGGTCGATATCGTGCCCGAAAGTGCGGCGATCCTTTCCAACGCGGCCTTCGCGTGGGATCCGGCGTGGTTCGGAAACATCACCGGACGGCCGGGCACGGTGCTGACTTTGGGCGGCGTTCCGACGCTCGCCTATGCTGCAGATGCACATCAGGCGGCGCGAGTCGCGGCCGCCATGGCGGCTGGCGAGCCGCTGGCCGATTCGACCGGGTTCGAGGTCGTCGCTTATGAAGACGGCCCGACCATCGAGAACAAGCAGCTTCGCAAGCGCGAGACGCCGTTCCTGATGGCGCTGACGCCCTCCAGCCTCCGCCCGATCGAGCGGGCCAGCTACTTCGGCGCCTACAAGGGCGTGACCGACGTGCTGACCAAGTACCTCTGGCCGGAATGGGCGCTGGTGCTCACCCGCATCTGCGCGAAGCTGGGCGTGACGCCGAACATGGTGACCAGCGTCGGCGCGGTGTTCTGCGTGGTCGCCACCGTGCTCTTCGCTTACGGCCATTACTGGCTGGGCATGGCGCTGGGCCTCGTGTTCATGGTGCTCGACACCGTGGACGGCAAGCTGGCGCGCTGCACGATCACCTCCTCGGCCTGGGGTAACGTGTTCGACCATGGCATGGACCTCGTCCATCCGCCGTTCTGGTGGTGGTTCTGGGCGACCGGCCTTGGCGCCTGGGGGCTCGCCTTCGATTCCACGACGTTCTGGTGGGTGCAGGGTGCGATCCAGGGCGGCTATATCGTCCAGCGGTTGATCGAAGGTGCTTTCATGCGCCAGAACGGCCTGATGCACATCCATGTGTGGCGGCCGTTCGACAGCAAGTTCCGCCTCATCACCGCGCGCCGCAATCCGAACATGGTGATCCTGTTCGTGGCGATGGTGTTTGCGCGGCCCGACCTCGGCCTGATCGCGGTGGCCTGGTGGACGGCGCTGTCGTGCCTGATCCACGCCGTGCGGCTGGTGCAGGCATGGATCGTACGGGCACGCGGTGGCACTATCACCTCCTGGCTTGCGGAAGGCTGAAACCCATGAACACCACGATCGAGAAGTTCGGCTGGCCCGCGACGCTGGTGGCTCAGTTCGACCACTGGGTCGTGCTCGCGCGGCCGGCGCAGCCGACGCTCGGCTCGCTGGTACTGGCGGCGAAGAGCGACGCGACGGCCTTCGGAGACCTTCCGGCCGAGGCGCATGCGGAACTCAAGCTTGTGACCGGCGCCATCGAAGCGGCGCTGGGCAAGGCGGTCGGCTATGCCAGGCTCAACTACCTGATGCTGATGATGGTGGACCCGCACGTCCACTTCCACGTCATCCCCCGCTACGACGGCGCGCGCGAATGGCAGGGGCGCGAGTTCGTCGACTGCGGCTGGCCCAAGGTGCCGGACCTCGGCCATGCGGTGGCGCTGGAGGGGCCGGACCTCGATGCGCTGGTGGCGTGGTTGAAGGGGTGGTTCGGGGGCTGATGCCCACCCCGTCCGGCTAGGCAGCAAGCTGCCAAGCCTCCCGGCCCTCCCGCAAGCGGGAGGGCGAAACGATGTACTCTCATTCCCCTCCCGCTTGCGGGAGCGGGCAGGGGTGGGCTTTTCCCTGCCTCACCACGTATCGGTAAGCGCGGTCGCGATCTCGATGTCGTTGAGGAAGTCCACCTCGGCCCAGTCCAGCCCCTCGATCGAAACGGTGCCGACCTTACCGGTCGGCGCGATCGAATCGATGACCTTGAGATACCAGTGCTGGACTCCCTCGGGCGTGCGCATGGCCTGCCGCACGGTTTCGCGGAACAGGTCGGCGCCCTCGCCCCGGAAGGCGAGGAAGCCGATCGACTCGGAGTTGGACTGCGCGGCGGTCAGCGTCTTGCCGATGTGGATGAGGCGGCCTTCGGGGCTGCGCTCTACCTTCATGTCGTCGCTGTCGTAGCCGTCCGCCTTGACGTCCACGGTCACGGTGATCGGCCAGGGCTCGCCGTCGGGACCGGCCGCGCCCTGCTGGACCTTGCGGACGATCTCCTCCGACACCAGCGTGTCGCCGTTGAGGATCAGGAAGTCGCCGCGCATCGCCTCACGCGCGATCCAGCACGAGCCGAGGTTGTCGGCCACCTTGAAGAAGGGATTGAAACGCACCGTGATTTCCACGCGCGGGTCGCGGATGGAATTGAGGTGCTCCTCCAGCATGTCGGTCATGAAGCCGGTGACCACGTCGATCCGCTTCACCCCGCCGCGTGCCAGCATCTCGATCTGCCACTCGATCAGCGAGCGGCCGGAGAAGTCGATCAGGCACTTGGGCCGCTCGGCGGTGAGGGGGAGCAGGCGCGAGCCCTGGCCGGCGCTGAGGAGGATTGCGTGTTCGATCATGTGTCATTCAGTCTGCTTGGGGGAAGGGGCCATCTAGCGACTGCACTGCGAAAGGGAAAGCTCTGGCGGGGCGACCCGAGCCGGCCATACGTACAAGAAGAGCGAGCCCACCCTTGCAACTGACAGCCCCCTCGTCCAAATGCGAGCCAATGTCCGCCAAACGCTACCGCCAGGAGAGTGCATCTCCGCTAGGGCGGATACTTCAGAACACCGCCTGGCTGCTCGGCGGCAAGGGCTTCGGCGCGATCTGCGGCCTTGCTTACCTTGCCATCCAGACGCGCACCCTCGGCCTCAAGGATTTCGGCCACTTCTCGCTCATCTTCGGCACGGCGCAGGCGCTGACCTCGCTCGCGGGGTTCCAGACCTGGCGCGTCGTCGTGCGCTACGGGTCGGAGCATGTCCACGCGAAGGACTGGGAGAAATTCGGCCGCCTCGGCATGCTGTGCGGGGTGATCGACGCGGTCGGCGCGATTCTCGGCTGCGGGCTGGCGGCGATCCTGATCTTCGGCTTCGCACATATGCTGGACCTCAACCCCAGCTTCATCCACGTCGCCTTCTGGTATTGCGTCGGTTCGCTCTGGGCGCTGGTTTCGGCCCCGACCGGGATCGTGCGCGCGCTCAATCGCTTCGACATGGCCGTCTATGTCGAGGCGATCGTGCCGAGCGGGCGCCTCGTCGCCGCGCTGATCATCTGGTTCACCGGGCCGAGCGTGGGCCGTTTCCTTGCCGCCTGGGCCGCAATCGATATTCTCGAGGCGACCCTCTACTGGATCATGGCCCGGCGCCTCAGCCCGCAGGCGGTGCGGATTTCCTACCTCTTCCAGCTGCGCCGCGCGATCCGCGAGAATCCGGGCGTCACGCAGTTCTTCTTCGTCACCTACATGGGATCGGCGATCGACGCGGCCATGAAGAACGGCCCGCTGCTGGTCGTCGGCGGCTGGGTCGGCACCAAGGCGGCGGGCCTCTATCGCCTCGCCTCGCAGCTGTCGCAGGCGCTGAGCAAGCTTTCCACCCTGCTGACCCGCTCGGTCTATGCCGAAGTCGCGCGCGTGCGCGTCGCTTCCAAGGCCGAGGAATTCCGCAAGCTGGCGCTGCAGACCAGCCTGATCGCGGGCGGCGCGGGCCTTGCCGTGGTGGCGGTCGCCTACTTCTTCGGCGAACAACTGCTGGCGATGATCGGCGGCGATGCCTTCGAAAGCGGCGCCTCGATTCTCATCCCGCTGGCCGTGGCCGCGAGCTTCGACCTTGCCAGCGTGGCGTTCGAGCCGGTGCTGCACTCGACCGGCAAGGCGCGTCAGTCGCTCGTCGCGCGGCTTATCGCGCTGGCGGCGCTGGGCGTGGGCCTGTGGCAGTTCATCCCCATCGGCCCGAGCGGAGCGGCCTGGGCCGTGGCGCTGGCGGGGGCGACATCCTACGTCGCGATGGGCGTGATGGCATGGCGCACGCTGCGCCAGGTCGATGCGGGCAAGATCGCGGTCGGCCTGCCCGACGATGCCGAGGTCGGGCCGGAAGAGTAACGCCCGGCTCGACAGTCGGGCGCCCGCGCGTATCATGCCCAGCATGACACTCGTTGCCGAAGCCGCCGCCCTTTCCAACAGCATCGTCGCCCTGCGCCGCGCGATCCACGCCGAGCCCGAGATCGGCCTCCACACCCCGAAGACCCGCGACAAGATCCGCGACGCGCTGGCCGACCTGCCGCTCGAATGGGCGGAAGGGCCGTCCACCACCGGCCTCGTCGCGACGCTGAAGGGCGGCGCGGGAGAGGACCGCTCGGTCCTGCTGCGCGGCGACATGGACGCGCTGCCGATGCCCGAGGAGACCGGGCTGGACTTCGCCTCGACCATCCCCGGCGTCATGCATGCCTGCGGGCACGACACCCACGTCGCCATGCTGGCGGGCGCGGCACGGCTGCTCTGCGCGCAGGCCGACCGGCTGGCGGGCGAGGTCCGCTTCATGTTCCAGCCCGGCGAGGAAGGCTATCACGGTGCCCGCTTCATGCTGGAGGACGGACTGCTCGGCGGCGAGGGCTTCGACCGCGCGCTGCCCGACGCGGCTTTCGCGCTCCACGTCATGCCCAATGCCCCGCATGGCCTGATCGGCGGGCGCGCGGGTGCGCTGCTGGCGGCGGCGGATCAGTTGAAGATCACCGTGACCGGGCGCGGCGGCCATGCCTCGATGCCGCACGACACGCTCGACCCGGTGCCGATCGCCTGCGAGATCGTCGCCGCCATCCAGACCATGGTGGCGCGCCGGTTCAGCGTCTTCGATCCGGTCGTCGTCACCATCTCGAAGATCGAGGCGGGCACCGCGCACAACGTCATTGCCGATACCGCGACCCTGACCGGCACGATGCGCACGCTTTCCCCCGCCAACCGCGCGCGGCTGAAGGACGAACTGCCGCTGCTCGCTGCCGGGATCGCGGGCGCGCATGGCCTCAAGGCCGAGGTCGAGATGATCGAGGGCTTCCCGGTCACCCTGTGCGACCCCGGCGCCGTCGATTTCGGCGAGGCCGTCGCCCATGATCTGCTGGGCGAGGCGGCATTCTTGCGCCTCGCTGACCCGATCATGGGCGCGGAGGACTTCGCCTACGTGCTGGAGAAAGTGCCCGGCGCGATGTTCTTCCTCGGCGTCAGCCACGAAGGTGCGGACTGGCGCCAGTGCTGCGGCATCCACTCGACGAAGATGATGGTCGACGAAAGCGTGATGCCGCGCGGCGCGGCCTTCCTCGCCGGGTTGGCGACGCGGTTTCTGGAGAGTGGGTGGGGGCGAGACGGCTAAGTCTTAACCGGCTCCATTTTTCCGCGTAAACTTCGTTCATCTGCGTGAAAGGAACGTGCGCATTTGGGAAATCGCCGCAAGTTCAATGCAACTCATCGCTGGACTCTGGCGTTTCGTCGCTGCAACGTTAACCGCTTGGGAATATGGACGAAGGTAGGGTGTGGGCTGCATGACCGGGGCAGACCGACTTTTCGCGCGGTGCCGTAAGGGCGCCGGACGCTTTTTCGCTGCTGCGACGTTGCTCGCAGCCGTAGCATCGCCGCATGTCGCGCAGGCAGAGCAGATCGATCCGCTCTCCCGCCCGACCGAGCAGGTGGTGCAGGTCCAGAACAGCTTCGACGATCTTTTCGGCACCGATCAGCGCGGACCCCGCACCTACAATTCGCCGTTCGGCCAACAGCTTGCCGCGGTCGCCAATGCCTCGCAGGGGCGCATCGGCGTTGCCGCGATGGACCTCACCAGCGGTCGCATGGTCGATGTGCTGGGCGACCAGCGCTTCCCGATGGCCAGCACCAGCAAGATCGCCATCGCCGCGACCTTCCTCGAAGGCGTGGACAAGGGCAAGTGGAGCCTCTCCAGCGAGTTCCCGCTGATGGTCCCGGTCGGTTCGGCGCCGTTTTCCAGCGCTATCGCGCCGGTGCGTCCGGGCGAATACATGTCCGCCACGCGCCTGATCGAACTGATGATCACGCGCTCGAACAACTACGCTACCGACGCGCTGCTCAAGGTCGTCGGCGGCCCCAAGGCGGTCAACGCCTGGGTCCAGCGCGCGGGCATCGACGACTGGCACATCGACCGCGACATCGCGACGCTGGTGCGCGATGACGGCGCCATCGACCCGGCCCGCGTCGTCGACAAGCGTGACAGCGCGACGCCGAAGGCCGTGGTGAACCTCCTTGCCGGAATATATCAGGGCAAGTGGCTGAGCCCGTCGAGCCGAAACGTCCTGCTCGGCGCGATGAGCCGCTGCCTCACCGGCAAGCGCCGCATCCCGGCCGGACTGCCTGCCGACGTGAAAGTCTCGCACAAGACCGGCTCTCTCAACAACACGTCCAGCGACGTCGGCATCATCCAGACGCCCGATGGCCGGGTCTTCGCCGTCGCGATCTACGTGACCGGGCAGGGCGGTCGTCCGGGGCGCGAGACGCGCATCGCCAGCATCGCCCGCACGATCTACAACGGCTATCAGGCCGAAGGACCGAACTACCCGCGCAGCGCCTCGGCGCGCTGAGATTCTTCACCTCGTCATTGCGAGCGTAGCGAAGCAATCCAGGGCAGTATTAAGCCGCCCTGGATTGCTTCGCTACGCTCGCAATGACGGGAGAAGGTGCGCGACCTACGTGCTCGCTGAAGGACACAAAAAAAGGGGCCGCGAAGGCCCCTTTTCCGTTTCGGTGATCCGATAGGATCAGTTGGTGTGCGGGTTGCCGTCGGTGTGCTCATCGAGTTCCTTGGCGACGTCGTTCGCGGCCTTTTCGGCGTCGGCGGCGATGTCGTCGGTGGTCTTCTCGGCGCTCTTGGCTGCATCCTTGGCAGCGTCGGCGGTGTCGTTGGCGGCCTGCGATGCGGTGGCACCGGCATCGTCCAGCGCGTCGCCCACGTCCGAAGCGGTGTCGGAAAGGTCGTCACCGGCCGACGAAGCGGCTTCGCTGGCGGCGTCCTGGGTCTTTTCCGAGCAGGCGGCCAGCGACATGGCGGCCACGGCTGCAGCGGCAACGAAAACGATCTTGCGCATAATTCTATCCCTCTTTCTGCGAGTTACCCCGTCGGCGAAAACGCCGCGTGAGCCTCTTCGACGGGCTCAGACCCGTGGGTACGAGGCGCAGTGCGGCGTTTCAAGCGCCCGGCGAAAACACCTGCGGACATGAACGGTTCCTGTGCGGGGAAGAAATGAGCGCTGCTGACGGCGCCGCATCGCGCTGCTAGGGATCGAAAATGGATTCCAAGCAGCACCTCTATCTCGTCGATGGCTCGGCCTATATCTTCCGAGCCTATCACCGCCTGCCGCCGCTCACCAACCCGGTGGGCACGCCCGTGGGCGCGGTCTACGGCTACACGACGATGCTGTGGAAGCTGGCCGAGGATCTCAACAAGGCCGACGGTCCGACGCATCTGGCGGTGATTCTCGACGCGGGCAGCCACTCGTTCCGCAACGACATCTACGAGGATTACAAGGCCAACCGCCCGCCGCCGCCGGAAGACCTCGTCCCGCAGTTCCCGCTGATCCGCGACGCGACGCGCGCCTTCTCGCTACCCTGCATCGAGGAGCAGGGGCTGGAGGCGGACGATCTCATCGCCTCCTACGCTCGCGCTGCCACAGCGCAGGGCTGGGACGTGACGATCGTGTCCTCGGACAAGGATCTCATGCAGCTGGTCGGCAAGTGCGGCATCGGCGGCGGCTGCGTCGACATGCTGGACACGATGAAGAACCAGCGCATCGACATTCCCGAAGTGATCGAGAAGTTCGGCGTTCCGCCCGAGAAGGTCGGCGACGTCCTCGCGCTGATGGGCGACGCGGTGGACAACGTGCCCGGCGTCTACGGCGTCGGCCCCAAGACCGCGACCAAGCTGATCCAGGACTACGGCGATCTCGAATCCGCGCTCGCCGCCGCGCCCGAGATGAAGAAGTCCAAGCTGCAGGAACGCCTGATCGAGCAGGCCGAGCAGGCGCGGCTGTCCAAGGTTCTGGTAACGCTGAAGGAGGACTGCACCCTCCCGATGGCGCTCGACGATTTCAAGCTCGACGCGATCCCGCCCGAACCGCTGGCCGCGTTCCTCTCCACCCACGGCTTCACCAGCCTGCTTAAGCGCCTCGACACCGGCCACGGTAGTCCCGAACGCGCGACGCAGCTTAATCCCGTCAAGGCGACGACCGCCGCCTCCAGCCCGACCGAAGGCGCGGCGCGCCAGCCGCTGCCCGAATGGCCCGCGATCGATCGCGATGCCTACAAGTGCGTGACGACCGAGGCGCAGCTCGACGAGTGGATCGCGAAGGCCTTCGCCGCGCGGCTGGTCGCGGTGGACACCGAAACCTCGATGCTGGACGCGATGCGCGCCGATCTGGCGGGCATCAGCCTCGCGGTCGGCCCGAACGAGGCGTGCTACATCCCGTTGGGCCACGGTGGCAGCGATATGTTCGCCGAAAAGCCCGTTCAGGTGCCGTTGAGTGCCGCTGTGTCCCGTCTGAAGCCGCTGCTGGAGAGCGATGCGGTGCTCAAGGTGGGGCAGAACATCAAGTACGACCTCAACGTGCTGGCCCGTCACGGAATTGCGGTGGCGCCGATCGACGACACGATGATCGTCAGCTTTTGCCTCGATGCGGGCCGCCAGATCGAGGGTATCGGCGGTGGTCACGGCATGGACGAACTGGCGCAGCGCCACCTCGGCCATACCACGCTGACTTTCAAGGAAATCTGCGGCACCGGCAAGAAGGCGATCCCCTTCGGCGAAGTCCCGCTTGATCGCGCGACGCAGTACGCCGCCGAGGACGCCGACGTCACCTGGCGCCTGCACTCGGCGCTGAAACCGCGCCTGTCCTACGAAGGCGGCACCCGCATCTACGAGCGCGTCGACCGCCCGCTTATCCCGGTCGTGGCGCAGATGGAGCGTCACGGCGTCAAGGTCGATCGCGAGAAATTGTCCGGCCTTTCCAGTCAGTTTGCCGAGGCGATCGGCGCGCTGGAGAAGGAGATCTTCGAGAAGGTCGGGCAGGAATTCACCATCGGCAGTCCCAAGCAGCTGGGCGAGATCCTGTTCGACAAGCTCGGCTACAAGGGCGGCAAGAAGGGCAAGAGCGGGCAGTATTCCACCGACCAGTCGGTGCTGGAAAAGCTGGCGGCAGAGGGCGAGGTGGTTGCCACCAAGGTATTGGAATGGCGCCAGCTTTCCAAGCTGCGCTCCACTTACACCGAGGCGCTGCAGGCCGCGATCAACCCGGAGACGGGCCGCGTCCACACCAGCTACAGCCTCGTCGGCGCGCAGACCGGGCGTCTGTCCTCGACCGACCCGAACCTGCAGAACATCCCGATCCGCACCGAGATCGGCCGCCAGATTCGCCACTGCTTCGTCGCCGAGCCGGGCAACGTCCTGCTCGCGGCGGACTATTCGCAGATCGAACTGCGCCTCGCCGCGCATATGGCCGACGTGCCCAGTCTCAAGGAAGCCTTTGAAAAGGGCGAGGACATTCACGCGCGCACGGCGATGGAGATGTTCGGTACCGTCGATCGCGATACGCGCGGGCGGGCCAAGACGATCAACTTCGCGATCCTCTACGGCATCTCTCGCTGGGGCCTTGCGGGGCGTCTGGGCACCTCGTCTGATGAGGCGCAGTCGATGATCGACCGCTATTTCGAGCGCTTCCCCGGCATTCAGCGCTACATCCACGAGACGCTGGAGAGCGTGCGCGCCAAGGGCTATTCGGAGACGCTGTTCGGCCGCAAGACGTGGTTCCCGCGCGTCAATTCTAAGAACCAGGCCGAGCGGCAGGGCTCCGAGCGCGCGGCGATCAACGCGCCGATCCAGGGCACCAGCGCCGACATCATCAAGCGGGCGATGG
>JASGGD010000166.1:0-11305 GCA_047605225.1 Novosphingobium sp.
GCCGGGCGGGCGCCGATGCCAGCGTCAGCGCATCCTTCATCGGCGCGATGTAGACGTTGGAATTGGTCTCGATCCCCGGCTCGCGCTGCGCCCACGAGAAGTAGCGCACGCCCCGGTGCGTGAAGATCGTCGAGTCGAGGTTGAAGCTGTCCCACGGCGCCTGGAACTGGCCGAGCACCGACCAGTTGCCGGTCATCGGATCGGGTCCGTCGCAGACCACAGCAAAGGTGCGGATGCGGAACACGTCCTCGCCGCCGCCGCTCGGACCGGCCGCGAAGTAGACGATCCACTTGCCGTCGACGTAGTGCAGTTCCGGCGCCCAAAGGAAGCCCGACATCGGCCCGCTCGCTTCATGGCGCCAGAGCACCCGCTCCTCGGCATCGGTCAGGCCCGCCAGCGTCTTCGACCGGCGCAGCCCGAGGCGGTCGTACTCGGGCACCGAGCCCATGGCGTAGTACCAGCCGTCGTCGTGACGGAAGATCTGGGTGTCGGCGCGCTGCCTGATGAGCGGGTTGCTCGCGGCGGGTGCTTGCGGGCTTTTCGAGGTGACGATCACGCTCTTGCCCGGCGCGGTGCAGGCGATCGGAAGCAGCGATGCGCCGATGCCAAGACTGGTGGCGAAGCTGCGGCGCGACAGGTGGATGTTCATCTTGGCCTCTCCGGCGGTTCTGGTACGTTGTGGGTGCGTTAGGGGTACGTTAGGTGCCGCTGAGTGCCACCCGAAAAAGACGCCCCGGCCAAGTATCGATAGGCGACCGGGGCGTATTCAGGTGGGTGTTCTCAGTATTCAGCGATCTCAGTAGTCGGCAACGGGCCAGCCATCCGCATCCCAGTGCAGCGGTGCGATGCGCAGCGTGGGGCGGCCGTCGGCCTCCTTGTCGTAGGCGTGGTAGACGAGGTAGGTCGTGCCGTCCTTGTCGGCGAAGGCTCCGGCATGGCCAGGCCCGCGGAAACGCTGCTTTTCCTGCAGGTCGGAGCGCAGCAGGATCGTGCCCTCCCCGTCCATCATCGAACTGCCGTCGCGGCCCAGATACGGCCCGGTGATCTTCTTCGAACGGCCGACGACGGTGTAGTACGTCGAGTTCACGCCCTTGCAGCAATAGTCGTAGGACGCGATCAGGAAGTACCAGCCGCCATGGGGAATGATGAACGGCGCCTCCACCGGCGCCGCCGCTCCCGCAGGCGCGCGGCGGCGCGCGATCGAGTACGGCTCGGTGCCGGGCACGACCTTGCCGGTCTTCGCGTCGAGCGGGAACAGCTTGAGACCGCTCCAGAAACTGCCAAGCGACAGCCACTGGCGACCTTGCGCATCGACGACGAAGTTGGGATCGATAGCATTGAAGTCATCGTCCTTCGTGGACATGACGACGAGGCCGTAATCCTGCCATTTCGCCTTTGGCCCCAGCGTCTTGGAGGTCGCAAGGCCGATCGCCGAACGGTTCGACCCGAAGGTGGAGACCGAATAGTACAGCCGGTATTCGCCGTTCACATACGAAATATCCGGCGCCCAGATACCTTCGGTTCCCGGCACCGCCTCTTTCGCCCATGCCGGTATTTCGGAGAACACCGAACCGGCATCCTTCCAGATCTTCAGGTCGGTCGATGTCTTGATGCCGATATACTTGCCCACGGTGCTGAACACGTAATACGTGTCCCCGTCGCGGATGATGACCGGATCATGCACGACAAGGTCGCCGGAAAGCTGCGAATTCAGCGTCCCGGCCCCCTTCTCGCCGACCTGCTGTGCGCTCGCGGAAGCGGCAAGCGCCAGCACTGCGAGTCCTACAAAGGCCGCCTTCATCAGCTGAGTTCCAGCACCACCACCGACTTCGCCGGCAGCGTCACGACCAGCTGGCCGCCCTGCACGCTCGCCCCGGTGAAGGCGGCGGGCGTGACGACGTCGGGGGCGTCGAAGGTGTTGTGCGAATTGATCGCCGAACCCGTCAGAATCCGGCCGGAAACCGCCGTCGCGCTGACGCCGTCGAGCTTGATCGTCACCGTGTTCGACTGGTTCGGATCGAGGTTCGACAGCGCGACATGCACCTTGCCGTCCTTCCCCTTCACCGCCGAGCCGCTGACCGCAGGCATGGTGAACTCGTCCTTGGAATACCACGGCGACTTGATTTCAAGCGGCAGCACGGTGGCGTCCTGCCATGGCTTGTACATCTCGAAGACGTGATAGGTCGGGGTCAGCACCATCTTGCTGCCCTGCGTGAAGATCATCGCCTGCAGCACGTTCACCATCTGCGCGATGGCGGTCATGCGCACGCGGTCGGCGTGCTTGGCGAAGATGTCGAGGTGAACGGACGCGATCAGCGCATCGCGTAAGGTGTTCTGCTGCCTCAGGAATCCGGGGTGCGTGCCCTCGTCCTGCGCATACCACGAACCCCATTCGTCGACCGCGAGGAAGACGCGCTTCTCGGGATCGTACTTGTCCATGATCGCCGAGTGCTTGGTGATCAGCTCGTCCATATGGCGCGCGCCGTTCAGCGCATCGGCCCAGCCATGCTCGTCGAAGTTGACCGCAGGCGCACGCGGCGGCCAGCCACCGGCGGGGTGGACGTAGTAGTGCAGCGAGACGCCGTCGAGCTGGTTCGCCGCGACGCGCATCATCGTCTCGGTCCAGTTGTAGTCGTCGACATTGGCGCCGGCCGCGACCTTCAGGATCTTGGTCCCCGCGGGCGGCTTGATGAAGGTGGCGTAGCGGCGCGTCTCGTCCGCCGCGAACTCGGGGCGCATGTTGCCGCCGCAGCCCCACAACTCGTTGCCGACGCCGAAGTACTTGACCTTCCACGGTTCCTTGTGGCCGTTCTTCGCGCGCTCATCGGCCAGCGAACCGGCGGGCGAGGTCATGTATTCGACCCATTCGGCCATCTCGCGCGGAGTGCCGTTGCCGACGTTGCCCGCGACGTAAGCCTCGGCGCCGACCTGGCGGATCAGCTCGAAGAACTCGTGCGTGCCGACCGTGTTCGGTTCAGTCACGCCGCCCCAGTGGGTGTTGATCTTGACCGGTCGCTTGGCCTGCGGGCCGATGCCTTCGCGCCAGTTGTACTCGTCGGCGAAGCAGCCGCCGGGCCAGCGGATCACCGGGACCGACAAGTCCTTCAGCGCCTTGACGACGTCGTTGCGGAAACCGTTGGTGTTGGGGATCTTGCTCCCCTTGCCGACCCACAGGCCGCCGTAGATCCCCTCGCCCAGATGCTCGGCGAACTGGGTGAAGACGTCCTTGTTGTAGACCGGGCCGGGCTTGCTGCCCTCGATCGTGGCGGTGGTCGGCTGGCCTCCGGTATCGGCCGAAACGGGCGCGGAAAGCACCGTCGCTGCCATCAGCATGGCGAGCGACGTGCGGCGGAAGAACTTGGTCATTTCAGTCCCCTCCCTAGGGAATCAGTCGTGGAATTCGTCCACCAGCTTGCGGTGGCCGCGCAGGAATGCGTCGGCGACGAGGCGCAGCGGCGCCACGTCAACGTCACTGCGGCCGCCGCGAACGAGGCTGGCGAAGCGCGCGTAGAGGCCCGGATATTCCATGTCCTCGGCATGCTCGGTGCCGCTCGGAAGCGTCAGCACGGCGCCGCCGTTGGCGAGCTTGAGCGTACCCGCGTCCGTCTCGACGACGATGTCCCACGACTGCGGGCCGGTCTGGCGCCAGTCGAGGTCCATGTGGATCGGCGCGCCTGCGGTGTCGCGGAACTGGATGTCGGCGGCGATCGGCGCGGCGCGGTTGGCCGGGATTTCCAGCGTCGCGCCCTGCAGGAACATCGGGCGCGGCAGGATGTGCGTGACGATCGAGAGCGCATTGATACCCGGGTCGAACACGCCAAGGCCGCCCGGCTCCCAGATCCAGGCCTGCCCCGGATGCCACACCCGCACGTCCTCGCGCCACACGATCGAGACTTTCTCGATCTTGCGGTCGGACAGCCACGCGCGGGCCGGAGCCACGCCCGCCGCAAAGCGCGAGTGCCACGAGGCGAACAGCGTCGCGCCGACCTTCTCGGCGCGGCTTTCCAGCGCCACGACTTCGGAAAGCGTCGCGCCCGGCGGCTTTTCGAGGAACACGTGCATGCCCTTCGACAGCGCCTGGACGGCGAGGTCGTAGCGGACCTGCGGCGGCGTGCAGAGCGCCACCGCATCGACCGCCGGGCCATTCGCGATCAACTCGTCGAGGCTCTTTGCGTGGGGCACGCCCTCGACGCCCGGATCACGCGGGCTGACGGTGGCGGCGAGGCTGAACGCCTTGTTCCCGGCGATGGCGGGCAAGTGCTGGTCGCGGGCGATCTTGCCCACGCCCACTACGGCAATGCGGATCGGATCCACGATCAGAGCGCCTTCACCGCGAAGGCGCGCTCGGGAACGCGGACCAGCCTGTTGGCGACCGGCAGCGTGAAGGGCGCGGCCGAAATTTCGAAAACGTCGCCTTCCTGCGTCTGCACGCCGTCGCTGAACGAGAGCGTCGCGGTGCCGAAGAAGTGGACATGGACGTCGCCCGCGCGGCGGAACAGGTCGTACTTGAAGTGGTGGTGTTCCAGGTTCGCAAACGTGTGGGACATGTTGCCCTCGCCCGAGAGGAACGCCTTTTCCCAGATCGTCTCGCCACCCCGGATGACCTTGCTGGTGCCTTCGATGTGCGAAGGCGGCGTGCCGAGCAGCAGCTCCGGCCCGAGCGCGGCCTGACGCAGCTTGGAGTGGGCCAGCCACAGGTAGTTGTGGCGCTCGGTGACGTGGTCCGAATACTCGTTGGCGAGCGCGAGGCCGAGGCGGTAAGCGGTGCCGTCCTCGCCGATCAGGTAGATGCCGGCGAGTTCCGGTTCCTCGCCGCCGTCCTTGGCGAAAGCGGGCATTTCGAGGTCGTCGGTCGGGCCGACGAGCTGCGAGCCATCGCCCTTGTAGAACCATTCCGGCTGCTGGCCGACTTCGCCCGGCGCAGGCTTGCCGCCTTCGAGGCCTTCGAGGAACATGCGCATGGAGTCGGTCGGCTTCTCCTCGGAAGCGGCCGCCTTGTGCATCTTGTCGCGACCTTCGGCCGAGCCGAGGTGCGTGAGGCCGGTGCCCGCGAGCAGCAGGTGTGCGCCGTCCTCATGGTCGATCGGCGCGAGCAGGCGGCCTGCCGCAAATTCGGCGGCGATGTCGACGGCTTCGCCCTGTCCGGCATCCTTTGCGGCTTCGGCAAGGGTCTGGCCTGCCGCGATAGCGCCCAGCGCAAGTTCACGCACCGAAGCGACGCCCGGCAGGAAATGCGCGGCATCGCCCTCGGCGAGAATGACGGAGCGAACGCCCTCGGCGCTCAGGTGCTGGAGCAGGCGAAGATAAGTCATGGGTACTCTCCCAAAGGCGGCGCGCTTCTTGAGAGCGCGCCGCCCGGATGGTTGGATCAGATCAGTTCAAGGTCAGCGTGCCGTCGATCAGGCGCGGGGCGCCGTCACCGAAGGCATCGTCGCGCAGTTCGGCGGGCAGCAGCCCCTGCGCGAAGTTCTGGTAGCTGATCGGCCGCAGGTAGCGGTCGATCGCGAGGCTGCCGACCGACGTGGAGCGCGGGTCGGAGGTCGAGGGGAACGGGCCGCCGTGGACCATCGCGTGGCACACTTCGACGCCGGTGGGCCAGCCGTTGACGAGAATGCGGCCGACCTTGCGTTCCAGCACCGGCAAGACGCGGGCGGCGGCGCCCTCGTCGGCATCGTCCATGTGCAAGGTGGCGGTCAACTGACCTTCGAGGCCTTCGAGCACGGTCAGCAGTTCGGCCTCGTCCTTGCAGCGCACGACGATCGAGGAAGCACCGAACACTTCGTCGCCCGCCGCCTTGTCGGCGAGGAACTGCGCGGCCGAGGTCTGGAACAGGATCGCGCCGCCGGTGGTGACGCTACCCTCTTCGCCCTTGGCCAGCGTCTCGACGCCGGGCAGCGCTTCGAGCGCCGCGACGCCCTTGGCGTAAGCGGCGGCGATGCCGGTGGTGAGCATGGTCTGCGGCTTGGCTTCCGATACGCCGGTGGTCGCCGCAGCGACGAACGCATCAAGCCCCTCACCCTCGACGGCGAGGATCAGGCCGGGGTTGGTGCAGAACTGGCCCGCGCCCATCGTCAGCGAGCCAACGAAGGCCGCGCCGAGCCCTTCGCCGCGCGCTTTGAGCGCCTCGGGCAGCAGCAGAACGGGGTTGATGCTCGACATCTCGGCATAGACCGGGATCGGCACTTCGCGCGCCTGCGCCAGCTTGGCCAGCGCCAGACCGCCGCCACGAGAACCGGTGAAGCCGACCGCCATGATCGCCGGATGCTGCACGAGCGCCGCGCCCAGTTCGTTCGACGGGCCGACGAGGTGCTGGAACACGCCCTCGGGCAGACCCGCATCCTTGACCGCCTTGGTGATGGCAGCGGCGATCAGCGAACCGGTGATCGGGTGCGCCGGGTGCCCCTTGACGACGACCGGGCAACCGGCCGCCAGCGCCGAAGCGGTGTCACCACCTGCCGTCGAGAACGCGAGCGGGAAGTTCGAGGCACCGAAGACCGCAACCGGGCCGACCGGGATCATGCGCAGGCGCAGGTCCGGACGCGGCAGCGGCGCGCGGTCGGGCAGCGCAGGGTCGATACGCAGTTGCTGCCACTGACCCTTGCGCACGACGTCGGCGAACAGGCGCAGCTGTCCGCAGGTACGGCCACGCTCGCCCTCACCGCGACCGCGCGGCAGGCCGCTCTCGGCGATATAGGCTTCGATCAGCGGCTCGCCGATCGCCATGATCTCGTCGGCGATTCGCTCGAGGAACGCGGCGCGCGTCTCGCGATCGGTGGCGCGGTAGGTATCGAACGCAGCCGCCGCAGCAGCGCAGGCAGCGGCCACATCGGCGGTAGTGCTGATGGCCAGCGGCTCACCCTGAGGCTCACCGGTAGCGGCGACAATGGAACGAAATTCAGTCATTGGGCACTCCCTATTTACTCCGACATATTTCCTGTGCGAGCGAAACGCAATGTTTGTCGTTCCTTCTCGTGCAAACCGCTGTTAGTTTCGCTCCCGGAGGAGCCCATACCTGTGCCAGATGCCGATTTGACGACCACCGACGAAATCACCAAGCAGGGCGAGGAAGCCCGAGGCCCCGGCCGCAGACTGCACGGAGCCATTGCACACAAGCTCGGCACCGCCATCTTGTCAGGCAAATATGCCCCCGGAGATATTCTGTCGGGCGAAGTCGCCTTCGCCGAGGAATTGCAGGTATCGCGCAGCGCCTACCGCGAGGCGATCCAGGTGCTGACCGCCAAGGGCCTCGTCGCAAGCCGCCCAAAGGCGGGCACCCGCGTCCTCCCGCGCGATCGCTGGAATCTGCTCGACCCCGAAGTGCTCGGCTGGGCCTTTGCAGGCGAACCCGACATCGAATTCGTCCGCAGCCTGTTCGAACTGCGCGCCATCGTCGAACCCGCTGCGGCCCGCCTCGCCGCCCAGCGCCGCGACAAGGCCGACCTCAAGGCGATGAAGGACGCCCTCACCGCCATGCGCCGCCACACCCTCACCACCGAGGCCGGGCGCGCCGCTGACCGCGATTTCCACAAGGCGATCCTCCAGGCGACGCGCAACGACGCGCTCCTGACCCTCAGCGCCTCGATCGGCGCGGCGGTGAACTGGACCACCCAGTTCAAGCAACGCGCCCGCGCCCTGCCGCGCAATCCGATCCCCGATCACGTGAAGGTCTACGACGCGATCGCCGCTGGGGATGCGGCTGCGGCTGCGGAGGCGATGAACGTGCTGGTGGATCTGGCTCTGGAAGATACGCGTAGCTCGATGGAAGACTGAACAGGGGAAAAGCAGGGGTTTACCACCCCTGCACCCCGTAATCGCCGAGGGCACGCGCGCCGCCTCCTCATCCATGAGGGTGAGCCGGGAGACATTATAGCCTGCGGCGCAATGAGCACCGAGACTGCTGCGCGCACCACGCCACCAAGTCCACGGGGTGCAGGGGTGGTAAACCCCTGCCTTCCTCTTCCCCCTAAACAAAAAAGCCCCGACGATCTCTCGCCGGGGCTCATTTCCTATCTGTCGCGCGCTTATTCGAAAGTCGCTTCCGGCGGCGGCACCGCGTTGGTCGGCTTGCTGCCCCACAGCGCGTAGAACAGCACGTAGAGTTCGCAAGCCGCCGTCAGCAGGAACGAGGTCTGCAGCCCGTAGTTGTCGGCCAGCCAGCCCTGCACCACGACCAGCGCGCCACCGGCAATCGCCATGACGAGCAGGCCCGAACCTTCCTCGGTCAGCGGACCGAGGCCCTTGATGCCGAGGGTGAAGATCGTCGGGAACATGATCGAGTGGAACAGGCCGACGAGGATCAGCGACCACATCGCCACTTCACCGTGCGCGAAGACGGTGACCATCATCACCGCGAAAGCACCGACCGAGAAGAACGCCAGCACCTTGCCTGCATCGAAGCGCTGCATGACGGCAGAACCCGCAAAGCGGCCGACCATCATGCCACCCCATAGGAACGACAGGTACTTGCCCGCCTGCTCGTGCGTCAGGTTGGCGATGTCAGGCTGGCTGACGAAGTTCACGAAGAGGTTGGCGACGCCGATTTCGGCGATCAGGTAGATGAAGATCGCGGGCACGCCGAACACCAGGTTGCGGTGGTTCCAGAGCGAGAGGTGCTTGCGCTCCTCCTTGGCGGCGCGCGAACCGGCCGAGCCCATCGCGGGCAGCGGGAACTTGGCGATGATGATCGCAAGGATCACCAGCACAACGGCGACGAGCGCGTAAGGCAGGATCACCGAGTGGGCGTCCGCCATGCGCTCGGCTTCGGTGAGGACGGTCCCGGCGCTGGCCGTGCCGCCCTTGGAGCGGCCGAGGATTAGATAGGCCCCGAAGAGCGGCGCCAGCATCGTGCCTGCCGAGTTCAGCGCCTGCACCAGATTGAGGCGCGAGGACGCGGTCTCGGGCTTGCCGACGACGGCGACGTAGGGGTTCGCGGCCACCTGCAGCAGGGTGATGCCGCTGGCGATGACGAAGAGCATGACCAGCGTGACGCCGTAGGACGGGATGCTAGCGGCCAGCATCATGCCGCATGCGCCTGCCGCCATGATGAGCAGGCCCGCGACGAGCGACTTCTGGTAACCGATCCGCTCGATCAGCTTGGCCGAGGGGATCGAGGCGACGAAGTAGGCGATGAACCAGACCGATTCGATCAGTGTCGTCTGGGTGTAGCTCAGCTCGAATACGCTGCGCAGGTGCGGCAGCAGCGTATTGTTGATGACGGTGATGAAGCCCCACATGAAGAACAGGCTGGCGAGCAGCGTAAGCGCGGGACCGTAGCGCACGCCTGCGGGCTGCGCGTGCAGCACCGGGGCGTCGGTGGATGAGACCACTGGGGGCATGACATTCCTCTCGTTAGCGCACCCGGCGGATCGGCTCATGCGGCAAACCGGCTTGCGCTCTTTCTATTTGTCGGACTATATGCGCGAAGCGACGTCGTCAATGGGCCGCGTCTTCACGCAAGAATCGAAATCTCACCGAGACGCGGGAGTTATGGGAATGAGGAATCCGGGCAAGGTCTTTCTGATGGCAGCGGCTTCGGCGGCGGCTCTGGCCGCCACGCCGGTGCTGGCCACTGAAGCGACGCAGGCAAGCGCGGGGAAGCTGTCGAACGGCAGCGAGGTCACTGCGGTGACGCTGACGGCAGGCAACGGCGTATCCGCCACGATCCTGACGTTCGGCGCGACGCTGTGGAAGCTGAACGCGCCCGACCGCGACGGCAAGACCGCCGACGTTCTCGTCGCCTACGACAAGCTTTCCGACTTCGAGACGCGCCCGAACTTCTGGGGCGCCACCATCGGCCGCTACGGCAACCGCATCGCCGACGGCAAGTTCACGCTCGACGGCAAGACCTACCAGTTGCCCGGCAACGACCACGGCCAGTCGCTCCACGGCGGCGGCAAGGGCTTCGACGTGCAGAACTGGAAGCTCGAATCGGTGAAGTCGGGCAAGGTGGCGACGGCCGTGTTCTCGCTGGTCAGCCCTGACGGCGATTCCGGATACCCCGGCACGGTGAAGGCCAAGGTCACCTATTCGCTCGACGAATCCGGCAATCTGCAGATCGTCTTCGACGCGACGACAGACAAGCCGACCGTGCTCAACATGACCAACCACGCCATCTTCAACATGGCGGGCGAAGGCTCCGAGCGCGACGCGATGACCAACGTGCTCACCCTCCCGGCCAGCAAGTACACGCCCGTCAACGAGAAGCTGATCCCGACCGGCGAACTGCGCCCCGTCGAGGGCACGCCGTTCGACTTCCGCAAGGGCAAGCCGGTCGCCGTGGGCCTGCGTGACGGCAACGACCAGCAGATCGTCTACGGCCGCGGCTTCGATCACAACTTCGCGCTCGACAAGGGCCAGACCAAGACCCCCGAACTCGCCGCCCGCCTCGAAGACCCCGTCTCGGGCCGTGTGCTGGAACTGCTGACGACCGAGCCCGGCGTCCAGTTCTACTCCGGCAATTTCCTCGACGGCACCTTCATCGGCAAGCAGGGCCACCTCTATCGCATGGGCGACGGCATCGCGCTGGAACCGCAGAAGTTCCCCGACAGCCCTAACCACGCCAATTTCCCGAGCACCCGCGTCGATCCCGGCAAGCCCTACCGGCACGTCATGATCTACCGCGTCACCACGTCTCCGCGCTGAACCAGAACGAAACGACAAACCATGACCGAACAGAAGACTCCCAAGCTGCGCTCGCGCGCCTGGTTCGACAATCCCGACAACATCGACATGACCTCGCTCTATCTGGAGCGATACCTGAACTTCGGCCTCAGCCTCGAGGAACTGCGTTCGGGCAAGCCGATCATCGGCATCGCCCAGTCGGGCAGCGACCTGTCGCCCTGCAACCGTCACCACCTCGTGCTGGCCGAGCGCATCCGCGAAGGCATCCGCGAGATGGGCGGCATCGCGCTGGAATTCCCGGTCCACCCGATCCAGGAAACCGGCAAGCGCCCGACCGCCGGGCTCGACCGCAACCTGTCGTACCTCGGCCTCGTCGAGGCGCTTTACGGCTACCCGCTCGACGGCGTGGTGCTGACCACCGGCTGCGACAAAACGACCCCGGCGATGCTCATGGCCGCCGCGACCGTCAACATCCCCGCCATCGCACTGTCGGTCGGCCCGATGCTCAACGGCTGGCACAAGGGCGAGCGCACCGGCTCTGGAACGATCGTTTGGAAGGGCCGCCAGATGATGGCGGCAGGCGAACTGGACGCGGACGGCTTCATCAAGCTCGTAGCGTCCTCGGCGCCGTCCACCGGCTACTGCAACACCATGGGCACGGCGACGACGATGAACTCGCTCGCCG
>JASGGD010000167.1:0-11165 GCA_047605225.1 Novosphingobium sp.
AGCGTAAACCGCCCTGGATTGCTTCGCTACGCTCGCAATGACGAAGTGCCTAACGACGAAGTGTCTGATGCCGTCTTGCCAAACCCCGCCAATCGGCCGATAGCCCTCTCAAACCAAATCGGTTAGCGAGGGCCACCATGATAAACCGCATCCGCGACATCCGCCGCCAGAAGAACATGACACTGGCCGACGTGGCGCTGGCCTGCGATCCGCCGACAACCGCGCAGACCATCGGCCGCCTCGAAACCGGCATGCGCAATCTGTCGCTGGTATGGATGAACCGCATCGCCGCCGCGCTGCAGGTGGAGCCGGAAACGCTGCTGCGCTCCGAAGGCGCCGAGCCCGCACGCCTTGTGGCCACGCTGGGCACCAAAGGCGCCGAGGCGCTGAAGAAGCCGGTCGATGCCGTGCTGCCCAACGATCTCTCCGCCGACGCGCCGTGGGTGGTCGTCTCGGTGGACGCCGCTGTCGGCGAATACCGCGAGGGCGACCAGCTGTGGCTGCGCCAGCATCGCCCGGAAGAGGCCGCAGACCTGCTCAACCGCGACGTGCTCGCGCCGGTGTCGGGCGGGCGCTTCGCCTTCGGTCGGCTCACCGAGGGCAGTGCACAGGCCATCACCCTGCTGCCGCCCGCCGCTGGCAAAAGCCCGGTCGCGGTGGAACAACCGGCCTGGCTCGCGGTTGCCGAAATGCTCGTCCGCAAGCTCTGACCTGCAATCGCTACGGGAAATCCATGCACGTCCTGTCCATCGCCACGCTGTTTCCCAACCCGGTGAAGCCCTCGTTCGGGGTCTTCGTCGGCAACCAGATGCGCGCGGTCGTCGCCAGCGGTCAGGTGGAACTGACGATGGTGAGCCCCATCGGCATCCCGCCCTGGCCGCTCTCCACGCGCGAACCTTACGCGCGGCTGAAGGACATTCCGGAGGTGAGCGACGCGGTGGGCCTCAAGGTCCATTATCCCAAGTTCACCACGTTCCCGAAAGTCGGCGGCGACACCAATCCAGGCCGCATCGCCCGCGCCGTACTGCCGCTGGTGCGCAAGCTTCACAAGGAGAAGCCGTTCGACCTCGTCGATGCGCAGTTCTTCTTCCCGGACGGCCCGGCCGCCGCGATCGTCGCGCGCGAACTGGGCATTCCGCTGACGATCAAGTCGCGCGGGGCGGACATCCATTTCTGGGGCCAGCGTCCCCATGCGCTGAAGCAGATGCTGGAGGCCGCGCACCAGTCCGCCGGGCTGCTCGCGGTCAGTCAGGCGCTGCGCGAGGACATGATCCAGCTGGGCATGCCCGCCGACCGGATCGAGATCCACTACACCGGCCTCGACCGCGAGAAGTTCCATCCGATCGAGCGCGGCGCCGCCCGCGCCCTCGTCTCGGCGATGCCCAATCTCGGCATCTGGTCGGAAGGGCCGCTGCTGGTGACGCCCGGCGCGCTGATCCCGCGCAAGGGGCAGGCGCTGGTGATCGAAGCGCTCACCCGCCTGCCCGAAGCACGCCTTGCGCTGGCCGGAAGCGGCGAGGACGAGGCGCGGCTGAAGGCCCTCGCCCAGCGCCTCGGCGTGGCGGAGCGGGTGCAGTTCCTCGGTCTGGTCGATCACGAACTGCTGCCGCATGTGCTCTGCGCGGCGGACGTGCTGGTGCTGCCCTCGGCCAGCGAGGGGCTGGCGAACGTGTGGGTCGAGGGCCTCGCCTGCGGCACCCCGATCGTCATCCCCGACATCGGCGGCGCGCGCGAGATCGTCAGCGACGCCAGCGCCGGACGCATCGTCGAGCGTACCCCCGACGCCATCGCGGCGGCGGTGGAGGACATCCTCGCCGACCCGCCGACACAGGCGCAGGTCGCCGAGCACGTCAGCCGCTTCTCGTGGGGCGTCAACGCCGAGAACATCGTGCATTTCTGGAAGGGCGTGCTGGGCGAACCCGCGTCAGACGAGGGCGAGGGCGAGGTCGAACCCGAACTCGCCTAAATGCCAGCGGCACGGGGCGGATCACCGCCCTAACCTCTCCCACAATCGACATGTGAGAGAGGACAGCTTCATGCGCATCATCGTGGCCGGATGGCTACGCTACGCCGGCGACGACAAGACCTGCGCCGAGATCATCACCGGCGGCCGCGAGCACATCCTCGCCGCCCGCGCGGAGAAGGGCTGCGTCGCCTATACCTGGGCGGTCGACCCGATCGATCCCGGCGTGATCCAGGTCTACGAGGAGTGGGAGAGCGAGGAAGACCTGCTCAAACACTTCATCGACCCCGCCTACGGCCTGATGCGCGACCATCTGGGCCAATGGGAGATCACCGGGTTCGGCGTACAGCTTTACGGCACGACGGGCGTGGAGCCGGTCTACGGCGACGACGGCTGGCCAAGGAAGGAGATTTTCGGGGTGACGCTGGGATAGTGGGGCACAGAGCCCCCGTCTTCAATATCCGTCACCCTGAACTTGTTTCAGGGTGACGAAGTGTATGATGTTGGGTCAGGCCTCGATCGGGATCAGGAAGTCCATCGTGTAGCGCCTGGCCTTCCAGCCCTCGGGCGTGCGCACGACGTCGAAGTAGTAGCGCCCGTTGACGGTGATCCCGCCGCCCGCCTTGTACTTGCCCATGCCGATCACATAGGCCCGGATCGACGCGGTATCGCCGTCGTAGGCGGTGATCGCGAAATTGGTCAGGTAATGCGCGTGGGCCGACATCGCCGCGAAGGTGTCCTCGAAGAACTTGCGGATTTCGCCGTGCCCGTTGAGGCTGGGAAAGCCGATGCCCGACAGGTCGAACACCGCGTCCTCCACGAAGACGGCGCAGATGCCGTCAAGGTCGTGCAGGCTGTCGACGGCATGGGCATAAGACACGAGCAGGTCCTGGATCGCCAGACGATCCTCGATGGGGCAGGCTGTCATGGAAGTGGAATCCTCTCTTATTGCGCCGCTACGGGAAAGCCGGGGCGAACCGGATCAGTACCGTCCCACCCTTGCGCGGCACCGGCGATGCGGGCGAAGAATTCGCCCTGCAGCGGGTTTTCCTCGATCAGCTCGATCATGCAGCCGAGCGTCGCCGAGGTATCGATGTAGGAAAAGCGAAAGCCCCCGAAGCTGCCGTCCACCGCCGTCACGAAACCCTGCTGCGCATAGCGCGCATGCACGGCATCATAATCTTCGGTGTAGATCGCAAGGTGATGGAAGCCGCCCTGCCCCTTCGCCACCGTATCGCGGTAGGCGGAAGGGTTGTCGCAATGCTGCTGGATCAGCTCGATCTGCACGCCACCGGACTGGGCGATCGCGACCGAGAAATCCAGACCCGAGGCAGGCCGCCCACAATAGGAATATTCCTCCAGCACCACATGCGGCACGGTGAGGAACGGCCCGATTCCGGTGGTACGCACCCAATCCATGCAGGCGACCTCGAGGTCCTCGACCATGAAGGCCACCTGCATGACGTGGGAGCCCGGAACACCGGGCGCTGCCATTATTCCGGAGCGCCCTTCACGTAATCGTTGAGCAGTTCGTGGAAGCGCTGGATGCGCTTTTCCTGACCCGGCAGGATGCAGCCCTTGAACCCGCGCGAGTTCAGGCCCTGCTGCTGGCTGGTGCCGATCGACAGGTCCTGATCGGCCACGTAGCCCACCGAAACGCCGTCACCGTAGACCGAGTGGCGCGCGACCGCGTCATGCTGGAGCGGCAGCATGCCGAGCGGGGTGAAGACCTCCTTCATGCCCTCGACCGGCGGATAGAGGCACCAGTGCTGGAACACGCACTTTTCCGGGTCGGTGGGGTGCGGCTCGGTGCGCAGCACCTGCAACTGCTCGGGGCTCATGGTCAGCGTCAGGTTGGGGAACAGCGTGCAGTGGAAATAGTCGACCAGCTGCTGGTCGCTCATGTTGTCGTAATTAGTGTAGCCCCGGCCCGGACCAAGGCGGCGCTTCGCCTCGATGATCGCTTCGCGCAAGTCGCCGGTGCGGCCGTTGTATTCCTCAGGATCGATGCCCCAGGCACGCGCCGCCTCGCCCAGCGGAGCGGGCACTTCGGAGGTGTGGTAATCGACGCGGGTGGTCGCCTGATGGCCCTTCATCCACATCGAGTTGTGGCCGGAAGGGTACATCTCGAACAGGGTGTCGGGCAGGCCGTCGTTGATGAAGGTCGCCAGTTCGGGGTGGATGGTGGGGAGGTGATAGCTCTCGTTGAAGTTGTCGCGGATGATCTTCCAGTTGAAATCCGCGTCGGCCGAGACGTTGAGCACGCGCACCCAGTTCTCGATGCCGTAGCCCTTCAGGCGCTCGGGGAACGGATCGAGCCATTCGTGCAGGGGAGCGACGTCGTCGTCCATGCACCAGAACACGAACGGACCCCACGTCTCGCAGCGCAGTTCGGAAAGGTGGACCTTGCCGCAGGGCGTGCCGCCTTCGAAGTCGTCGGGGTCCTGCACTTTGGCGAGGGTGCCGTCGAGGTCGAAGGTCCAGTTGTGATAGCCGCAGACGATGCGCGGCACGCTCGCCATCTCGCCCAGCACAAGCCGGTTACCCCGGTGCGGGCAGGAGTTGTAGAACGCCTTGATCGAGTCGTCTTCTTGGCGGACCATGATGACGGATTCTTTGGCGAAGTTGTGGCGGATGATGTCGCCCGGCTCCTCCAGTTCCGCCAGCAGGCCGCCAAGGTGCCAGACCTTGGGCCACAGGTTCTTCATCTCGCCGTCCATCCACTCCTTCGAGATGTAGCGGTCGGCGGTAATGGTATCGCCGCGCACCGGCGGATCGAATTCCTGCGAGTAGCGGGAAACCTTGGTCTGGATGTTCATGGCTTCAGGTATCCTGTGTTTTCGCGTTGTTATCTTTGGCTGGGATCGGTGCCGGCGCGGCCGCCGCGCGGCGCTCCGGGATTGGCGGCGAAGAAATCGAGGGTGCCCGGATCGTCCTTGACCCAGTCGGTCACCAGCGTGCGGGTGACGATGCGCCACTCGCCGTCGCGGCAGGCATATGTGTCGAGGTAACGGCCCGCGATGAACAGGTCGCGCACGCCTCCATCTTCCGATGATACCGAGTGCCACGCCTGAAAATACCACTCGCCGGTGGCGCCATCGCCATCGACGGCGATGCGCGACTGCCCGAGCAGGTGGTGCGTGGCGTTCATGTCGGCGAGGAAGCCTTGCGCGAAGGCCACGAATTCGTCGGCGCTGCCCTTCATCAGCCCGCAGTCTACCACGGCGTCGTCATGAAAGGCGCTGCGCTGCAGGTCCGGTGCCAGCCGGTCGAGCCCGCGCATGTAGCGCGCCGCCGCATCGGCAATGTCGCGCCGCGCGGCAAGGTCGCGGACTTCGGCTTCAAGGTCGAAGCGGGTGGTCGTCAAAGCGTCCAAGGGCGGAGCCTCCGGACGGATTGCGCGCGTGTGCTGGGCATGACCTTTCACTCTCCCGTTCCCGGCCACGGCGCGTCTGCATTCGCGCGCCTTGCGGCCATTGTCGCGGTTGATCGTGAATAAACCGACTCAACTGCCGGTTTTTTATGCTACGCTTCCACCCAGCTTGCCACCCTGCGACTTTGGTTAGGTTCACGCGGCCGCGCCGGTGACGCAGGACAATGGGAAAACGGGGACCAGAGGAATGAAGGCGCAGGACCTGCAGGACCGGATGCTGAGCGCGCTCATGCCCGAGTTGCATGCCCGGCTGCCCGAAAGCGCAGCGCCGGAAAAATGGCAGCAGCGCAAGAGCGCGCTGATGCGCGACCGGCTCGTCGGCGCGGCGATCGAGTGTCTGGTGGCGAGCGGCTATCCCGGCCTTACCACCGCCGCCGTCGCCGCCGCCTGCGAGGTTTCGCGCGGGGCCATGCACCATCACTTCGCGACGCGCATGGAACTGGTTTCCGCCGTCGTCGACCACGTCGTCTACCACCGCATGCGCACGTTTCTGGCGGACTACTTCGATGCCGTCTCGCGCCGGACCGACGAGCCGATGATCGAACTGGCCTGCGACGCGCACTGGCGCTCGGTGCAGACGGCGGACTACGCGGCGTGGCTGGAACTGGCGCTGGCGGCGCGCACCGATGCGGAACTCGCCGCGATCTTCGAGCCTGCCGCGCGCCGGTACGATGCGATCTGGTCGAGCGAGATGATCGAGGCTTTCCCGCAGTGGCAGGAGGATTGGGCCAACATGAAGCTGGCGCACGACTTCACCAGCGCGATGCACGCCGGGATGCTGCTGCACCGCCCGATCTTCGACGATACCCGCCTCGACCGCCTGCGCCGCTTTGCCGCGCGCACGATGCAGCGGCTGAGCGAGGAGCGCTGAGAGAAGTTCTCTCAAAAGTCACAGGTGCGGCATGGCGCCTGCCTCTTCCAGACTTGGCGCCGATAACGAATCCCGAAAACCGGGCCCCGAAGAACCGGGTACAACAGGAAAGGATCTCCCGATGGCGACAGTGGCAATCACCGGAGCGGCGCGCGGCATCGCGTACGAACTCGTCAGGCAGCACGCCGAGCGCGGTGACCGGGTCTACGCCCTCGCCCGCGATCCGGCCGGGGCGACGGCGCTGAACGAACTGGCGGCGGCATCGGGCGGCAAGGTCACGGTTCACGCGATGGACGTGGGCGACAGCGCCTCGGTGACCGCGGGCGCGGCGGAGACGGGCAGTGGTCCGATCGACGTTGTCTACAATGTCGCAGGCGTGACCGGCAAAGCAGAGCCACAGTTCGACGGTGTCGACTGGGAGGACTTCGACAACTGCGTGGAGGTGATGCTGAAGGGCCCTCTGCGCGTGTTGAGTGCCTTTGTGGACCGTTTGGGTGCCGGTGGGAAAGTCATCAATTTCTCCAGCCAGTTGGGCGCATCGACCTGGCCTTACGGCGGATACTGGCCCTATGCCGCTGTAAAGGCGGGACTTAACCGGATGATGCGCTCGATCGCCTTCGACTTGCGCGATCGCGGCGTGGTCGTCGGCGTGATCCACCCCGGCTACGTTTCCACCGACATGAGCGGCCCCGGCGCCGACATCACGCCGCAGGAAAGCGCTACTTCGATCATGCAGCTGACGGACGGCTGGACGATTGAAAACACAGGCGAATTCTACAAGTGGAACGGCGAAAAGCACGCCTGGTAAGGGAGAGAAACCATGGCATTCACCGGCCCGCTGGAAGACCGCATCCTCATCCGCGAACTGCTCGACACATACGCCCACGGCGTCATGACTCGCGACGCCGAAACCTGGGCCGCAACCTGGGCGGAAGACTCCTATTGGGCTCTCCCAGAGTTCCCCGACCTCGGCGGTTTCACCGGCAAGGCGGCGATCGTCTCGGCCTGGGTGGAATCGATGAAGAACTATGGTCTCGGCGGAAATGCCGCGAAACCAATGGTCTACGTCGCCCACCCCGGCGAAATCCGCGTCGACGGCGACCGGGCCTCGGCGATCTCCTATACCTCGGAGATCTTCGAGGACCCGGCCTCCGGCAAGACCCTGCGCCTGCGCGGCCGCTACGTCGACGAACTCGCGAAGACGGACGGCCAGTGGCTGTTCACCCGCCGCGAATACACGACATTCGACGCGCGCGAAGACTGAGGCCTACAGCCCCAACTGCTCGAACATCTTGCGGGTGATCGCGCTCAGGTTGCCCATGACCTGAGCGATATTGCCCTGCACTTCCGCGAAGCGCAGCGGCTTCACGCGCTCGACGAGAACTTCCTCGGGCGTCGGCTGCTGCGCGAAAAGCACCATGACCTCGTCGGCGAACTCGCCGAGCGGCTGGTAGCCCTCGCGCGTGCTCTGGCCGGGGGTGAGGCCGGTCTGCACGGCCGGTGGCGCCAGTTCGATGACCTCGACCTTGTCGCGCAGCATTTCGCGCAGCGACATCGTATAGCTGTGGATCGCGGCCTTGGTCGCATTGTAGGTCGGCGTCCCCGGCAGTGGCACGAAGGCAAGGCCCGAAGTCACGTTGACGATCGCGCCGTCGCCCTTCGCCACGAGGTGGTCCACCAACGCATCGATCAGCCGGATCGGGCCGAGCAGGTTGGTGGTGATCGTCGCCTCTGCGTCCGACAGGTCGCGCGCGCGGTCCAGCCGCTCGTAGCGCATGATCCCGGCATTGTTGACCAGCACGTTGAGCGCCGGGAACTTCTCCAGCACTTCTGCGGCGAACGCGGCGACGCCCTCGGCGCTTTCCACGTCGAGCGTGACCGCGTGCATGTTCTCACGGCCCGCGCAGGCGGCTTCCAGCGCGTCGAGACGACGCCCGGCGACGATGACGGTGTTGCCCGCATCGTGGAAGCGCTGCGCCAGCGCCTCGCCGATGCCCGAGCCGCCGCCGGTGATGAGGATGGTGTTTCCGGTGGTCTTCATGAGGACACTCCTTGGTTGACGCTTCCGATCTAGCACTCCACATTCTATCGGAAAGAAGGCACCCAAGAGATTTATACTTACTCAAAAGAGAGTGAGCCCATGGCCGCCCGTCCCGCTCCCGAAAAGAACTGCGAACATGTCGACCCGCGGGTGGAAGCGCTCGTCACCGAACTGATCGGCCGGGTGGCGGACAAGTGGACGATGATCCTGCTCGAAATCCTGGAAGAGAACGGCACGCAGCGCTTTACCCAGCTCGCCCGCGCCGTGCCGGACATCAGCCAGAAGATGCTCACGCAGACGCTGCGCCGCATGGAGCGCGACGGCATGCTGACCCGCACCGTCCATCCCGTAGTCCCGCCGCGTGTGGACTATGCCCTCACCCCGCTGGGCGAGACCCTCAGCGAAGCGTTCTGCGGTGTTTGGATGTGGGCGGAAGCGAACCTCGACCGCGTCGAACGCGCGCGCGAGGAATTCGATGCGCGTTAATTCAGGAAGCTGCGCAGCAGTTCCATCGCGCTGCGCCGGGCCAGTCGCTCGGGCACGTAGACGACCGGTACAGCCTTGCCGTCGATCAGTTCGGCGACGTCGATGGTTTCCTTGAGCGCAATTCCGCAGCGATCATGCGCACGCCAGCGCACCTGCCCCTTCAGCACATGTTCGCCGATCATCAGTTCGACCGCGACGCCGCGCGCCGGCGGCGCATCGACCAAGGCCAGTACCCCGCGCGAGGAGGCATTTGCCAAGGTCGCTTCCGCCACCCGGCCGCCGATGCGCATGGTAGCCTTGATGGCCAGCATCGTGCGCGTTTCCATCCGCTGCCGGTGAATGAACATGCCCGCCCCCTGCGAAAACTCGGGCCTGATAATACCCCATAATTGCCTAAGATGGAGTTAAATCGGTTTTAACATCCCGGCCCGCCTTTGCGACGGGCCGGGAGTTCGGATCAGGCCGCCTTTTTCTTGAGACGCCAGGCATGCAGCAGCGGCTCGGTGTAGCCGTTGGGCTGCTCAACTCCCTTGAAAACGAGGTCGCAGGCTGCCTGGAAGGCCATGCTGCCATCCCAGTTGCCCGCCATCGGCTCATAGAGCGGGTCGCCCGCATTCTGCGCATCGACCTTGGCCGCCATGCGCTGCAGCGATTCCATGACCTGCTCCTTCGAGCAGACGCCATGCAGCAGCCAGTTCGCCATATGCTGGCTGGAAATGCGCAGCGTCGCGCGGTCCTCCATCAGGCCGACGTCGTTGATGTCTGGCACCTTGGAGCAGCCGACGCCCTGGTCGATCCAGCGCACGACGTAGCCGAGCAGCCCTTGCGCGTTGTTGTCGAGTTCCTCGCGAACCTCTTCCTCCGACCAGTTGGTGCCTTCGGCCAGCGGGACCGAGAGCAGCAGGTCGAGTCCGGGAATGTCCTCATTGGCGATGCCTTCGCGCAGACCGAAGACATCGATCTGGTGGTAATGCATCGCGTGGAGCGTCGCGGCGGTGGGCGACGGGACCCAGGCGGTGTTCGCCCCGGTCTTCGGGTGGCCGGCCTTCTGCTCCATCATGTCGCGCATCATGTCGGGCGCGGCCCACATGCCCTTGCCGATCTGCGCCACGCCCGAAAGACCATGACGTAACCCGATGGCGACGTTGCGCTTCTCGTAAGCGGCGATCCACGCCGAGCCCTTGATGGCGGCCTTGCGGATCATCGGCCCCGCGCGCATCGAAGTGTGGATCTCGTCGCCGGTGCGGTCGAGGAACCCTGTGTTGATGAAGACGATGCGGTCCTTCACCGCCTCGATGCAGGCACCGAGGTTGGCCGAAGTACGGCGCTCCTCGTCCATGACGCCGACCTTGATGGTGTGGCGCGAAAGGCCAAGCAAGTCTTCCACCGCATCGAACAGTGCGTTGGTGAAGCCGCACTCTTCCGGCCCGTGCATCTTGGGCTTGACGATGTAGATGCCGCCTTCCCGGCTGTTGCCGTACTTCGTCAGCCCCTTGACGTCCTGCGTCGAGATCGCGCTGGTGATCACCGCATCCATGACGCCTTCAGGAATTTCCGAGCCGTCGGGCAGCAGGATCGCCGGGTTGGTCATGAGGTGGCCGACATTGCGGACGAACAGCAGCGAGCGGCCCGGAAGCGCCGTCTCCCCGCCGTCGGCCAGAGTGACCGCCTTGTCGGCCGCCAGTTCGCGGGTCAGCGTGCGCCCGCCCTTCTCGAACGTGTCGGTCAGGTCGCCCTGAATGACGCCGAGCCAGTTGGCATAGGCAGCGATCTTGTCCCCGGCATCGACGGCCGCGACCGAGTCTTCCAAATCGACGATGGTGGTCAGCGCCGCTTCAAGGACGATGTCGGAAATGCCCGCCTTGTCGGTGCTGCCGACCTGGCTCGCGGCATCGACGACGACCTCGATATTGAGACCGTTGTTAACGAACAGCAGGCCCTTGCCCGTGCGCCCGACGAACTGCGCCGTATCGGCGGGCTCGACACTGTCCACGTCGGCAAGGTCCGCCCACGACCCGCTCTTGAGCGGCACCGTCCGGTCGAGGAACGCCCGGCCCGCCGCGATGACCGCCGCGCCGCGCGCCGCATCGTAGCCCGGTCCCTGCGCAGGGGCCGCGTCGAGCGCATCGGTGCCGTACCATGCGTCATAGAGGCTTCCCCAGCGCGCATTCGCCGCGTTCAGGAGGAACCGGGCGTTGAGCACCGGGACGACCAGTTGCGGTCCCGCCATCGTCGCGATTTCGGGATCGACACCCTGCGTGCCGATGGTGAACGCCGCCGGCTCGGGAACGAGATAGCCGATTTCGCGCAGGAATGCCTGGTATTCGCCCTGCTCGATGGACCTGCCCGCGCGCTCGCCATGCCATGCGTC
>JASGGD010000168.1:0-10978 GCA_047605225.1 Novosphingobium sp.
AAGATGATCAGCAGCACCAGCATCACGTCGACCAGCGGCGTGACGTTGATCTCGGCCATCGGCCCGCGCCCGCCGCGCCCTCGCCTGCGGCCTCCGCCGCCCGAGACGCCCATGCCCATCAGCGCTGCTCCAGCTGGCGCGTCAGGGCGGCGTGGAGGTGGTCGGCGAAGCGCTGCAGGCGCGCCTCGAAGCCGTTAACCCGGTGCGAAAAGCGGTTGTAGGCGATGACCGCCGGGATCGCCGCGAACAGGCCGATGGCGGTGGCGAACAGCGCCTCCGAGATGCCGGGGGCGACGACCGCGAGCGAGGAATTCTGCTGCTGGCCGATGTCGAAGAAGCTCTTCATGATGCCCCACACCGTGCCGAACAGGCCCACGAAAGGCGCCACCGAACCGACGGTCGCAAGGAAGTTCAGGCGGTCGGAGAGCTTGTCCGCCTCCTCGCCCACCGACGAGTTCAGGATCGTGGCGATGCGCTGGCGAGCGCCCTCGGCATCGATGCCGGCGCCGACGTTGCGCTTGAATTCGCCGAGGCCCGCGCCCGCGACCTTGCCCATCGGCACGTCGCCACGCTTGCGCTCCTTCTGGTAGGTGTCGAAGTTCTGGGCCTCCCAGAAGCCTTCCTCGTACTCGTCGCAGCGGCGGGTGATCGCCCCCATGCGCACGATGAAGGTAACGATGATCATCCACACCCACACGCTGGCGAGGACGAGCCCGGCCATGATCGCCTGCACCACGATGTCGGCATCGAGGAACAGTTTCACCGGGTTGAGATGGTTATCGTCACCGGCGAAGCTGATGGTCGAGGCAAGCAGGTCGAGCGTCATTCTGGTCCTTCCGGGGCCGGAGCGGCGATGGGTACAAGTGTAGTGAAAGCCTGTTGCCAGGCCTCGGGCTGTCGGCGCGGTCGTCCTTCAGGGCTTATGAACGCGACCTTTACGGCCGCCTCGCAAAGCCTGACGTCACCGCGAAATGCGACCTGTCGCAGCACGCTCGCGACGCGGCCGGTGCTTTCAGCCCATGTTTCGATGATGATGGTATCGCCAAGCCGCGCCGGCGAGAGATAGCGCAGGTTCGCCTCGGCCACGGTGTAGAGGCCGGTGCCCGCCTCCAGCGAGGCGCGCTGGTCGATGCCCAGCACGTCGAGCAGGTCGGAGCGGGCGCGCTCGAACCAGCGCAGGTAGTTGGCGTGATAGACCACTCCGCCCGCGTCGGTGTCCTCGTAGAACACGCGCAGGGGGTAGCGGTGGACTTTGCCGTCGATCACGCCCGATTGAGGCATGAGGGGGGAGGATGGTGCGTCCGTCATTCCGGGCGGTTGTGTAACGGGGAGCAGGGCGACTTCAACCCCGAGAGCGCAGGAACCGGCCTTGGAGGCTGTATTGCGGGGTAAATTTTCGGTGGACAGCGGTGGAAGTGCCCACCCCTGCCCCCTCCCGCACGCGGGAGGGGAATGAGATGTCCGCGCTTAGCCCTCCCGCAAGCGGGAGGGCCGGGAGGCTTATGAGCGAAGCGAATTAGCCGGACGGGGTGGGCATACGCGCGCCCCTACTCCCCGATCATCTGGAAGAACTGGCGTCCACCGAAGATGTGCACATGCAGATGCGGCACTTCCTGATGGCCGTTCGTCCCCATGTTCACCATGAGGCGATAGCCCGGCCCGTCGAGTTCCAGCTGCCGCGTCACATTGCCCACCGCGCGCATGAAGCCCGCGATCTCGGCGTCATCGGCCTTGGCAGTGAAATCGTCCCAAGAGACGTAAGCGCCCTTGGGGATCACCAGCACATGGACCGGCGCCTGCGGGCGAATGTCGTTGAAGGCGAGCGCGTGGTCGTCCTCGTAGACCTTCGAGCACGGCAGTTCGCCGCGCAGGATCTTCGCGAAGACGTTGTTGTCGTCGTAAGGCAGCTTCGGATCGATGGGCATCGGGTTCTCCGGTTCAGTCCTTCGGGCGTGCAGCTTTCTCGGCGATCCCCGAGACACCTTCGCGGCGGTCCAGTTCGGCGAGCACGTCGGCCAGCGGCACGTCCTTGGCGCCGAGCAGGACCATGAGGTGGAAGATCAGGTCCGCCGCCTCTCCGACCAGCGCCTGGTGATCCTCGGTCAGCGCCGCAATCACGGTTTCGGTCGCTTCCTCGCCCAGCTTCTGCGCGATCTTGCGCAGGCCCTTGGCGTTGAGCCTGGCGACGTAGCTGGAATCGGGATCGGCCGCGCGGCGCTCGGCGATCGTGGCTTCGAGGCGTGCGAGAGTGTCGAGGCTGCTCATGCCCAGCCCATGCGGTGCACGGGCCGCGCGGTCAAGAGCGCGTCAGTCCTCGCCGCGCTTGGACGACAGCTTGCGGCCCACGGCGACGCCGACGACGCCAAGGCCGAGGAGCAGCATGCTGCTGGGTTCGGGAAGCGGGATGCCTCCTGCGGCATAGGCGGGAACCGGCGCGACGAAAGTCGCGACGAACGCCGGGATATACTTCAACATGGGCACCCGCGAATCCTCCTGTTGATCCGAATGGCCTGAAATCGGCCATCGACCACGGGGTGCAATGCAGCAAGTGCCGATCGCGGGTTGTCCCGATGTGGTTCACTCCGTTAGTCGCATTCGACTAACGACGAACCGTTAACCTTGCCGTGCATTCACCCGCGCGCAGGGATTCCCGCCGCGCGCAGGGCCGAGTGCGCTTCGGCGATGGTGTGCTTGCCGAAGTGGAAGATCGAGGCGGCCAGCACCGCGCTCGCCTTCCCCTCGGTCACGCCCGCGACGAGGTGGTCGAGATTGCCGACGCCGCCGCTTGCCACCACCGGAACCGAGACCGCCTCCGCGATCGCGCGGGTCAGCGCGAGGTCATAGCCGTTCTGGGTGCCGTCGCCGTCCATCGAGGTGACGAGCAGTTCCCCCGCGCCGTAGTCGGCCAGCTTGATCGCGTGTTCCAGCGCGTCGATGCCGGTCGCCTTGCGGCCGCCGTGGGTGAATATCTCCCACTTTCCGGGGGAAACCTGCCGCGCATCGACCGAGGCGACGATGCACTGCGAACCGAACTTCTCGGCGATGTCCGCCACCACTTCGGGGCGCGAGACGGCGGCCGAGTTCACCGCCACCTTGTCCGCACCCGCCAGCAGGAGCGCGCGGGCGTCCTCGGCGGTGCGGACGCCGCCGCCGACGGTCAGGGGCATGAAGCAGACTTCGGCGGTGCGCTGGACCACGTCGAGCAGGGTGCCGCGGCCTTCGTGGCTGGCGGAAATGTCGAGGAAACACAGCTCGTCAGCGCCCGCCGCATCATAGGCGCGGGCCTGTTCGACGGGGTCTCCGGCATCCTTGAGGTCGACGAAGTTGACACCCTTCACCACCCGCCCGTCACGGACGTCGAGGCACGGAATTACGCGGATTCGCACGGTCATTCGGCTTACTCCGGCTTGAAGAACAGCAGCACGGCAAAGAGCGCCACAACGGCACACAACAGGGCATTAAACGCCGTGTAGAGCGCAAACTTGCGCGGATCGGCGACTTTTGTCGTCAGGATCGGGTTACGCGCCCGACTGAACAGCATCAACCGCGCCTTGCCCTCACGCCAGTCGCGGAACGCAAAGATCGCGGCGGGCACAAAGATCACCAGGGCCAGCACCGCCATGAGGCGATTTTCGTTCACCCCTCGCGCTCCGCGAACTGGATCGCGGCGGCAAGGTCCAGGCGGCCGTCGTAAAGCGCGCGGCCGGTGATGACACCCTCGATCCCGTCCTTGGCGTGGAGCGCCAGCAGGCGAATGTCGTCGAGCCCCTTCACGCCGCCCGATGCGATCACCGGCAGGTCGGTGCGGCGGGCAAGATCGACGGTGGCGTCGATGTTCACGCCCTTGAGCAGACCGTCACGGCCGATGTCGGTGAACAGCAGCGAAGCAACGCCCGCGTCCTCGAAACGGCGGGCCATGTCGACGATCGAGACGTCGGAGACTTCGGCCCAGCCCTCGGTCGCGACCATGCCGTCGCGCGCGTCCACGGCGACGACGATGCCGCCGGGGAACTCCTTCGCCATGTCCTTGACGAACTGCGGGTCCTTCAGCGCAGCGGTGCCCATGACCACGCGGCTGACGCCAAGGTCGAACCAGCCCGCAACGGCTTCTGGCGTGCGGATGCCCCCGCCGAGCTGGACGTGGCCGGGGAACACTTCGAGGATGGCTTCCACCGCCTCGCGGTTCTCGGCGCGCCCTGCGAAGGAGCCGTCGAGGTCGACGACGTGAAGGAACTGCGATCCGGCCTCGGCGAACAGCATCGCCTGTGCGGCCGGGTTATCGCCATAGACGGTGGCGCGGTCCATGTCGCCTTCGGCGAGGCGCACGACCTGCCCTTGCTTGAGGTCGATGGCGGGGAAGACGATCATGTGCGGCTTTCCTGAAGGTTGCGTGCGGGCTTCGACAAGCTCAGCCTGAGCGGTATTGGTGTAATTCGCGAAAACTCGAAAGCCCCACCCTGAATCCGCTCAGGCTGAGCTTGTCGAAGCCCCCGCGGCAAGGCGCTACGGCTTCCATTCCAGGAACCGCGCCAGCAGCGAGAGGCCATATCCCTGGCTCTTTTCCGGATGGAACTGCACGCCGACGACATTGTCCTTCGCCACCGCCGCGACGAGGCCGCCGCCGTGGTCGGTCATCGCCGCCACGCAGGCGCCGTCATCGGGCTGGAAGTGGTAGGAGTGCAGGAAGTACGCCTCGCCCGGATCGATCAGGCCCTGCGCCGGGTCCTTGCGGCCGAGGTTCACGTCATTCCAGCCCATGTGCGGGATCTTGATCTCGGAGTCGGTGCGCTCGATCAGGCGCACTTCGCCCTCGATCCAGTCGAGCCCCTTGGTCACGCCGTGCTCCAGCCCGCGCGTGGCGAGCAGCTGCATGCCCACGCAAATGCCGAGGAACGGCGCACCGCCGACATGGACACGCTCGGCCATCGCCTCGACCATGCCGTGAATGCCCCACAAGCCCTCGGCGCAGGCGCGGAACGAGCCCACGCCCGGCAGGACGATGCGGTCGGCCGCGCGCACGACGTCCGGATTCGCGGTGATCGCCACGTCTTCGGCGCCCGCCGCGCGCAGCGCGTTGGCGACCGAGTGCAGGTTGCCCGCGCCGTAGTCGATCAGCGCGAGGGTCATTGCGCCAGAGCCTCCAGCCCTTCGCCAAGGAAGGTCGGCACCCATTCGATCACGTCCACCCTGGCGACGCCGCCCGCGATAAACGGATCGGTGGCCGCCAGCGCCTCGACGGCTTCGCGGCTCTCGCCCTTCGCGATGATCGCGCCGCCTTCGCGCGGCACTTTGCGGCCCCAGGCGAGGAAGTGACCCTCGCCGCGCCCGGTTTCCAGCCATGCGAGGTGATCGGCCAGCAGCGCGTCGACCTCGGCAATGTCGGTGGTGACGTACGTGAGGTTGAGGATGAAGATCGCCATCAGAGGCTCGCCTGCCCGAGAATGCCCTTGGTCGAGGGGATCGCCCCGCCCTTGCGCGGGTCCAGCTCCACCGCCGTGCGCATGGCGCGGGCGAAGCCCTTGAAGATGCCTTCGCAGATGTGGTGGTTGTTCGAACCGTAAAGCAGTTCGATGTGCAGGGTGATGCCCACCGCCTGTGCGATCGAATGGAACCAGTGCTCGACCATCTCGGTGTCGAATTCGCCCAGCTTGTCCTGCGTGAAACCGGCCTTCCACACGAGGTAGGGGCGGCCGGAAATGTCCAGCGACACGCGGCTCAGCGCCTCGTCCATCGGCGAGTTCACGTCGCCATAGCGGCCGATCCCCGCCTTGTCGCCCAGCGCCTGCGTAATGGCCTGGCCGATGGCGATGGCGCTGTCCTCGGTCGTGTGGTGCTGGTCGACATGGAGGTCGCCCTTGATGTGGCACTTGATGTCGATCAGCGAGTGGCGGCTGAACTGCTCGATCATGTGGTCGAGGAAGCCGATCCCGGTGGACACGTCATAGGCCCCGGTGCCGTCGAGGTTGACCTCCACGGCAATGTCGGTCTCATGGGTCTTGCGGATGATCGAGGCGGTACGCATGGCCCGTGCCTATATACCTGTACGCGCCGGAATCAATTCAGTCGCGGCACAAGAATGCGCGTCGGGCGTTTATATAGCAATCTTCGGTCGCAAGTGCTTCGAGCTAGGGAAAACCCGGCCCGACATGTTATTTTACGCTCGAACACGCTTGACCGGCCGGAGAACCATGAGCACGTAGGGCGCGATGAACGATACCACAGACAGCCTGATCCCTTACGACGAGATCGTGCAGGAGGCCCTGCGCGCCGTCGTCGGCCGTGTTCTCGGCCAGGTCGAAAGCTCCGGCGGCGTGCTTCCGGGCGGCCACCACTTCTACATCACCTTCAAGACCGGCGCCCCCGGGGTCAGCATTCCCGCCGACCTGCGCGCCCGGTTCCCGGACGAGATGACCATCGTGCTCCAGAACAAGTTCTGGGATCTGGGCGTCTCGGAGAACGGCTTCACCGTCAGCCTCTCGTTCAACGCCATGCCCGCCAAGCTGGACATTCCCTTCTCGGCGATCACCGCCTTCGTCGATCCGGCGGTGGACTTCGGCCTGCAGTTCCAGGCCATGGTCGAGGACGAGGCCGACGAGCCCGCTCCGGCCGAGAACGATGCGGAACGCGATGTGGCGTCGCGCATTACTCCCAGCGAAGACGGCTCCAACGTCGTCTCGGTGGATTTCGGCAAGAAGAAGTAACCGGGCTCGCCCGGTAGAGCAGGGCGAAAGATGGCAACGGTTCTGAAAGATAGCGCCAAGAAGGCCGCCAGCGTCGTCGCGGCACCCGCCAAGGGGCTGAAGACGCTGGCCGACAACGGCGGGGAACTGCACGGGCCGAGCCCGAACCCCGCCACCAACCTCATCATCGCCGACATCGCCCTGCGCACCGCGACCACCATCATGCGCCGCAGCGTGGAGCGCGGGGTGCTGGGCGCGAGCTATTCGCCCAGGAAGGCCAAGTCGATCCTCAAGGGGCGCACCGTGGCGGAAACGCTGCTGCACGGCGCACTGGCCCGAGTCGCACTGAGTTCGGTGCCGGGAGCCATGGTCATCGGCGGGGCGCTGGTGGCCAAGACGCTCTATGACCGCAGCCGTGCCCGACAGGCGCGTGCGGAAGGCGCGGCGCAGTTGCAGGACATGGCCGAGGACGGGGCGGAAGAGGTCTGAGGGCCGAAAAAGCCCACCCCTGCCCCCTCCCGCAGGCGGGAGGGGAATGAGAGCACAGTCCTTCACCCTCCCGCATGCGGGAGGGCCGTCCGGCTTGGCAGCTTGCTGCCTAGCCGGACGGGGTGGGCCAGCACCCGGCGCACTCAATCCTTGATTCCCGCGCCAACCATCGGCATCGGGGGCCATGGTCCAGTCCACTCCCTCTCCCGACACCACCGGCACGCTCGCGCGGCGCGGTCTCATGTTCATCCTGTCCTCCCCATCGGGCGCGGGCAAGACGACGATCGCCCGCATGCTGCTGGAGCACGATCCGCAACTGCGCAACTCGGTGTCCTGCACCACCCGCCAGCCCCGCCCCGGCGAGATCGACGGCGAGCACTACCACTTCATTACCCACGAACAGTTCGACAGCATGGTCGAGGCGGGTGAGTTCCTGGAGTGGGCCACCGTCTTCGGCCAGAGCTACGGCACCCCCAAGGCCCAGGTTAAGGCGGGCCTCAAGGATGGCGTCGACTACATGTTCGACATCGACTGGCAGGGCACCCAGCAGCTTTACCAGAAGCTGGAGCGCGACGTGGTCCGCGTGTTCCTGCTCCCCCCCAGCATCGAGGAACTGCGCCGCCGCCTTACGGGGCGCGGCACCGACAGCGCCGAAGTGATCCACGGCCGCATGGAGCGCGCGCGCTCGGAGATCAGCCACTGGGACGGCTACGACTATGTCGTGGTCAACGACGACATCGCTAGCTGCTTCGAGGAAGTGAAGAAGATCCTCCACGCCGAACGCCTGCGCCGTGCGCGGCAGACGGGCCTGATCGGCTTCGTGCGCGAACTGATGCAGCCGGACGATTGACCCTAATTCGCTTCGTCATTGCGAGGACGGGACGCAAAGTTGCGCGGCAGACTTCTCTTGTCCCCGCCGCCAACTCCCTCTAGGCCGCGCCGCGACAGTTTCATCCCTTCCGGAGACCACCACCATGTCCGACCTCTATTCTGGCCTCGCCGCCCAGATCGAAGCCGCGTTCGACGCACGCGACACCGTCACCCCCGCGAGCGCGGACGTTCGCAAGATCGTCGACGAGGCGCTGGAACTGCTCGATTCGGGCCAGGCTCGCGTCGCCGAGAAGATCGACGGTGAGTGGGTCGTCAACCAGTGGCTCAAGAAGGCCGTGCTGCTCTCGTTCCGCCTGAACGACAACGCCGTGATCGACTACGGCGCAGCGGGCGCCCCCGCCTACGACAAGGTGCCGCTCAAGTTCGCAGGCTGGGACGATGCCCGCTTCAAGGCCTCCGGCGTGCGCGTGGTGCCCGGCGCCGTGGTCCGCCGCAGCGCGCACATCTCGAAGGGCGTGGTCCTCATGCCCTCGTTCGTGAACCTCGGCGCCTACGTCGGCGAAGGCACCATGGTCGACACCTGGGCGACCGTGGGTTCGTGCGCGCAGATCGGCAGGAACGTCCACATCTCGGGCGGCGCGGGCATCGGCGGCGTGCTTGAGCCGCTGCAGGCCGGCCCGGTCATCATCGAGGACGGCGCCTTCATCGGCGCGCGTTCGGAAGTGGCCGAAGGCGTGATCGTGGGCGAAGGCGCGGTGCTGTCGATGGGCGTGTTCATCGGCGCCTCGACCAAGATCGTCGACCGCGCGACCGGCGAGGTCCACATCGGCCGCGTGCCGCCCTACGCCGTCGTCGTCCCCGGCGCGATGCCCGGCAAGCCGCTGCCCGACGGCACCCCCGGCCCGTCGCTCTACTGCGCCGTGATCGTCAAGACCGTCGACGCGCAGACGCGCTCGAAGACCGGCATCAACGAACTGCTGCGCGACTAATCCGCGCAGACGCGGGACGGGTGGCGGAACGTCGCCCGTCCCGGCGTGTTGACCAGGGCACACGGCCGCGACCGGCCGCTTCTGGAGCGACACGCAATGAATACCCGCGCATGATGGATCTGGAGCGCTTCGTTACCGCGCAGGACGCCATCTTCGGCACAGTCCGCGCCGAACTCGCCCATGGCGAAAAACGCACGCACTGGATGTGGTTCGTGTTCCCGCAAGTCGCCGGGCTCGGCTCCAGCCCGATGGCACGGCGCTATGCGATCGAGACGCTCGACGAAGCGCGGCGTTATCTTACCCACCCTGCCCTTGGCCCCAGACTCGACGAAACGACGCGCCTGATGCTCGGCTGGGCAGGACGGCGCAGCGCGGCGGGCATTCTCGGCGCGGTCGACGCAATGAAGTTCGCCAGTTCCATGACCCTGTTCGAACTCGCCGCGATGGGCTCCGATGCCGCCGGGCAATTCGCCCATGCCCTTGACGCCTTCTGTCAGGGCCGCCGGGACGAACGCACCTTGCAACTGCTCCACGTCACCTCGCACCACGCGGGCTGAACGCCTGGGAACTTTACCCGCCCCAATCTCGTTCCCGAAGACGGCCCGAATCGAAAGCGCGGCTATGAAGGCCACCGTCGGGCCGACGGGAGAGCAGTCATGTATCGTTCCGGTGACGAGGTTCATCTCGACGACGATGAAGCGCGCGGGGGCTCGACGCCGCATATCGTGCGCTATGTGCTGATCGTCAGCCTGGTGCTGGTGGTGCTGGCGATGTCGACGATCTGGATCGCCCGCGCCTTGTCCGACCGTCCCGATCGTGCGCCGGTCACTGCGGAACAGCACGCGCTGGGAAGCTGACGACGAATTCGGGAAGAGTGCCGGGAAATGCCAGGAGCCGTCGTCGAAGGCGGTTATCGAACGTGCCCGAAGACTGCGTTCCCACCCCGGATGCGGACCTTTCGCCCCCCGACGATCGGTCCATCCGGCTCGCCGGCGGCTCCTGTCAATCCGGTGGCCGAAACCACCGTCTCCTGTGCCGACAGGAACTAGACACAATCTCTTGCCAACTCGTTAACGCCGCGCTTACCTTGCGATGGCCCGAGCGCTGCCCGCCTGCCATCGCCCCGGCGCGCAGTCACCGCCCCGGCGCACCTCTCCAAAGCGCTCGCTTGATCGCACGCGATGCGCGGCATAGCCCTATGCAATGGGAGAGTTCGATTACATCATCGTCGGCGGGGGCAGCGCGGGCTGCGTTCTAGCCAACCGGCTGAGCGCCGATCCGGAGACGCGCGTGCTGCTGCTCGAGGCGGGCGGCAAGGACGACTACATCTGGATCCGGGTGCCGGTGGGCTACCTCTACTGCATCGGCAACCCGCGCACCGACTGGTGCCTGTCCACCGAGGCCGAGGAAGGGCTCGGCGGCCGCGCACTCAAGTACCCTCGCGGGCGCGTGCTGGGCGGCTGCTCGTCGATCAACGGCATGATCTACATGCGCGGACAGGCGGCCGACTACGACGGCTGGCGGCAGGCGGGCAACCTCGGCTGGGGCTGGGACGACGTGCTGCCCTACTTCACCCGCGCCGAGGACCATTACGAGGGCGTCAGCCAGTTCCACGGCGGCGGCGGCGAGATCCGGGTCGAGAAGCAGCGCCTGCGCTGGGATATCCTCGAAGCCTTCCGCGACGCATGCGGCCAGCACGGCATCCCGCATTCCGCCGACTTCAACACCGGCGACAACGAGGGTGCGGGCTTCTTCCAGGTCACCCAGCGCAGCGGCTGGCGCTGGAGCGCGGCCGACGCTTTCCTCAAGCCGGTCCGCTCGCGCAGCAACCTCAAGGTCGAGACCGGCGCGGTGGTGGACCGGGTGATCGTCGAGGCGGGCCGCGCGGTCGGTGTCGCTTACTCCGTCGGCAACCAGCAGCGCGTGGCGCTCACCCCCGGCGAAGTGGTGCTGGCGGCGGGCGCGATCGGCTCGCCCGCGATCCTCGAA
>JASGGD010000169.1:0-10976 GCA_047605225.1 Novosphingobium sp.
GATCGCGCGCTGCACCCGCCACCGCGAGCACGTTGTCGATGCTCATGCTGACGTCGGCGACGGCGACGGCCCATGCGGCGCCCGCGAAGCTGCGCGGGGCGGCCTTGGCGATGGTCGAATCGGGGTGCTCGTCGGTGTGATCCTCGCGCAGTTCGCGCCACATCTTCCACGCCACCCAGATCAGCAGCAGGCCGCCTGCGAAGACGAGGCCGACGATCTGCATCAGCTGGCTGACGACGAGGGCGAAGACGACGCGCAGTACCAGAGCGGCGATCACGCCGATCATGATGACCTTGCGGCGCATCGCGGCCGGAAGCCCCGCCGCGAGCGCGCCGACGACGATCGCGTTGTCGGCGGCGAGCATGATGTCGATCAGCACCACTTGGCCGAAGGCCGACAGCGCGGCCGGGCTCGTGATGTTGGAGAAGTCGGCAACGATGTGCTGCCACAGGTCGGTCATGCGGTATTGTCCCTGTTGGTCCACGCGCCGCGGATGGCCGCGACGAGGAGGTCTGCGTAGCGCCAGCCTACAGCGGCGGCGGCGATTGTGGAAAGGCTGTCCTCGTTGTCGCGGCCGGGTCGGCCCGCGCCGGTGAGGTTGGGTTTGATGTTGACGTCGAACAGTAGGTAGGCGCCGGCCGCGTCCTGTCGGCAGTCGATCCGCATCGGGGTGCGGATGCCGATGATCTGCGCCGCGCGTTCGCAGGCGGCGGTGACGGCGACGATGGCCGGGTCGGCGCATTCCTCGCCCGTCATCGCGGCGCTGTTGGTGCTGACGGGGACGTCGCCGTTGTAGGGGGCTACGTCGTCATGCTGGTCGAAGCGGCGGACGGGGGGCAGGGCGAAGGGCTTCGTTTCGCCCTCACGTGCCGCTGCGGGCATGACGGTGATGGTGATTTCCTGACCGGGCAGGAACTGCTCGATCATGATCGCGGTGCCGAACTTGCCGCCCTCGACGATGGCGCGGGTGCCCGCGATCATCTCTCCGAGGCTGCGCGCGACGCTGACGCCCTGACTGCCGCGACCGCGCAGTGGCTTGACCACCAGCGGGAGGTGCCCGGTGAATGCAGCAAGCTGCGCCTCGATGTCGGACGCGGCGCCATCGACCACCCACGACCCGGCGACGGGCAGGCCTTCTGCTGCGAGGCGAGCGTTGGTGGCGGCCTTGTCGTCGACTTCCTGCATCGTGCGCGGATCGGGGCTGACCACCCATGCGCGGTGGCTGGCGGCTTCGATCGGGTGGCCGTCGAAGACTACGGTATTGGCCCAGAGCAGCGTCGCACCTGCGGCCAGTGCGGCGTCGATGCCTTCGGGGGTGTCGGGCCAGACCCAGTCGAACACCGATGTGGGATCGGGTTCGGCCACCGGCGTCACCATGGTGCAGCCGATCGAACGCAGCGCTACGCCCATGTCGGCGCCGCTGTCGGAATAGCCGCCGGGTTTGGCGTCCTTGCGCTGGCCGTCGATCACCGGCGGCTCGATCGCCTGATAGAGAATGGCGATCTTTTCGCGGAAGGGATCAGGCATTCGGCGACCTCATGAACTTGAACGCAGCGGGCGCGCCGATGATGACCAGAACCACGCGAACGAGGTGATGGACGACCACGAAGCTTGCCTCCAGCGCGAGGCTGAGGGCCACCATGCTCATCTCCGCCACGCCGCCGGGCGAGTAGGCCAGCGTCAGCAGCGCCGGGTCCAGTCCGGTAGCCCAGCCGATGCCGAATGCCCAGACGAAGGTTATAACCAGCAGGATCGCGGTCGAACCCGCCGCCAGCATCAGCGTGCGCAGCAGCGTCGGCAGGTCCAGCCCGACGAAGCGGCAACCGATGGTGGCGCCGAGGCCGACCTGCGCGGCGGCGATGGCCCATGCCGGGATGTGGAAGTCGCTCAGGCCCGTCAGGTGGACGGCGGCGCTGACGAACAGCGGCCCCATCAGGTGCCACGCGGGCAGCTTCAGCGCGCGGCCGATCGCGCTGCCAACGATCATGCAGCCGAGCGCCCATGGCAGCAGGGTCCAGTCGGCCACGCCCGTAACCTGGGGAGGAAGCGGGGCGTGGCCGGTCTCCGCCTCGAACAGGCGGATGAGGAAGGGGAGGATGAAGACGACGAGGAAGATCCGCGCGCCGTGGATCAGGCCGATCGTGCGCTCATCGGCGCCGCGCTCGGAGCCGAGCACGACCATCTCGGCGATGCCTCCCGGCATTCCGGCGAAGTAGGCGGTGGGCGGATCGAACTTCGCGATCTTGCGGAAATAGAAGACGCAGGCGACGGCGGCGCTGGTTAGGAACAGCGGCAGCAGGACGATCGGCACGATCCACTGCATTGCCTGCGCGGCGATGCCGGGGTGGAACGAACTGCCCAGCACGACGCCGAGCACGGCAGACATCGGCCTGCGGGTGGCGGAACTCGCGGCGATCGGCAGGCGCGCGATGCTGCCTGCCGCACACGCGGTCATCGATCCCAGTACCCACGGCAGCGGGGCATGAATCGACCAGAAAAGTACTCCGCCGCACGCGCCGACGGCGAGGGCGGCGATGAAGCGCAGGATGACGGAAAGGGTTCCGTTGGGGATCGTCACGCCTTGGGCCTGTTCACTTCGTCACCCTGAACTTGTTTCAGGGTCCATCCCCCGGTTTGCGCCGAAGGGTCGTTTCGCCGGCGGAACCGGCGGCTTGCGGCCCGACGCTCCGGCCCACGCGGCCCGATGGACCCTGAAACGAGTTCAGGGTGACGGGGCGTGTGGGGAGAGGTCGGGCGCGCGAGGGTCATGCTTAGCCCACGAACGGGAAGGCCAGCACCGCCATGCCCACCACGGTCATGACGAGGCAGCATAGCGCCGCCGGAACCAGCGTGAACTTCTGGTGGTCGGCCAGATCCACACCGGCAAGGCTCACCAGCAGGTAGGTTGAGGGTACCAGCGGGCTCAGCAGGTGGACCGGCTGGCCCATCAGCGAGGCGCGGGCGATCGCCATCGGCTCGACGCCGTAGTGGGCGCCCGCTTCGGCGAGGATCGGCAGCATGCCGAAGTAGAAGGCGTCGTTCGAGATGAAGAACGTGCCCGGCAGGCTGATGAGCGCGGTGATCGGCGCCATGTAGGGCCCGAGGACCGGCGGGATCAGGCCGACGACTTCCTTGCTCATCGCCTCGACCATGCCGGTGCCCGACAGGATGCCGGTGAAGATGCCCGCCGCGAAGATCAGCGAGACGACCGAGAGGACGTTGCCCGCATGGGCGCTGATGCGCTCCTTCTGCGACTTGGTGTCGGGGTAGTTGGCGATCATCGAGATGGCGAAGGCCAGCATCATCAGGATCGGCAGCGGCAGCACGCCCCACACCAGCAGCACCAGCAGCGCGATGACGAGCGCGGCGTTGAACCAGATCATCTTCGGGCGGCGCGCCTCGGGCCACTGCGAGACGGCGAGGTCGCTGGCTTCCAGCGCGGCGAGATTCTCCACCTTGCCGATGCGGCGGCGCTCCTTGCGGCCGAAGTAGATGGCCAGGCCGATTAGGAACGCGAGGCCCGCGATCATGCCGGGGATCAGCGGCAGGAACAGCGCGGCCGGGTCCAGCTTCAGGGCGCTTGCGGCGCGCGCCGTAGGCCCGCCCCACGGCGTCAGGTTCATCACGCCGCTCGTCACCATCAGCAGGCAGACGAGGTACAGGCGGTTCATGTCGTAGCGCTTGTAGAGCGGCAGCATGGCCGCCATCGTGATGATGTACGTGGTCGAACCGTCGCCATCGAGGCTGACGAGCGCGCACAGGACGACCGAGCCGATCAGGATCAGCATCGGGTCGCCGTGGACCAGCCGGATCAGCTTGCCGACCAGCGGGTCGAACAGGCCGGTGTCGGTCATGGTGCTGAAGAACAGGATCGCGAACAGCAGCATGACGCCGGTGGGCGCGAGGTTCTTGACGCCGTCGATCATCATGTCGCCAAGGCCCGCATGGAAGCCGGCGACAAGGGCGAAGAGGGTGGGCACGACGCTCAGCGCGACCAGCGGGGTCATCCGCTTGGTCATGATGAGCGTCATGAAGGTGGCCACCATCAGGAAGCCGATAAGGGCGAGACTCATTGTTGGTCCCCGGTTCTGGTCATGGTTTGAAAGGAAAGGGCTTAGAAGGTGACGCCGACGCGCGCGGTGAGCGTCTCGCCGTCATCCTTGCCGGTGTAGATTCCGGCGGCGTTCTCGGTGTTCCAGTGGATCGCGTTGACCTGGAAGCGCACGAAGCTGTTGAGATACCAGTTCGCGCCCAGCGTCGCCGCCCAGCCCTGTGCGGGCGTGGCGATGTCCTTGAATTCCAGGTTCTCGTAGCGCGCGGTCAGCTCGATTGCGCCCGGGCCGCCTTCGAAGACGGGGCGCAGCACCTTGGGCTGGCCGAAGCTGCCGAGGCGCGGGTTGTAGGGCGGCAGGTCGCCGGTGATGAAGAAGCCGCCCGAGACGCTCCACGCCTGCGTGACGAAGTCCGGGCGTCCGTTGTCGAGCCGTGCGTGGCGCTCGCCCGCCTCGGCCATGACCCACAGCGGGCCGGAGTAGCCGCCCAGTTCCGCGCCGTAACCGGTGGTGCCGGTGCCGCCGATGATGTCGCCGGTCGACAGGCGCAGCGCGCCGTTGAAGCGGCCGCCGATCACGGTGTTGCGGCCCAGCGAGTTCTTGCCCGGCTGCAGGTGCTCGTCGAAGCCCCAGATGCCGAGGTGCAGCACTTGGCGCGGCGACTTGATCGGGTTCCAGTGCGCGCGGGCGATCACGGTGCGGTTGTCCGAGGTGGACTGGTCGCCGTCGATGCGGTCGCCGGTGACGGTGAGCGAGGCGTGGCCGGTCTTCCAGAACAGGCGCGGCATGATGCCGAGGCCATAGAACGCGCGCTGCGGGATGATCGCGGTGGCGACCACGGTGCGTTCGGCGAATGGGGTGGAGTCCGAACCGGTCGAGCCTTCGAAGCTGCGGTCGTTGAACAGGTGGCCGACGCGCACGTCATAGTCGAGGCCGGGCGCGATCTTGTTCTTCCAGCCGATGAAGGCGGTGACGACGTCGACCGCGTTCTCCGAGAAGTCGCTCTCGAACTGGTAGAACAGGTGGGTGCCGACGGTGCCTTCGAGGCCCATGCGCAGCGCGCGCATGCCGGTGGTGGTCAGGTTGCGGCCATCGTACTTCGAGCCACGGGTGGTGCTGACGTCGGTGATGATGCGGCCGCGCGGCTTGAAGCTGAAGGTGCCGTCGCCGGAATGGAACACGGGCAGGCCTTGACCCCATTCGGTGGTCACGTCGGTCGCCGCGACGGCGGTGGCGCGCACGCGCTCGATGTCACGCTCGGCGGGGCCGGGGGGGATGATCTGCTCGGCGTAGGGCTTGGTCGTGATGACCGTGGGGGCCGGATCGGCAGCGGCGACGACGGGCGCGTTCTGCTGCGCTGTTGCTGTGGCAATCGGAGCCTTGCGGTCGGCCTCAAGGGCATCGACGCGCTGGCGCAGCGAGGCGATTTCGGCGGCCTGTGCGCGCACCAGATCGGCGAGTTCGTCGCGCGTGGGGGCCTGTGCCAGCGCGGGGTTGGCACTTACCAGCGCAAGGAATGCTGCGCCGGCCATCAGAGTACGGGTCATGGTTTTTGTTCTCTCCCTGTGACCAGGGCGGCGTTCCATTCGCGCAGGAATCGCTGCCGGGTCAGGTGATCCAGATTGACGAGAAGTTGCGGCCCCACGCGCACGACGCGCGTCTGCTGGGCGGGTAGGCGGCGGGCGGGTACGTCGGTACGCACCGGCCACAGACTGTGCCGGGCAAGCTGGGCCTGCCCGGCGCGCGAAAGAAGGAAATCGAGGAACAGCCGCGCCGCCGCCGGATGACGCGCATCACGTCCGATGAAGGCGATGCGCGAGGTGACGAGCGTGTAGTCCTTCGGAAAAACCACGCCCATCTGCGGATTGCGCCGGGCCTGCTCCAGCGCGTAGGAGCCGATGACGTTGTAGGCGATCGCCAGCTTGCCCGAGGCGACGCCCGCCAGCATCGGCTGCGTCGCGGTTGCCAGAACGGGCCGCGTCGCGCCGATCGCCTCGACCAGCGAGCGGGTGTCGCGCGTCGCCAGGAAGTCCTGCGAGAGATAGAGATAGCCGGTGTGCGAGCGCGCGGCATCGAATGTCGCGACCTTGCCGGTGAATTCCGTGCGGCGTCGGCGCAGCAGTTCCTCGAGCCCCTGATGCGTGCGCGGGGCGAGGGCGTCGGGCACCATCTTGCGGTTGTAGACGAAGCCGATCGGCTCGGCGGTGACGCCGTAGCCCATGTTCTTCCATACCGCCGTCTCGGGCAGTGTGGGCTTCTCGGGGCTGGCGTACTGCTGCGCGTAGCCATCGTTGATGAGCTTGATCTGCTGATCCATCGCCGAGGACCACACGATGTCCGCCGAATACTGCCGGCTGCGCGTCTCGCGGGTGTAGCGCTGGTACATCTCGGTCGAGCCGATGTCGGCGTAGTAAACCGCGATGCCGGGGAAGAGTCGTTTGAACTCCGCCACCACCGGCACCATCTCTGCGCGGTCGGCATTGGCGTAGATGCGTACCTTGCCCTCGGCCCGGGCGTCGGCGATCAGCGTGTCGTAGCTGCGCGGATAGCCGGCGGGGCGCTGCGGCGCTTCCGGCTTCTGCGCGGCTGCGGGACCGGCCAGAAGGACCGCGATCGCCAGAACAGGGGTGAAAGAACGCATTGTCGACTCCTCTCGCTTTCCGCCTCTATGTTCGGATAAGCAGCGCTCGATGATCTACGTTTTCAACCTGTCACCCACCTTTCATGGATTTCGGCCGTGAGAATCCTCATCGTCGAGGACGACGCCGCCCTTGCGCGCGGTATCGTTTCGCTGCTGCGCGCGGCGGGCCATGCGGTCGATCACGTGGCCGGCGGGGAGGAAGCGCTGTCGGTTTCGGCTACCGAGCCGTACTCGCTGGTGATCCTCGACGTTGGGCTTCCCGATATCGACGGTTTTCAGGTGCTCGCTCGCCTGCGCGCGCGGGGCGACCAGTCGCAAGTGCTGATGCTGACCGCGCGCGATGGCCTTGACGACAGGGTGCGCGGCCTCGACCTCGGTGCTGACGATTACTTGCGCAAGCCCTTCGAGGTGGAGGAACTGGAGGCCCGCGTGCGCGCGCTCGGCCGCCGCCGTGGCGGGGATGCCGCACCGGAAATCCAGATAGGGGCGATGACGGTCAACCGCTCCACCGGCCGCGTCGAGGTGGCCGGACGCCTGATCGAACTGCGCCGCCGCGAATGGGCGGTGCTTGAGGCACTGGCCACTCGGGCAGGGCAGATCGTCAACCGCGAGACGCTGCAGGCCGAGGTCTTCGGCTTCGACGACCCGGTCGGCTCCAATGCGCTGGAGGTCAACGTCACCCGACTGCGCAGTAAGCTGGCGCCTGATGGCCCGGCGATCCGCACCGTGCGCGGCGTCGGCTACATGCTCGACAGGTCATGAGCGGCGGGGCGTCCCGAGCCATATCCCTGCGCGTCCGCCTGCTGCTGGCGATGTTCGGGCCGCTGGCGGTGCTGGCGCTGGTGCTGGGGCTGCTCGGCTGGGTGCTCATTTCCGACGTCGTGCGCCGCACCAACGACCGCGTGCTTGGCGGCGCGCTCGGCGCCATTGCCGAGACCGTGCAGGTCGAGCGCGGCGAGGTCACGCTGGACCTGCCGCCTGCCGCTTTCGGCATGCTGGAGAACTCCGAGCGCGACAACGTCTACTACCGCATCGCCGTGGGGAACACGCTGCTGACCGGCTATGCGGACCTGCCCGCGCCCGACATTTCCGTGCTCTCCGTCGATGAGCCGCGCTTCCGTTTCGCGCAGTTTCGCGGCCAGCGCATCCGCATCGCCGAGATCCGCCGCAACCTGCCACGCATTGCGGCGCCGGTCGTCGTGCAGGTGGCCGAGACGCTGCAGAACCGCAATTCCCTGCGCGACAAGCTGATGATCGCGCTGCTGATCGGCGAGTGTGTGCTGGTCGGCATCGTGCTGCTGCTGATCCGCCCGGCGCTGGGCTGGAGCCTGCGCCCGCTCTCGGACTTGCGCGGGGTGATCGAGGCGCGCGATACCCGCGCCGCGCCGGACCTCTCGCCGCTGCGCACGGGGCCGTTGCCCAACGAGCTGCGCCCGCTCGCTCGATCTTTCGACCGGCTGCTGGGACGGCTGGATGATGCAACTACCGGCATGCGGCGCTTCACCGCCGATGCCTCGCACCAGATGCGCACGCCGCTGTCCGTGCTGAAAGTGCAGGTTGCGCTGGCGCGGCGCGGCTCCGGAGAGGCGCTGCACGAGATCGAGGAGGCGACCGACCGTCTCGAACGCCTGCTGACGCAATTGCTCACGCTCGCCCGCGCGGACGAGGCGGGGGTGTTGCCGCCCGATCATGAAATCGATCTCAAGGAATTGAGCCAGCACGTCATCTCCCGCCGCATTCGTCAGGCGATCGAGGCCGATGTCGAACTGCTGCTGGAGGCCGGGGAAGGGCCGTATCGCATCCACGGCCATCGCACGCTGGTGTTCGAGATGCTCTCCAACCTCGTCGATAACGCGATCCGCTACAACCACCCCGGCGGCATGGCGCAGATCGAACTGAGCGCCGAGGCGGGCATTGTCCGGCTTGCGGTGGTCGATACCGGCCCCGGCATTCCCGCTGACCTTCGCGAGATGGCGATGTCGCGCTTTGCTCGCCTGCAGGGGGAGAGCGGCCCGCCCGGCAGCGGCCTCGGCCTCGCCATCGTCAGGTCCACCGCCGAGCGGATGGGGGCGCAGCTCGAACTCGGCGACGCGAAGCCGGGCCTGCGGGTGACGGTGACGTTCGCGGTGTGACGCAAACGGCCATCTCGCAGGTGGCCTTGGCGGAAGCGGGGCGCTATGCTGCTGGCTTTCACCCTCGCGCTTTTTACGGGGCAATTCCGCATGAGCCTGCAGATCCTCCTGGTCGAGGACGATCGCCACCTTCGTCGCCAGCTGACGGAGCAGCTCGGGCATTTCGAGCACGCGGTGCAGGCGGTCGGGGACGGGCAGGAGGCGCTGTCGCTGCTGGGTCGCCGCCCGTTCGACGCGGTGGTGCTCGACTGGATGCTGCCGACCATGGACGGCGTCACGGTGCTGCGTGAAATGCGCGAGCAGGGCATGGCGATGCCGGTGCTGATGCTGACCGCGCTTGGCCAGACGCTGGACAAGGTCGAGGGACTGGAAGCTGGCGCGGACGACTATGTCGTGAAGCCGGTCGATCCGCTCGAACTGAACGCGCGGCTCAATGCCCTCGTGCGGGCACGGCGCACCAGCGACCAGCCGGGCGATACGGTGGCGGCGGGGGACATCGTGATCAGCCCTTCACGCCTGATGGCCTGGCGCGGTGGACAGCCGATGACGCTCTCGCAGACCGAGTTCCGGTTGCTGCTGGCCTTGGCGCGCGACGCCGGAGAAGTGGTGACGCGCCCTATGCTGATCGAGCGGATCTGGGGGCAGGATTTCGAGACGACGACCAACATCGTCGATGCCCATATCCGCCAGTTGCGCGTCAAGCTGCTGCAGCACGGTGACGATCCGATCGGCACCGTGCGTGGCATGGGGTACGTGCTGCGGGCATGAGGCCGCTCCCCCGATCCCTGCGCGGGCTCACCGTCGTGTTCCTCGCGCTGTTCCTGACGGTGACCGCACTGGCTGGGTTCGGCACCTTCTTCGCGACGGCCTCGATGGTGCGGGTGCTCGTGGACGAGCGCATCGAGTCGGAGAGCGAGGCGCTGGTGCCCGAGGGAACTACGCCGGACCGGGAGGTACTGAGCCGCCACATCACGGAGATGGCGCGCCAGCGCGATACCGGTGACCTCGGCGTGCTGCTGAGCGATGAGCAGGGCAAACCCATCGTCGGCAATGTTCGCCTGAACCGGGAACTGCCGCTGGGTTATTCCTCGCTCGGGCGGCAGGACCGCATCGAGGGGCTGAGCGAGGGGCGCGTGTGGGTGCGCGAGATCGGCGGGGGGATGCGCCTTGCCGTCTTTGCCGAGACGGAGCCGGTCGACAACTACTTCACAGCGCGCCGCCGCATCTACTTCGCAGGATTCGGCGCCATCGTGCTGGTCGTGCTTGCCGGATTGCTGGCATTTCGGCGACTGGTCGGCAAGCGCATCGATGCGGTGCGCCAGACGGCGGAATCGATCATCGAGGGCGATCTTGCCCAGCGCGTGCCCATGCCGGGCGACGGCGGTGAGTTCGACCAGCAGGCGGGCGCCTTCAACCGCATGCTCGACCGCATCGGGCAACTGATGGGCGAGATCCGCAACGTCTCCAATGACATATCGCACGAGATGCGCACCCCGCTGGCGCGGCTGCGCAACGAACTCGCGCTGCTGGAACAGAGCGCCGCCGCAGAGCCTGTGCGAGATCGCGTGGCGATGGCGCGCATGCAGGCCGACGAACTGCTCGGCATGTTCGCCGCGATGCTGCGGATCGCCGAAATCGAGGACGGCTCGCGCCGCGCTGGTTTCCGGCCGCTCGACCTGGGCGAACTGGCGGCCGAGATCGTCGAGATGGTGCAGCCCGTGGCGCAGGAGCGCGGCCAGCGCGTGCTGATGGAGCGCGCCGACGAAGCGAAGCTGGTCGGCGACCGGCAGCTCCTGTCGCAGCTCCTGGTCAACATGCTGGAGAATTCCGTCCGCCACACGCCTGCGGGCACGCGGATCAGGGTTTCGATTGCGCGCGAGGCAGATGCCGCAGTGCTCGTCGTCACTGACGATGGGCCGGGCATCCCCGCAAGCCAGCGCGAGCATGTGATGCGCCGGTTCGGGCGGGTCGAGCGGGGAGGGCAAAACGGTGGGCAAGGTGGCGGCCACGGTCTGGGCTTGCCGCTGATGGAGGCGATCGTGCGCCTGCATCGGGGAACGCTGGCGCTGGAAGATGCCGGGCCGGGCCTGCGTGTCGTGGCGCGGTTGCCGGTTTGACGCACCCCCGTCATCCCAGCGAAGGCTGGGACCG
>JASGGD010000170.1:0-10926 GCA_047605225.1 Novosphingobium sp.
GGGGGGGGCGGCCTCAACCCCCACGCCCCCGCTGCTCAGGCATCGGTCCTAGAGGGTCTCAGACCGCGCCGAGCGCGTGCTCTCCGGCCTCACCCTGCTTGATGGGCTTGCCGGTCAACAGCTTGAAGGCGCCCTTGAGGCCCATCTCCGAAGTCCAGACTTCGGCGTCCTCGATCTCGAAGCGCAGCATGACGACGGAAGGATCGGTCTTGCCGCCGGGAAACCACGCTTCGACGGCGTTGTTCCAGTGCTTGTCGCGCACCGCCGGGTCGGTTTCGGTGACCAGCGTGCCGTCGATGCAGGCGAAGACCTCGTGGCCGCGCGTCATGACCTGACCCATCGCCTTGCCGCCGCCGCCGATGCGGTTGTCGCGCTTGGCGAAGAACCAGATCGCGTGATGGGCGTCCTTGTCGAGTTGGGCGGTCATTGGTTCGGCGTGATCATGGCTGCCTTCAAGCCTCATCATGATGAAGGGGCTGGCCTGGAACGCCTTCCAGAAATGCTCGCGGATGTCCTTGTCCATGGTCCTTCTCCGTTATGGCTGGTCGAGAAGGCAACGCGCCGCCGGGGCCGGGCGTTCCCCCGCGCTCACCGCAGGGGAAGCCCGAACCGGCTTACTGCCGCGCCTTACTCGCGCGCATCGCCGGGCAGTTCCTTCTCGGCCGTCGCCAGTTCCTTGGGCTTGCGCTTCTCGAACACCTCGGCGAGCTTCTTCTCGGTCTCGGCCGAGAGCTTTTCCGCCGCTTCGGGGAACATGTCCTCCTCTTCCTCGTCGATGTGGTGGAGGTAGCGGTGGCGCATTTCCTTGAACTTGGACAGCCACGCCGACGAACTCATGTCGATCTCGAACAGCTCGCCGAGGAAGTCGTCGATCTCCTTGTGTTCGGAAACCGAGTGGCGCGCCTCGTCGCGCAGGTCCGGGTTGCCGAGCATCGTCGCGTAGAGCGATTCCTCCTCGGCGGCGGCGTGAGCCTGCAGTTCCTTGCGCAGGGCTTCGAACAGTTCCTTGCGCTCGTCGCTGGCGCCCTGGGTTTCGCCCAGCTGTTCCAGCAGCTTGCGGTGCTTGTCGTGGTCGGCCTTGAGATCGCGGAAGATGCGTGCGTCTGCCATGGGTGTCTCCTGTGTGGTTTGTCTTTGCAGGAAGGAACGGCGGGAGGGCGTTCCGGTTTCCGACAACCCGTTTGCCCCTCGCGCGTTCTCGAAAGAGAGAGGCAACGGACAAACCCCATGCTGATGACGCGCCAGACGATTTCGCGCCTGAAATTCGCCGATGACGGCGCCCCCGGCATCACCCGCAGGCCAGTGCGTGGCAACAAGTGGGCCTACTTCGACGCGGACGGCGAGCGGATAAAGGACCGGGACGAGATCGACCGGCTCAATGCCATCGCCATGCCGCCTGCCTACGAGCGGTGCTGGTTCTCGTCCGACCCCGATGTGCACCTGCTGGCGACGGGTTACGATGCGCGCGGGCGCAAGCAGTATCGCTATCACCCCGAATGGCGCCAGTCGCGCGAGGCCATGAAGTTCGACCGCTGCGCCCTGTTCGGCGAGGCTCTGCCGGTGCTGCGGGCGCGGGTGGAGGACGACATCGCCTCACGCAAACTGACGCGCGAGCGGGCGATCGCCTCGGTCGTGGCGCTGCTCGATACCGGCGCGATCCGGGTGGGAAACGAGTGCTACGCCAAGGCGAACAAGAGCTTCGGCGCGACTACGCTGCGCAACCGCCATGCGAAGATCGAGCGCGGCACGCTGATGCTGCGCTTCAAGGGGAAGTCGGGCAAGCTGCAGCAGATCGCCTGCGACGATCCCGGCCTCGTGCGCTGCGTCAGGAAGATGCAGGACCTGCCCGGCCAGCACTTGTTCCAGTATGTCGCGGAGGACGGCGAGGCGGTTCCCGTCCATAGCCACGACGTCAACGAATACCTCGCCGAAACGATGGGGGAGGGCTTCACCGCAAAGCACTTCCGGACATGGGCGGCGAGCACGATGGCCTTCGCGATGCTGGTCGGAAACCCCGGTCTGTCCCTGAAGGCGATGCTGGACGAAGTGGCGCAGTGCCTAGGCAACACGCCCGCGATCGCGCGCAAGTCCTATGTGCACCCGTCGGTGATCGCGGCGGCCAAGGGAGAACTGGACATGCCCGAAAACCTGCCGCGCAAGACGCGCTGGATGACGCGCGAGGAGCGGGGATTGCTGGCGTTTCTCACCTCGTCGTCCCGGACTTGATCCGGGACCGGTGGCTGTCTTTAGACGCGCCATGTCGCGGGGGCTTTGACAAGCTCAGCCTGACCCTTCGACAAGCTCAGGATGAGCGGATGTTGTGCAATGCTCTCAAATCCGCTCAGGCTGAGCTTGTCGAAGCCCCGGCAGTCTCAACGCGACGATGTCCTGTAAGCCCCCAGCGTCGCGATCAGCACCAGCACGCCGACCAGCGCCACCCCTGAACAAGCAAGCGCGAGGTCCGAATTGCCCGTCGCGTCCACCATCCACCCGAACAGCGGCGGGCCGAACGCGGCGCCGAGGCTGAACAGGCCGAGGATCGCGCCGTAGGTCGCGCCGTAGTTCTCCAGCGCGGCGTAGCGGCTGGTGAAGTAGGCGACCATGTCCACTTCCGCCCCGGCGGCGAGGCCGAGCAGCAGCGCGGCGGGGATCGCCGGACCGTCCAGCCACAGGATCACGCAGGCGATCACCGGCGAGGTCAGGAACAGCACCGCTACGCGCGGGGCGTGGAAGCGGTCGAACAGCCAGCCGACGAAGGCGCGCGCGAAGACCACCGCGATGCCGATGAAGGCGGCCACTCCGGCGGCCTGCGCGGGTGGTACGCCCCGGTCGACCAGCATCGGCACGAGGTGGACGATCAGCGCGGCGACGATGACGCCCAGCAGGAAGCCGATGAGCGCAATCTGCAGCGTCTTGCGGGTGATCTCGATGCTGCCGCGCTGGTGCTTGTCGGTGGAAACGCGCTCGCCGCGCCCGGTCAGGAGGCTGACGGGGATGCCTATCACGGCGATGACGATGGCGATGGCGTACAGGCCGGTCCGCCAGCCTTGCGCCGCAATCACCGGGCCGAGCAGTGCGGGGGCCAGGATCGCCGCTGTGCCAGTACCGGTCAGCATCAGCCCCAGCGCAAAGCCGCGCCCGGCATCGAAGCGCAGCGAGACGACGCGCGCCCAGATCGCCGGGGTCGTCCCGCAGCCCGCCAGCGAGACCAGCAGCCACAGGCCGTACCACGCGGTCAGCGACGGCCCGGTCTCGGCGAGTGCCACGAAGGCCAGCGGCGTCGCGATATAGCTGGCGATGGCGATGGTGCGGTTGCCGAAGCGGTCGGCGAGGCGCCCGACAATCGGCGCCGATAGGAAGATGCCAAGTTGCTGGAACGTCGCCGCGCCCGAGACTTCGGCGCGGGTCCAGCCGAATTCGGCCTGCAGCGGCGTCACGAACAGGCCCAGCGAGTAGAACCCCACGCCCATCATCCCCACCCCGATCGCCAGCGCGGCGGCAAGGACGGTCGGCCATCCGGTCGCGAGTTCGTTGCGGGGGGTAAGCGGAGGGGACGCAAGGGTGCTCATGATCGCAGTGGTGACATGGATCGGCGCGGTTGTGCATATGCGAGATGGCGGGAGGTCGCAGGGCGAATATCCTTGCGCGGCGTGTGCGGCGGGGGCTTCGACAAGCTCAGCCTGAGCGGTTTTGGAGGTGGTCTTTAAATCCCGCTCAGGCTGAGCTTGTCGAAGCCCCATCGGCAAAGCGCCACCCTATCCACGAAGCAATTGGAAACCCGTCCGTCCCGCAGTAAGGAACGCGCATGAACCAGGCACCCATTCTCGTCATCACCACCGGCGGCACCATCGACAAGCAGTACTTCGACGCCCTCAGCGAATACCAGATCGTCGAGAGCGTGATCGGCAAGCTGCTGGCCACCGCGCGCGTGGCGCATCCGTTTCGCGTCGTCGAACTGCTGCGCAAGGACAGCCTCGAACTCACCGACGAGGACCGCGCGCTGATCGCCGCGACCGTGGCCGGGGCGCCGGAAAGCCATGTCGTGATCACCCACGGCACCGACACGATGACCGACACCGCCGCCGTGCTCGCGCCGATCGAGGGCAAGACCGTGGTGATGTGCGGCGCCATGCAGCCCGCCCGCTTCGCCGAGAGCGACGCGGCGTTCAACCTGGGCATGGCGTTCGGCTGCTGCCAGTCGGCCGGGCCGGGCATCTGGATCACCATGAGCGGCACCGTGTTCGACGCGCTCAAGGTCCGCAAGGACCGCGAGGCGGGCAAGTTCGTCGCGCGCTGAGGGCGGGCGGACGAGGCGCCTTCGTCCACTCCCCTTCGTCATTGCGAGCGTAGCGAAGCAATCCAGGGCAGTTCAGCGCCGCCCTGGATTGCTTCGCTGCGCTCGCAATGACGAAGTGTGGGGGTGGGGGAGGAGGAGGCAGGGACTGTCTGCGCGTTTGATGCACCCCGCCCTTACACAACTTTAACCACTGCAATCGTTGCGACAGGCCGGGTCTAGGGAAAGCTCCCTAGGTCCGGCTTCGCAGGTCGATAACCGCCTCCCCTGTACCCCTCTTCGGGCATGGGGGCCGCGGGCGCGGTTTCCGGCGCTCCACCCGGAGGCCGCGGCTGCAACGAAGTCCAGGTTCGTTCGGCATCGCGTCTCCCGCAGGACAGGACACGCGATGCTGGCGATGCCGATGACGACTACGGACATCCACGCGCCGCTGGTCCATGCTCCGATCGCCGCGCTGATCGTCGATGCGGCGGGCGTGGTGGCCTTCGGCAATGCCGCCGCCGCCTCGCTGCTGGCCGAGCCCGATGCCGAGGCGCTGCGCCTCAGCCTGTTCTTCATGTGGTTCGGCGAGGACGATGCCGAGACGCTGCGCCAGATGTTCGACGTCTTCTTCAAGGTGCCGATGGAGACGCGCGGCTCGTGGTCGCGCCAGATGGTGCTCCATGGCGCGGACGGTTCGCGCCCCACCGTGACGATGACGCTCGCCCCCGTGGCGGGCGAGGAGGGCGACCGCGCGGTCGTCTACTTGCGCAACATGACGCGCGAGATCACCGCCGAGCGCCGCTTCACCCAGATGTTCGAGAGCATGCCGCTCGGCGTGGTGGTGGTCGACGGCAAGGGCCGGATCGCGCAGGCCAACGCGATGCTGTCCAGCCAGTTCGGTTGGAAGGTGGAGCAGCTGATCGGCCAGCCGCTCGATGTCCTGCTGCCCGAGCGTTACCGCGCGCGGCATGGCGAGCACATCGCCGCCTATGCCGCCGCGCCCTCGACGCGCATCCTCGGCACCGACCGCGACCTCAACGGGCTGCATCGCCACGGGCGCGAGTTTCCCGTCGAGATCGCGCTCACCAAGTTCGAGAGCAGCGCCCAGCCGCTCTACATGGCGATCGTCAGCGACATATCGCACCGCAAGCGCTCCGAACGCGCGCTGCAGCAGACCAATGCGCAGCTTGAGGAGTTCACCTATGTCGCCAGCCACGATCTGCGCTCGCCGCTGCGGGGGATCGCCGATCTGGTGAGCTGGATCCGCGAAGACCTCGAAGGCACCGAGCTGCCCGAGGACGTGGTGCACAACTTCGACCGCATCACCCAGCGCATCGAGCGCTCGGAACAGATGATCGACGACCTGCTCAGCTACGCCCGCGCAGGGGTTCGCGATTCCCGGATGCAGCGGATCGATCCGCACGAACTGGTCGAGGAAGCGCTGGAACTGACCGCGATTCCCGAAGGCTTCGAGGTCGATGTGGACGTAAAGGGCGGTGACATCATCGCCCCGCGCGCGCCGCTCTCCACCTCGCTGCGCAACCTGCTGTCCAACGCGGTCAAGCACCATGGCGGCAAGGAGGGCCATATCCGCATCGCCATGCGCGAGGAGGGGCGTTTTTCGGTCTTCACCGTCGAGGACGACGGGCAGGGCATCTCGCCCGAGAACGAGGACCGCATCTTCAAGCTGTTCCACCGCGCCTCGCCAAAGACCGACGGCGACGGGGTGGGCCTCGCCTTCACCCGGCGCATGATCAACGCCCACGGCGGCATGGTGACCGTCCAGGGCCGCGGCCCCCTCGGCGGCGCCAGGTTCGAAGTCCACTGGCCGCGCATACTTCTGCGAGAGAACGAAGATGATGACTGATCTGGTCGCACCCCGATCCGCACAAACTGCAAAGTCGAATATCGCTAACGTCACGGTCTTGCTGGTGGATGACGATGACGTCGCGCGCGAAGGCGTGCTGCGCTCGTTCCGCAAGCACGAAGTCCCCTGCCGCACCGTCACGGCGGGCGACGGCGGGGAGGCGCTGGCGATCCTCACCGGCCGCCACCCCGACAAGCAGGTCGAGACGCCGGTGATCGTGCTGCTCGACCTCAACATGCCGGGAATGGACGGTTTCCAGTTCCTCGACGCCCTGCGCGCAGACCCGGATTTGCGCCGCACGGTGGTCTTCGTGCTCTCCACTTCGGCGCGCGATCAGGACCGCAGCCGCGCCTACGACGGGCATGTCGCGGGCTACATGGTCAAGTCCGCCGTGGGGCCGCAGTTCGCCCGTCTCGCCGACTTCATAGGCAAATATGCCCGCACGCAGGAACTGCCCTGACGGCGGCTCCCTCACGCAAGGAATCCTTTCTCCCATGGACCACCTGCACAACGGTACTCAGGACATTCACGCGCTGATCGTCGACGACGACGACGTCGACCGCGAGAAACTGCTGCGCCTGCTGCGCCGCGTTCCGCGCAACATCACCGTGGAGCAGGCCGCCTCGCAGGCCGAGGCGCTGGACATGATCCGCGACCCGGAGGCGCATTTCGACATCGTCTTCCTCGACTTCGGCCTCAAGGACGGCGACGGGCGCGACCTGCTGCCCGAGATCCGCGCCGAGATCGATCCCGACGTGCCGATCATCGCGGTCACCGGCCACGTCGACGAGCAGATCGCGGCGGACTCGATCAAGTCGGGCATGACCGAGTTCCTGTCCAAGCGCTCGCTATCTCCCGAGCGGGTCGCCGCCTCGGTCGAGGAGGGCATCGCTTGGCGCAAGTACCGGCAGGACATGCGCCGCGCGGAGGAGGAACTGACGCACCGCTCGCTCCACGATCCGCTGACCGACCTGCCCAACCGCACGCTGTTCGCCGACCGTCTCTCGCAGGCCTGCGCGCGGGCGAAGCGCAGCGGCGATCCGTTCGGGCTGGTGATGATCGACCTCGACCGCTTCAAGGAGATCAACGACAGCCTCGGCCACGCGGCGGGCGACGCGGTGCTGATCACGCTGGGCCGCCGGATGTGCGAGCACTTGCGCGAGGTGGACACGGTCGCGCGGCTGGGCGGGGACGAGTTCGCGGTGCTGCTCCAGAACGTCGACGGCGACGAATCCGCGCTGGCCGTCGCCACCAAGCTGACCGAGCTGATCGAGCAGCCGATCGTCCATGACGGGCGGCTGCTCTACGTCGGCGCCTCGCTGGGCATTTCGCTGTGCCCGCAGCTAGGCTTTTCGCCCGAGGGGCTGATGGAGGCCGCCGACGAGGCGATGTACGAGGCCAAGCGCGGGGCCGAGAAGGCGGTGATCGCGCGCGGCGAACAGCGCCGCCCGGTCCGCGCCGACGAGCGCACGCTGCTTCACGACATCGAGGACGCGATGGGCGCGCGGGCGTTCAACTGGCACTGGCAGCCCAAGGTGGACATGCGTTCTGGGCAGGTGCTCGGCTTCGAGGCGCTGGTGCGCTGGACCCATCCGGACAACGGCCCGGTGCCCGCCGACGCGCTGATCGAGACGGTCGAGCAGTCGCACTTGCTGGAGGATTTCACGTACCTGACGCTCGACACGGTGCTGGGCCAGTACGCGCGGCTGGAGCCGGGGCTCGACGGCGCGGGGATCTCGATCAACGTCTCGGCGCGGATGCTGGAGCGGCCGGGCTTCGTGGGGCACGTGGTCGAATCCATCCGCAGGCACGGCGTCGATCCCGCGCATGTCGTGCTGGAACTGACCGAGACCGCGCTGATCGCTCACCCCTCGCAGGCCAAGCGGGTGATCGAGCAGTTGCAGGACAACGGCGTCTCGCTCTCGATCGACGACTTCGGTGCGGGCTTCACCTCGTTCGGCTACTTGCGCGAGTTCGCGGTGAGGGAGATCAAGATCGACCGCTCCTACATCGCGCGCTTCACCGAGAACCGCTTCGACCAGTCATTGGTGACCTCGCTGGTGGTGCTGTGCGATTGCCTCGGCATACCGCTGGTGGCCGAGGGGGTGGAGAACCCGGAGACGCAGGCGATGCTGGTGGCGATGGGCTGCACGTGCGGGCAGGGCTACGGCATCTGCCGCCCGATGCCCTACGAGGACGTGCGCGGCTGGGTCGATGGCTGGAACGCCGAGCATGGGGACCAGCGGCTGCGGGCGTGACGCGATAACGGAGCGAGGTCAGCGCCCCTTCATCACCCGCCCTATCGCCGAGCGCACGTCGCGTTCGCCGTAGGGCTTGGTCACCACCGGCACGCCCTTGAACGCGCCCGACTGCAGCGAGCGTTCGCCGTAGCCGCTGGCGAAGATGAACGGGATGCCGCGTGCTTCCAGTTCGTGGGCGACCGGCTCGCTGGTGTCCTTGCCGAGGTTCACGTCGAGCATCGCGAAGCTTACGTCCGAACCCTCCAGAATACCGAGCGCGGCGTTGACCGAGCCGGCGATGCGGCAGTCGGTGAAGCCGAAGCCGCGCAGTACGTCCTCGGCCTCCATCGCGATGATCACGTTGTCCTCGACGATCAGTGCCGCGCCGGAGGCCAGTTCCTGCGCGAAGTCGGCAGCCTGCGGCGGTTCGGCGACAGGCTCGCGCAGCACCGCGCCGGGGGTCTCGAAGCCGGAGATATGGTCGGAGGGGATCAGGAACAGCGCGTGCAGGCCATCGACCGGGTAGATCACCGAGGCCGAGCCGCCCAGTTCGTGCGGAATGGTGCGCTCGATGATGGTCGAGCCGAAGCCGCGCCGGGTGGGCTCCTTCACCGGCGGGCCGCCTTCCTCGCGCCAGTCGATCTCCAGCGCACCCTCGTCGCTGCGGTTCAGCGTGACGGTGACCTGCCCGTGCGAGTCCGACAAGGCGCCGTACTTGCACGAATTGGTCATCAGTTCGTGGACCACCAGCGCCAAGGTGGTGAAGGCGGCGGGCGCGATCAGCGCGTCCGGGCCGTCGATCACCACCCGGTCCAGCGAGTTGCTGGCATAGGCGTCGGTCTCGGTACGGATGAGGTCGTAGAGCGAGGAGGGCGACCAGTCCTTGCGCGTCACCTGATCGTGCGCGCGAGCGAGGGCGTGGATGCGGCTGCCGACGATCTCGGCGAACTCGTCGATCGTGCGCGCGCCTTCCTTGCTCTGCGCGACGAGGCCGCGGATGAGGTTCAGGATGTTGCGGACGCGGTGGTTGAGTTCCGCGATCAGCATATCCTGCTGCTGGCTGGCCTGCTCGCGCTCGGCATAGGCGGCGTCGGAGAGGCGCAGCACGACTTCGAGCAGGGTGACGCGCAGGGCCTCGGCCGAGGACACTTCCTCGTCGGTCCAGGGGATCGAATAGCCGCGTCGTTCCTCGCGCCAGATCTCGAAGCTCTTGCGCGGGGTAAGGCGCGCGCCGTTGGGGCCGAGTTCGATGGACTTTTCGGGATTGCCCGCCCACTTCACCTCGCGCACCGCCTCGCCCCGGAACAGGACGATGTAGTCGCGCGGAGACCGGCTGACCGGCAGGGCGAGGAGGCCCGAGGCCTTGTCCGCCCATTCCGCCGCCGCCGGATAGACCGAGGCGATGTTGTCGGAGGCCCAGACCGTACTGGCCCCGGCGGTGTTGAGGAACCGCGCGAGGCTGGCGAACTGCGTCTGGTCCGGCACCGGCCCGTGGCCGACGAAGCGCCCGTCCACCCAGCCGACGACGCCGTCGAAGGGGATCACCTGCCGGATCGAATCGGTGAAGTCGTCGAAGGCTTCCAGCAGCGAGCCGCCACCCGCGACGCGGGCCATGATCTCGTCATGGAGGCGCATCGATTCCGCGCGCTTCTCCATCGAGAAATCGGTCTCCTTCTGCTCCAGCAGATAGGAGAAGAATTCGCCGAACAGCTCGCTGGCGGTGCGGACCGAGTAGGACAGCGTCAGCGGCGAATAGTGGTGGCAGGCCATCAGCCCCCACAGCTTGCCGCGCCGCATGATCGAGACCGACATCGACGCCTTCACGCCCATGTTGCGCAAGTATTCGATGTGGATCGGCGAGACCGCGCGCAGGCCAGACATCGACAGGTCGAGCGGGTCGCCGTTGGGATTGGTGGCGGGCACGATCGGCACCGTCGGATCGTCCACGTCGCTGATGATGCGCAGCAGGTTGCGGGTGTAGAGCTTGCGCGCCTGCGCCGGAATGTCGGACGAGGGGAAGTGCTGGCCCTTGAAGCTGTCGACCATGCCGTTGAGGCTTTCGGCGATCACTTCGCCCGCGCCGTCGCCCTCGAAGCGGTAGACCATCACCCGGTCGAACCCGGTCAGGCCGCGAAGGTGCCGCGCGGCGCTGGAACACAGCTGCTCGATCGAGGGCGACTGGCGCAGTCGCTCGATCATCGGGCGCACGTAGGAGACGAAGTCGCGGCGCTTGCCGCCTTCGTGGGGCTCGATCTCCAGCACGAAGGAGCGGCCGGAATTGTGCACGGCGACGTCGAAGACGCGGCCGTCGCCGATCAGGTCCACCTCGAACATGCGCTCGACGGTGTTGGCGCTGCCCAGGATCTGCAGGCGCGTGCGAATGTCGTGCAGCGCCTCCTGCGACAGGAACTCGGTGGCGGAAAGGCCGACGAGGTCGCGCGCCTCGCGGCCGAACAGCTCGGTGCAGTTCACCGAGACGTGGTTGATAATCCAGTCGCTGGAGAACGAGAGCAGCCAGCCGAAGCTCTGGATGCGGCCGATGA
>JASGGD010000171.1:0-10808 GCA_047605225.1 Novosphingobium sp.
CCGCCGCCCTGAAATCGCCGCGATCGCATGGCCTCCTGCTTTCCATGCCGATCGCCGACCTTCCCCCCGAACCGCCTGCGATCGCAGCGCCGCTGTTCGACCTTGCGCAGATGCCGCAGGACGGGACGGTCGACCTCCACGCCGTCAAGCCGCGCTGCCCGGTCGGCCGCCCCGGAGAAATCGTCGTCTGCGCCACCAATCCGGAAAAGGAGCGGCTGCGCCCGCTTCCCGATACCTACGAGACGCCGGACGGCCTGCCGCGCGCGCAGATGGGCCTGAGCGAAAACTCCTCGCTCGGCGTCGAACTCGATTCGGCGACGCTGGGCGGCGGGCAGGTCAGCAACCGGGCAATGGTGCGCTACAAGCTGAAGTTCTGATAGCGGACCTATCGCAATGCGAGGCAAATCCGGGCTCGTCACCCGCAACGCTCTGCGCCATAGCGCCGCGCATGGTCCGGCACATTCATTCCCTGCGCCTCCACGCCCTCGGCCGTCTGGGCTGGGCGCGCGGCGCGATCGGCGCGGCGCTGGGCATTGCGCTTTCCGGCTTCGCGACATGGGCGCTGCTGAGCGGGCATCAGACCCATGCCCTGCCCTTCCTCGTCGCGCCGCTGGGCGCATCGGCGGTGCTGGTTTTCTGCGTTCCCGCCAGCCCCCTCGCACAACCGTGGTCGGTGATCGGCGGCGACCTGCTCTCTGCCGCGATCGGCATTTCGATCGGCCATGTGATCGGCAATCCGTGGCTGGGCGGGAGCATCGCGGTGGGGCTTGCCATCGCGGCGATGTCGGTGGCCCGCTGCCTCCATCCGCCGGGCGGTGCCTGCGCCCTGCTCTGCGCGCTCGGCGCAGGCGGGCAGATGCCGTGGGACGCGACGCTGATGATCCCGATCGCCGCCAATGTGCTGGTGCTGAGCAGCTTCGGCTGGCTCTACAACAATGTTACGGGCCATGCCTGGCCGCATGTCGCGCCGCCGCCGCCCGCGCCGGTCTCCACGCGCGAGCACGTCGTCGCGGTGCTGGAGGAATGGGACGAAGTGCTCGACGTGGACGTCGATGATCTCGACGCCTTCGTGCAGGCGGTACTGCGGCGCCGGGCGTCCTGACGCGAAAAGTCCCACCCCCCGGCCAGAAGGGTGGGACTCCCCGAACGTTCCGACACAGGCTGCCTGAAAAGCCCCCCGGCCCAATGGACCAGATTCAGGCTTCTCGTGTCAGGTGAAGGCGACGATGACCGCGACCGCCAGACCCCAGCACAGGATCAGCACGGGTAGCGTGAGAACCTGGACGGCCGCTTCGCCCGCCGTGAGCCTTCCGTTCAGAGTGTCGATGCCGCGTGCGGCAAGTTGGCCCCATGTGGGTGCGGCGGCATCGTTGTGGGGTTTCATCTTCACCCAATACCCGGCGAGCCCGAACGCCATGATCACGAAGCCCGCGAAAATGACCATCGGGATGACCAGTTCCGGGTTCATGAACGTCGCGGCCATGACGCCGATGAAGGCGAGGTAAAGCGCGACCGTGGCGACGTAGAAGCCGGTCGGCAGACCGAAGCTGCGGTCTACTTTCGTGCGGGCGGGAACGGCCGTGACCGTGGCCAGACCCTGAAGCTGCTGCCGGGTAAGACGCTGGGACATGATGCTGATCTCCTTGGGTGATCGGCATATGCGCGCCTTCGCACCATGATTCGTTGATGCGGGTCAAATGGAGCGTCGGAGAGGAGAAATTTCGTCGTCCCGGACTTGATCCGGGACGACGACGGGGTCACCAGCGCGCGATATCCTCGAAATCCTGCGCGCGCGGTTCGATCCAGCGCCATTCGCCGCCGGTCTTCTCGCGCTTCCAGAACCACGATTCGCTCTTGAGGTGGTCCATCGCGAAGTCCGCCGCCGCGAAGGCATCGCGACGGTGGCGCGCGGCGGCGGCAACCAGCACAATCGGCTCGGCCGGAAGCATCACTCCGCTGCGGTGGATCACCAGCAGCCCGTCGAGCGCCCAGCGCCCACGCACCCGCCCGGCCAGATCGCGCATCGCCGGCAGGGTCAGCGGATCATAGTGCCGCAGTTCCAGAGCTTCGCAGCCCCCGCCTTCCCGCACTTGCCCGAGGAAGCTGACGATCCCGCCCGCCTGCGGATGCGCGGCGGTGAAGGCACTCAGTTCCGCAGCCGGATCGAACGCAGAGGTGAGCAGTCGCACATCGGACATTTCAGCCGCCCGACACCGGCGGCAGAAAGGCGAGTTCATCGCCGTCCGCCAGCACGATCCCGCCCTTGTCGGCGATCAGCGCGCCGTTGAGCGCCACTTTCACTCGCTCCCCGGCGACGGTCTCGACCAGTTCGGGGGCATGATGCTCCTCCAGATGCGCTAGCAGAGCGGCCCAGCCCAGCGGCGCATCGATGGTGGCGCTGTCCGTCCCCGCCAGCTCTTCCAGCTGACCGAGGAACACCAGTCTTGCGGTCATCTCAGCCCCCGGTCATCGACATGTGACGCGCCAGCGCGGGCGCATCGCCGCGCGCGTCGATGGCGAAGTGATGGCGCGCAGGCTTGATCCGCATCGCCGTGTCCAGCGCCGCCGACAAGGCGCCTTGCGGATCGTTCGAACGCAGCGCCGCGCGCAAATCCACCTGCTCGTTGCCGCCGAGGCACGCATAGAGCTGCCCCGTCGCGGTGACGCGGATGCGGTTGCAGCCCTCGCAGAAGTTGTTGGTCAGCGGGGTGATCAGGCCCAGCCTGCCCCCGGTTTCCGCCACGTCCCAATAGCGCGCCGGGCCACCGGTGCGGTGCCCGCTCGGCGTCAGGGTCCAGCGCCGGGCCAGATCCTCCTGCACCGCAACGAGCGGCAGGTAGTGGTCGAAGCGGTCTTCCTCCACTTCGCCGAGCGGCATGACCTCGATCAGCGTCGCCTCGAAGCCCTGACCGTGCGCCCAGCCGACGATGTCCGCGATCTCGTGCTGGTTGATGCCCTTGAGCGCGACCGTATTGAGCTTGACCCTGAGGCCCGCCTCGCGCGCTGCCGCCAGCCCTTCAAGCACCTGCGGCAGCGAATCGCGCCGGGTCAGCCGCGCGAAAGCCTCGCGGTCGAGGGTATCGAGCGAAACGTTGATCCGCCGCACCCCCGCCGCGCGCAGATCGTCGGCGAACTCGGCAAGGCGGGTGCCGTTGGTGGTGAGGGTCAGTTCCTCGAGAGAACCCTGCCCGTCATCCGCACCGATCCGGCGGCCAAGCGCCCGAACGAGGTCGATCATGTCGCGCCGTACCAGCGGCTCGCCACCGGTCAGTCGCAGCTTGGTGACGCCACGCGCGATGAAGCCGAGAGCGAGATCGTGCATCTCGTCGAGCGTCAGCACGTCCTTCCTCGGCAGGAAGGTCATGCGCTCGGGCATGCAGTACGAACAGCGCAAGTCGCAGCGGTCGGTCACCGACAGGCGCAGGTAGGTGATCCTGCGCTGGAACTGGTCGACGAGGGGCTGCGGCGTGCTCATTCGGACGGATATAGCACTCCGCCCGCGCCCTTGCCATTGAGCGGTAATAATTGTCCCGTCACACCGCCCGCACCATCGAGCCAGCGTTGCGCGGCGGCCACAGCCTCGCGCTCATCGCTCTCCACCGCATTGACGCGCGAGGGGGCGAAGCGGCGGGCGAGGCCCTGCACGACGGCGAGGCGCCAGTTGCGATGCTCATGACCGGCGGGAAGGAACACCAGCGTCAGCGGGTCGGCACCGCCCGACAGCGTCGCCTCGATCCCCGGCAGCAGGCGCGCATGGAAATCGGCCGCCGCCTCGAGCGCGTCGTCCGACAGCGGCCCGAGGTGCAGCAACTCGTTCAACGACGTTCCCGCGTCAGGGTCATGCCGATCAGTTCGTTCGCCTCGGTGAGCGCCAGCTTGACGATCTTCACCGTTACCGCCTCGACCCGCTCGTCCTGCAGGAACAGCGTCTCGCAGACATGGTCGGCGACCGCCTCGATGAGCTTGAAGTGGACGCCCTGCGGCAGCGCTTCGGACGCCGCGAACTTGAGGTCCATGTAGTTCTTGCTCGCCGCCAGCGGCGTGTCGGGGGCGTAATGGTCCGCAGGCTTAAGCTTCACCGTGATGGTGAAACGCAGGGGCTGCGGCTTGCCGGTTTCCTCCGAGTAGATGCCGGTGAGGACATCCTGCTCGAAATCGGCGACTTCAAGGATCAGCGAATCGGCCATGATGTGGGCGCCTTTAGGGGATGGCGGCGGCGTTGCCCACCCCTGCCCCCTCCCGCAGGCGGGAGGGGAATGAGAGACCTGCGCCTTGCCCTCCCGCTTGCGGGAGGGCCGGTAGGCTTGGCAGCTTGCTGCCTAGCCGGACGGGGTGGGCCTTTACGCCGGATTCGACCACCGCGCGAAGATCGCCGTGGGCAGCAACCGCCCCTCGCCATCTTCACGCACCGACAGATCGCCGTGCTCGATCTTGCCCGGCAAGCTTGCGAACAACTCATTCATTAGCCCGGCCAGCGCCAGCGAGGACATGCGCACCGCATAGACCGTCAGGAACAGGAACCGGCTGTCGGCATCGAGCAACTTGCGACAATCCGCCAGCAGCCCCGGAAGATGCTCCTCCAGCCGCCACGTCTCGCCAGTAGGGCCGCGCCCGAACTTGGGCGGGTCGAGGATGATGCCGTCGTAGCGCTTCTCACGCCGAACCTCGCGCGCGGCGAACTTGGCGGCGTCGTCGATCATCCAGCGCACCGGGCGATCCTGCAGCCCCGCCAGCGCCGCATTCTCACGCGCCTGAGCGACCGACTTCTTGGAGGCATCCACATGCGTCACCGGACCGTGCGCCGAAAGCGCCAAGGTGCCGACGCCGGTGTAGCCGAACAGGTTCATCGTGCTGGCATCGGTGCGCCCGGCCAGCATCCCGCGCATCCAGTCCCACACCGGCGCCATGTCCGGGAAGAAGCCGAGGTGACGGAACGGGGTGCACTGTGCGGTGAAGCTGACCTCGTTCCACGCCAGCGGCCAGCCGTCGCGGGGGACCGCCTTGTCGAACTGCCAGCGACCGCCGCCGTCCTCGTCGGAGCCGGGCACGAATTCGCCATGCGCATCCCAGTGCTCGCTCCGCGGGGTCCACATCGCCTGCGGCTCGGGGCGCACGAAGCGATAGTCGCCGTAGCGCTCCAGCTTGCGGCCATGGCCCGAATCGACGAGGCCGTAATCCGCCCAGCCCTCTCCGGCGAGGATCAGCGGCTGGGTGACAAGCTCAGCCATCAGACCTTCGGCGCAGCGTGTGCCGCCACGAACCCGGTGACGGCCTCGAACGTGCCGGGCAGCGTTTCGTACTTTTCCTCGCGCTCGAACAGGTCGCCGACGCGCGCGGGCAGGCTCGGGCGCTGGCCGGTGGCGCGCTCGACCGCCTCGGGGAACTTGGCGGGGTGCGCGGTCGCCAGCGTGACGACAGGGATGCCCGCGTCGATGCCCGCCGTCCGTGCGGCGAAGAGGCCGCAGGCGGTGTGCGGGTCGATCAACTCGCCGGTCGCCTCGTAGGCCCAGCGGATGGTCGATGCCATCTCGTCCGCATCGGCGCGCGCCGAGGAGAACAGCGCCGAGGCGCCCTCACGCTGCGCGTTGGTCAGCTGCATCGCCTTGGTCGATTCAAAGCCGGCCATCTGCTCGGCCAGCGCCTTGCCGTCACGGCCGCCGAGGTCGAACAGCAGACGCTCGAAGTTCGAGGACACCTGAATGTCCATCGACGGCGCGGCGGTCGGCGTCACGGTGCCCTGCGAGTAATCGCCCTCGGCCAGCGCGCGGTGGAGAATGTCGTTCACGTTGGTCGCGACGATCAGCTTTGCGACCGGCAGGCCCATCTGCGCCGCGACATACCCGGCGAACACATCGCCGAAGTTGCCCGTCGGCACCGAGAACGCGACCTTGCGGTGTGGCGCACCCAGCTGCAGCCCGGCCGCGAAGTAGTACACGACCTGCGCCATCAGACGCGCCCAGTTGATCGAGTTCACCGCGCCGATGGCGAAGCGGTCGGTCATGCCCTTGTCGTTGAACACGCGCTTCACGATCGCCTGCGCGTCGTCGAAGTTGGCGTGCTCCAGCGCAAGGTTATGCACGTTGGGCGCCAGCACCGTCGTCATCTGGCGACGCTGCACGTCCGAAACGCGGCCCTTGGGGTGGAGCATGAAGATGTCCACCTTTGCACGCCCAGCCACCGCATCGATCGCCGCAGACCCGGTATCGCCCGAAGTCGCGCCCACGATCGTCAGGTTGCGATCCGAACGACCAAGGAACTCCTCGAACAGCAGGCCGAGCAACTGCAGCGCCACGTCCTTGAACGCCAGCGTCGGGCCGTGGAACAGCTCCAGCAACCACTGCTGCGAATCGAGCTGCTTGAGCGGCGTCACCGCATCATGCGCGAAACGGCCGTAAGCTGCCGTGGTCAGCTCCAGCAGACGCTCTTCGGTGAGGCTGCCCGCGACGAACGGCGCCATGACCTTGGCGGCCAGCTCGGCATAAGGAAGCCCCGCCCAGCTCGCGATTTCCTCGGCCGAGAAACGCGGCCACTCACGCGGAACGTAAAGGCCACCATCCGATGCGAGGCCGGCAAGCGTCGCGCCTTCGAAATCAAGCGCCGGAGCGCTGCCGCGGGTGCTGATATAGTCCATCGGGCGCGGTTAGCCGTGAAGGCGGGAAATGAAAAGAGCGTGAAGAGGTCGAAGAGGGAAAGAAATGAATCTGGGGCCATCGCCCCAGACCCCTTTACCGTCGTCGTCGGGCGCGCAGCAGCCTCAGTCCCACATTGCGCCGCAGGCTATTTGTCTCCCGGCTCGCGGTGAGCGCGGGATGAGGCTGCGCGCGTGATCTCGACGGTTACGGGGTCTGGGGCGATGGCCCCAGGACTTCCTACTTCCTCTTCCTGAGAGCCAGAAAGTAGATCACCAAAGCGGTAGCCGCGAAGAAGAACCACTGCCCCGCGTACGACAAGTGGTTGTTCGGCAAGTCCGCCGGATCGGGGATCGCGTTCTCTTCCAGCCCTCCGACCGCAGGCATCGCGACGAGGCGCGGGCCGGGCGCGATCATGCCGGTGACGTCTCCGCCCTGCCATGCTCCGGCGTTGGGCTGGAGCGACCAGCCCATCACCACCAGCGCACGGCCCCCGCCCGGCAGCGTGCATTCCGCCGTCTGGGCCACACCGGGCTCTCCTTTGGCGTTACTTCCGGCGATGCTGCTGCGGTCACCAATCGTCGCGCAGATGAGACGCGCACGACGATAGAGCAGATCCTTGCCGACGCCTCGGGAAGTCCACTCGACGAACGCCGGGTTCTTCTGCGCGGCGGCGTAGTGGGCCAGCAGCGCTTCCTTCTCATGGAGGCGGCGCAGTTGCCAGAAGCCCATCGCGATCATCACCGCCACGGCGGCAAGGACGATCAGGGTCGCGAAGACTGGGATGCGGCGCATGTCAGGTCCCGATGCGAAAAGGGCAGCCGAAGCGGTCTTCGGCTGCCCTTTCGGAATGAACGATCTGTCCGATCAGTGGGTGGGATAGCCCCAGCCGCCCCAGATGTAGACCGCGACGAAGAGGAACAGCCACACCACGTCGACGAAGTGCCAGTACCATGCCGCCGCTTCGAAGCCGAAGTGCTGGCGGGGCGTGAAGTCGCCGTTGTAGGTGCGCTTGAGGCAGACGATCAGCATGATCGTGCCGACGATCACGTGGAAGCCGTGGAAGCCGGTCGCCATGTAGAAGGCCGAGCTGTAGGTGTTGCCGCCGAAGCCGAACGGGGCGTGCATGTACTCGTAGGCCTGGATGCACGAGAACAGCGCGCCGAGCAGGATCGTCGCCCACAGGCCCTTCTTGAGGCCCTCGCGGTCGCCGTGGATCAGCGAGTGGTGCGCCCAGGTGACGGTGGTGCCCGAGCACAGCAGGATCAGCGTGTTGAGCAGCGGCAGCGCGAAGGGGTCCATGACCGCTTCGATCGCCTTGGGCGGCCACTGTCCGCCGATGACGTCGGCCAGTTCGGAGGGGAACAGCGAGAAGTCGAAAAACGCCCAGAACCAGCCGACGAAGAACATCACTTCCGAAGCGATGAACAGGATCATGCCGTAGCGCTGGTGGAGCTGGACGACGGGGGTGTGGTCGCCCGCGTGCGCCTCGTTGACGATCTTGGAGAACCACATGAACATCGAGGCCAGCAGGATCGCGAGGCCCGCCCAGGGCACGAAGTGGCCGCCGGGCATCTTGTGCATGAACAGCACCATGCCGGTTGTGAAGGTGAAGGCGCCGATGGTCGTCGCCAGAGGCGCGATGTCGGGCGGAAGAATGTGGTAATCGTGGTTCTTCGTACCTGCCATGGTGCCTTCGTCCCCGTTCATCCAATCTCGTGTGCCGTCTGCCGCCCTGTTTTATTCATGGCCGACGGTTCTTGGTACTTCGCTTAACTGGCCGTGCGCGGATGGTCCAGTGTCTTTGCATCCTCCACGCGCGTGACGTGGAAGGTATAGCTGAGCGTGATCTGTTGCACGTCCTTGTTGTCCGGGTCGGTCAGGATCGCCGGATCGACGTAGTAGAGCACCGGCATGCGCACTTCCTCGCCGGGCTTGAGCGTCTGCTCGGTGAAGCAGAAGCACTGGATCTTGTTGAAGTAGCGCGCGGCCTGTTCGGGCTCGACATTGAAGCTGGCGGTGCCGGTGACGACCTTGTCGCTGTCGTTCTTCGCCCAGAACAGCGCCATGTCGCGGGCGCCGATCGATACCGTGTCGGTGCGCTGGAGCGGCTTGAACTGCCAGGGCATGTTGCGTTCGACATTGGCGTCGAAGCGGATCGAGATGGTCTTGCCGCTGTCCTGAATGGTGGCTGCCTTGGCCTCGTCCGCGCGCTGGGTGGTGCCGCCGTAGCCGGTCACCTGACAGAAGATGCGGTAGAGCGGCACCGACGCGAACCCGAGGCCTAGCATCGCCAGCGCCGCCGAAGCGGCCGTCAGCGCGACCTTGCGGTTGGAGCCGCGCCCCTCTGCCATCAGCCCATCTTCGCGATCGAGATGAAGAACACCAGCACCACGAACGCCGCGAGGCTGATGCCCAGAGCCCGGTTGCGGCTGCGGCGGATCTGCTCGATGGTCTTTTCGGTCATGGAACGTCCTCAAAGCGGAATGTAGCGATCGACGACGAGCGCAGCGAACAGGGCGAAGAGATAAAGCACCGAATAGGCGAACAACTGCTTCTCGGGCTTCATCGTGTCGTCGTCGCCGCTGCGCGTACGCAAGCCGACGCGGATAGAGAGGGCGAGGAACACGGTGGACAGCGCCAGCGCCGAGATGCCGTAGATCGCCCCCGCGTGCTCCTTGCCCGGCAGCCACCACGGCAGCGCGCTGAGCGGCAGCAGCAGGACGGCGTAGGCGAGGATCTGGCGGCGGGTCGAGCGTTCACCCGCAACGACCGGCATCATCGGGATGCCCACCTTGGCGTATTCGGTCTTCACGAAGAGCGCGAGCGCCCAGAAGTGCGGCGGCGTCCAGAAGAAGATGATCGCGAAGAGCACCACCGGCATCGTCGAGATATGCCCGGTCGCGGCGATCCAGCCGATCAGCGGCGGGAACGCGCCCGCGCCGCCGCCGATGACGATGTTCTGCGGGGTGCGGGGCTTGAGCCAGATCGTGTAGATCACGGCGTAGTAGACGATCGAGATCGCAAGGATCGCGGCAGCCAGCCAGCTGATCGCGAAGCCCATCAGGAACACCGATGCCGCGCACAGGATACCGGCGAAGTCGCGCGCGGTGGTGCGGTCCAGCCGTCCCTGCGGCAGCGGGCGCTTGGCGGTGCGCTTCATCCCGGCGTCGATGTCCGCTTCCCACCACTGGTTGAGCGCGGCCGCGCCGCCTGCGCCCATGGCGATGCACAGGATGGCGGTGAAGCCGAGGACGGGGTGGATGCTTTCGGGCGCGGCGAGCAGGCCGCACAGGCCGGTGAAGATCACCAGGCTCATCACGCGCGGCTTGGTCAGCGCGATCAGGTCGCGCCAATCCGCAGGGGCCGCGTTGGTGGCAGGAATCGAATTCGTGGGGGTCATGATGGGCCGCCCATACACCCGGGGACCGATTCAGGCGAGTGCCAGAACGTCTCAGCCCCGTGCGGTGAAGGTTAGCGACCGCCCCGGACATGTCCGGGGCGGCTGCAGGGGATCAGTGGTGTACCGTCTCGCCGATGACCGGAAGGGTCTCGAACTGATGGTACGGCGGCGGGCTGGAAAGCGTCCACTCGAGCGTGGTCGCGCCTTCGCCCCAGTAGTTGTCGCCCACCTTCTTGCCTGCGGTGAAGGCGTAGATGATGTTGATGAACCAGATCACCAGGCTGAAGGCCATGACCATGTAGCCCACGGTCGCGATGTGGTTCCAGTGGGTATAGGCTTCCGCGTAGTCCGGGTAGCGGCGCGGCATGCCCTGCAGGCCCAGGAAGTGCATCGGGAAGAAGATCATGTTCACGCCCACGAAGAAGATCCAGAAGTGGACGTGGGACAGGAACTCCGAGTGCATGCGGCCGCTCATCTTCGGGAACCAGTAGTAGAACCCGGCGAAGAGCGCGGTCACCGCACCCAGCGACAGCACATAGTGGAAGTGCGCGACGACGAAGTAGGTGTCGTGCACCACGTCGTCGATGCCGCCGTTGGCGAGGTAGACGCCGGTGACGCCGCCCACGGTGAACAGGAAGATGAAGCCCATCGCCCAAACCATCGGCGACTTGAACTCCACCGAACCGCCCCACATGGTGGCGATCCACGAGAAGATCTTCACGCCGGTCGGCACCGCGATGACCATGGTGGCGGCGGTGAAGTACATCTTGGTGTTC
>JASGGD010000172.1:0-10738 GCA_047605225.1 Novosphingobium sp.
CTCGAAACGGTAGTAGCCGGCGCCGCCCGCATTGGGGAACACCGGCCCCTCGCCCGGCAGCGTGAAGCTCTGCGTGTGCTGGTCCATGATGAAGCAGCGGCGTATTTCGCCTCTCCTGAGGCAAAGCGGGATCGTCCAGCGCGTTTCGGGCGGGGCGACGCCCGCCGTGGTGTAGCGCAGCTGCGTCACCATGACCCGGTCCCCGTCCCGCCGCATGGCGAGGAGCGGCACGCCCTGCTGCTCGACGAAACTGCGCATCGCCGGCACCAGCTTCGGATCGCCCGCGACCTCGGCGAGCGCGGCGAAGAAGTCCTCGCTGGTGGCGCTGCCGCTCGCATGCGCGGCGATGTAACGGCGCACGCCCTCGCGGAACCGATCCTCGCCCAGCCATGCCGCGACCATCCCGACGACGTGACCGCCCTTGCCGTAGGTGATCGCATCGAAGGCGGTATCGATGCGGCGGCTGTCGGTGATGGGCTGACGCACCGGTCTCCCGGCGAGCAGCGCATCGGTCTCCATCGCCTCGAAACCGGTGCCCAGCGCATCACCGGCGATGCCAAGGTCCGGCCGCCAGGCATCGCCGATGCGGTAGCCGATCCAGTTGGCGAAGCTCTCGTTCAGCCACAGGTCGTCCCACCAGGCCGGGGTGACGAGATCGCCGAACCACTGGTGGCCCAGTTCATGTGCCACGATCGTGCCGAAAGCGCGCTGCTGGCTCACCGGCGCCCCGGCATCCATTACCAGCAGGTCGTCACGGTAGAGCGCCGCGCCCGCGTTCTCCATGGCGCCGGGCAGGACCGGGGTGGTGATCTGGTCAAGCTTGGGAAACGGGAACGGCGCGCCGAAGTAGCCTTCGAGCAGGCTCGTGATGCGGCGCGTGCCGTCCAGCGCGAAGGCCAGCCGGTCGGCATTCTGCCGGGTCGAGACGATCCGCAGTGGGAGTGTCCCCGCGTCGCCCGCAAGCGAGGCGAACGGCCCGACCATGATCGCGACAAGATATGTCGGCAGCGGAGCGGTGGGCGTGAAGCGATGGACCTCCAGCCCGTTCTCGATCACCGGCGGCCCGGTTTCGGGCGCATTGCCGATCGCGGTCAGACCCTGCGGTGTACGCAACGTGAGAGTGAAGGGCGTCTTGAAGCCGGGCTGGTCGAAGCCCGGAAACGCCGCGCGGGCATCGATCGCCTCGAAGTGCGACCAGACGTGCCATGCGCCTTCGACCTGCTCGCGGAATAAGCCCGCGGGGCCATCGGCGAAAGGCGCGTCGTAGTCGAATGTCAGCGTGACCGGCCCGGCGGGCAGCGCTTGCGGGAACCGGATGCGCGCGACACCGATCGGGTCAAGCTGCTCCCAATGCCCGGCAACCGACCGGCCCTCCATCCGCGCGACGACGCGCGACACGTCGAGCCCGCGCCCGTGCAGCACGATCGAGGAGGCGGGCGCAGCAAGGCTGACGTCGATCTCGACATGCCCGGAGAAGCGTGGCCGGGACGGATCGACGGTGAGGTCCAGCCGATAGGCCACAGGTCTGGCGGAGTCGCCCAACCGTCCGAGCGGGACGGGCTGAGCATGGGCTGCACCGGCCACCCAGCCAAACAGCAAGACAAGCAGCATCATGATACGTCGTCCTGGACCTGATCCGGGACCGCTGGCCATGAACCGCCTGCCGGGCAGCGCGCGCAGCACGCCTCCGCCCAAGGACCGCCACCGGTCCCGGATCGAGTCCGGGACGACGCCCCTTCGCACTATCGCATCAACCCTCCGATGAGGTTGCGCGCGAAGCGGCCGAGGCCGGGGAAGCCGATCGCCTTGCCCAGCGCATCGCCGACCGTTCCGGCAGCGGCGCTGGCGGCCGAAGCCTTGGGGCTGGCGCGGCTCTTCTTGCCCTGCATCGTCTGCGCGAGGATCGATCCGGCACTGGCGGCTGCGGCCCCGGCGGCGGCCTTGGCGACCTTTTCGCCGATGCCGTCCCACAGGCCCGGGCTCTTGCGCTCCTGCTTGGCGACCTCGTCACGACCCTTTTCCTCGACCTCCTGCGCGGTCGCGGCGGCGTCGGCGGCCTTCGCGGCGAGGACTTCCTCGGCGCTTTCACGGTCGATGCGGGTGTCGTACTTGCCCTCGAAGGGGCTGATCGACTGGACGATCGCGCGCTCCTTGTCGGTGATCGGCCCCAGCCGCGAGCGCGGCGGCGCCACCAGCGTGCGCTGCACCACCGAAGGCGCGCCGTCGTCGCCCAGCGTGGAGACCAGCGCCTCGCCCACCTTCAGCTCGGTGATCGCCGCCTCGACGTCGAGTTCGGGATTGATGCGGAAGGTATCGGCGGCCGCCTTGATCGCCTTCTTGTCGCGCGGCGTGAAGGCGCGCAGTGCATGCTGGACGCGGTTGCCCAACTGCCCGGCGATCTCCTCGGGAATGTCGATCGGGTTCTGCGTGACGAAGTAGACGCCGACGCCCTTCGACCGGACGAGACGGACGACCTGCTCGACCTTGTCCTGCAACGCCTTGGGCGCATCGTCGAACAGCAGGTGCGCCTCGTCGAAGAAGAACACCAGCTTGGGCTTCTCGGGGTCGCCGACTTCGGGCAGCACCTCGAACAGCTCGGACAGCAGCCAGAGCAGGAAGGTCGCGTAGAGCTTGGGGCTGCGCATCAGCTTGTCGGCGGCGAGCACGTTGATGTAGCCGCGCCCCTGATCGTCGCACTTGATGAAATCGGCGATCTCCAGCGCGGGTTCGCCGAAGAACTGCGCCGCCCCCTGGCTCTCCAGCGCGAGGAGCTGTCGCTGGATGGTTCCGACGCTCGCCTTGGACACGTTGCCGTACTTAGTGGTCAGTTGGGTGCCGTTGAGTGCCACGTAAGCGAGCATCGACTGCAGATCTTCGAGGTCCAGCAGCAGCAGTCCCTCGTCATCGGCAAGGCGGAAGACGATGTTGAGGACGCCCTCCTGCGTCTCGTTGAGGTCCATCAAACGGGACAGCAGCAGCGGCCCCATTTCCGAGATCGTGGTGCGGACGGGATGCCCCTTCTCGCCGTAAATGTCCCAGAAAACCGCCGGATTGTCGGCGTAGGCATAGTCGGCGATGCCGATCTCCTTCGCCCTCGATTCAAGGATGGCGGCATTCTTGAACTGCGGGCTGCCGGCCATGCACACGCCCGAGAGGTCGCCCTTCACGTCCGCCATGAACACCGGCACCCCGGCGGCGGAAAACTGCTCGGCGATCGTCTGCAGGGTCACCGTCTTTCCGGTGCCGGTGGCCCCCGCGATCAGGCCATGCCGGTTGGCGCGGCCGAGGCGCAGCACCTGCCGCTCGCCATTGCCGCCAAGTCCGAGGAAAATCTCGCTCATCCCGTCGTCTCCAAGCCCTGTCGCCGTATCGGTGTAGCGTGGCGGATGGCGCTGCGGAAGGGCCCACCCCCACCCCCTTCCGCAAGCGGCAGGGGAGCGAGACTTACGAAGCCGCAGGCGTAGTTGGTCGCAGCGGGGTGGGCAGAGACGCGAACTGGCGCTAAAGCGCCGCGCGATCCCATGACCCAGCCATTCGTCCTCCTCGATGACGCCCGCAACGAAGGCGCCGCCGATGCCCGGCTTTACCGCGGCCAGCGCGAAACCGTCGCGGCGATGCGCGGTGACGAAGTACTGCCCGCGCTGGAACGACTTGAGGCCCTGTCGCGGCAAGGCCTGCATCTGGCGGGCTACCTGACATACGAGGCCGGGCTCGCCCTCGAACCCCGCCTTTCCGGGCGGCTGCACGAAACCGGCGCGCCGCTGCTCTGGTTCGGTGCCTTCGAAGGTTACGAAGCGCTCTCCCCCGCGCAGGTTCCGCTTTGGCTGGCCGCAAACGCCGGGCCGCAGCGCCCCGCGATCGGCCCGCTCGAACCGCAGGTCGATCTGGGCGGCTACGAGCAGGCCTTCGCCGCGATCCACGGCGCGATTCAAGCCGGCGACATCTATCAGGCCAACCTTACCCTGCCGCTCGCGGGCCCGTGGAGCGGCGACCCGCTGGCGCTCTACGCCGCGCTGCGCCCCCGTGCGGCGGCCGGATACGGCGCGGTGATCCATGACGGCGCACGCTGGCACCTCAGCTTCTCGCCGGAACTGTTCTTCACCCTGTCGGGCCGCGACGTCGAAGTGCGCCCGATGAAAGGCACCCGCCCGCGCGGCCGCGACGCCGTCGAGGATGCCGCACTGGCCGCCGATCTCGCCGCCAGCACCAAGGACCGCGCCGAGAACCTGATGATCCTCGACCTCATGCGCAACGACCTGTCGCGCGTGGCCGAGGCGGGCAGCGTCCGGGTGGAAAGCCCCTTCGCGATCGAGAGCTACCCCACCGTCCACCAGATGGTCTCGACGGTGCGCGCCACCCTGCCCGAGGAGCGCGGCGCGCTCGACCTGCTGCGCGCGCTGTTTCCCTGCGGCTCGATCACCGGAGCGCCCAAGATCCGCGCCATGGAACTGATCGACGCGGTCGAACGCCCCCCGCGCGGGGTTTACTGCGGTTCGATCGGCTATATCGAACCCTCTGGCGATGCGGCTTTCAATGTGGCAATCCGCACTCTGCGTCTCGACCGTGACGGTCGCGCTGTCCTAGGGGTCGGGTCCGCCGTGGTCGCGGATTCGCAAGCGCTTCCCGAATGGCGGGAATGCCTGGTCAAAGGGGGTTTCGTGCGAGAGTCGCAAGTGCAGGTTGCCGGAGAAGTCGTGTCGCCTGCAAACTTCGATCTGATCGAGACGATGCGTTTCACGCCCGAGGCGGGCATCGCGCTGCTCGAACTGCACCTCGAACGCGTGGCCGCGAGCGCCGCCGCGCTCGGCTTCGGGTTCGACCGGCACGCGGTGCGCAACGCCATCCAGGCGCTCTGCTTCGAGGCGGATACGGCTTCGAAGCTGCGCCTCGTCGTCGGCCGTACCGGCGCGTTCTCGCTGGAACTGAGCGAACTGCCCGCCCCCCTTGCCGAGCCTGCGACCGTCGCGGTGCTGCGCCTGCCGGTGGACAGCGGCGACTGGCGCCTCGCCCACAAGACCACCGATCGCGACTTCTACGACAAGGGCCTCGAAGTGGCGCGCGCCAACGGCGCCGACGAGGCGATCCTGCTGCGCGACGACGGCCTCGTCACCGAGGGATGCTTCACCAACCTGTTCGTCGAGCGTGACGGCACGCTGCTCACCCCGCCCGCGACACTCGGCCTGCTGCCGGGCGTGCTGCGTCGTTCGCTGCTGGATTCGGGCCGCGCGGTGGAAGCGCAACTGACGCTGGATGATCTGACCGGTGGTTTCTTCATCGGCAATGCCCTGCGCGGGCTGATCCCGGCACGGTTGCTGGCTTAGGCGAAAACCCAACCCCTCCCGCAAGCGGGAGGGCCCGGAGGCTTGGGAGCGCAGCGAGCTAGCCGGACGGGGTGGGCACGCGGCGCTTCCTGCTCTAAGAGACGCCTCACAATGCATCTGTCCACCGCCCTTTCCCGCATCGCCCCGTCACAGACCACGGCGATGACCGACCGCGCCACCCAACTTCGCGAAGCCGGGCGCGACGTGATCTCTCTCTCCGTGGGCGAGCCCGACTTCGATACGCCGCCGCATGTGCTGGAGGCCGCCAAGGCCGCGCTCGACGGCGGGCAGACGAAGTACACCCCCGTCGGCGGCACCTCGCGGCTCAAGCAGGCCGCCGCGCTGCACTTCGCGCGCGACCTCGGGATCGAGGTTCCGCCCTCTCAGGTGACCGTCAGCGCAGGCGGCAAGCAGGCGATCTTCCACGCCATGCTCGCCACCATCAGTGAGGGCGACGAGGTGATCGTCCCCGCGCCGTGGTGGGTCAGTTATCCCGAAATCGTGCGTTTCGCGGGCGGCAAAGTCGTACCGCTGCATACCCACGCAAAAGACAACTTCCGCTTCACGCCCGCAGACCTCGAAGCGCAGATCGGGCCGCACACATTGTGGGTGCTGCTCAACAGCCCCGGCAACCCGACCGGCTCCTGCCTGCCTGCGGAAACGCTGCTCGGCATCGGCGAAGTGCTGCGCCATCACACGCGCGTGATGGTCCTCTCGGACGACATCTACGCGCCGATCAATTATACGGGCGGCCCGCACGCCACACTGGCGAACCTGTGCCCGGACCTGGCCGACCGCATCCTGACCATCTCCGGCGTGTCCAAGAGCCACGCCATGACGGGCTTCCGCATCGGTGTCGCCGCCGGGCCGGAATGGCTGATAAAGGCGATGGAGCGGCTGCAGTCGCACTCCTCGGGCAACCCCTGCTCGATCAGCCAGGCCGCTGCCGTCGCTGCTTTCGAAGGCCCGCAGGAATTCCTCGCCGAATGGTGCGAGCGCTTCCGTGCCCGGCGCGATCTGGTGGTTTCGGCGATCAACGCGATCCCCGGCCTGTCGACCCCGGTGCCCGACGGCGCGTTCTACTGCATGGTCGATGCCGCACCGCTGATGACGCGCTTCGGCGACGACGCAAAGTTGGCGCTGCACCTGCTGGACCACGGCGTGGCGATCGTCCCCGCCTCGGCGTTCGGCGGGAAGGACGGCTTCCGCATCAGCTTCGCGGCCGACGAGGCCAAGCTGGTCGAGGCATGCAGGCGGATTGCCGAGGCGGTGGGCTGAGATAAAGCCCACCCCCGACCCCTCCCGCAAGCGGGAGGGGAGAAGAAAACAATTCAGCGCTCCCGCAAGCGGGAGGGCCGGGAGGCTTGGTCCGAAGGACTTAGCCGGACGGGGTGGGCAAGTGCCGCCCAAGGCGAAAGAAACGATGATGCAACTCGAAATCCTCTTCGAAGACGGCGAAGCGCTCGTCATCGACAAGCCGGCGGGCCTTCCGCTCGATCCGCCCCGCGCCGGCGGCCGCAGCCTGCAGGACCGGCTCGACGAACTGAAGCTCGGCTTTCAGCGTGAGCCCGCGCCGGTACACCGCCTCGACCAGGACACTTCCGGCTGCCTGCTGCTGGCGCGCAATCCCAAGGCACTCAAGCGCTTCTCCGCCGCCTTTGAGGAGCGCGTGGTCGAAAAGCGCTACCTCGGCATCGTGGCGGGCGAAGTGGCCGAGGACGAGGGTACGATCGCGCTCAACCTCTCCAAGGTCAGCACCGCGAAGGACGGCTGGCGCATGATCCCCGCGCGCAAGGGCAAGCCCGCCGTCACCCACTGGCGCAAGCTGGACGTGCGCGGTGGCGTCACCCTCGTCGAATTCCGCCCCGAGACGGGCCGCACCCACCAGATCCGCGTCCATGCCGCCTCCGGCCTCGGCTTCCCGCTGCTGGGCGACCCGGTCTACGGCAGCAAGAGCGGCGCGCCGCGCACGATGCTTCACGCGGCGGGGCTGACGGTGCCGCGCGGCGAGAAGACGCCGATCGTCGCCGTCGCGCCCCTGCCCGCAGACTTCGCCGCTTTCGGCTTCAAGGACGTGGTACCCGAAGCAGGTCCGGAAGCAGAGGGCGAATGAACGAGGTCGTCGAGCGCGCCTGGGCTCTCGCGACCGAGAGCTTCATCGCCTCGACCGGCCCCGGCGGGCAGAACGTCAACAAGGTGGCGACGGCGGTGCAACTGCGCCTCGACGTCTACGCCCTGCGCCTGCCCCCGCCGGTCTTCGCCCGCTTCCGGGAACTGGCGGGCAGCCGCATGACCGCACGCGGCGAACTGGTGCTGACCGCGCGCCGCTTCCGCACGCAGGAAGCGAACCGCACCGACGCCCGCGAACGGCTGGCCGAGCTGATCACCGAGGCGCACAAGCTGCCCGAAAAGCGCGCCAAGAGCCGCCTCAACCGGGTCGGCAAGGAACAGCGGCTGAAGGGCAAGAAGCTGCGCGGCTCGGTCAAGGCCGGGCGCGGCAAGGTCAGCTTCGACTGACTACTGGGCGCCCTCGGTAGCCTGCGCTTCGGACGGCGCGGTGGCCTCTTGCGGCGGGCGCCGTTCATCCAGCATCGCCGCCGCCTCGTCGAGCGCCCGTGCCTCGCCCATAGTCACGCCGCCCGGGCCGGGCGCAGTGTCTGACTTCGAACAGGCAGCCAGTGAAAGCAGGGCCATGGCGAGCAAAGCGGATCTCATGCCCGCCTCATAGCCGCTGACAGGTCAGACGTCGATGACCCGGGTATGCGGGTAATGCTTGTCGAGGTGCTTGCGGATGATCTTGAGATTGCGGCTGTTCGAGCGGAACAGGAAGTCGAACAGGTCGCCTGCCACGGGAATCGCGCCGACCAGCGTATCGAATCCGACATTGGCGGTCATGCGGGCCAGTTGCCACTTCGACATGCCAAGGTTGCGCGCCTCCCACACGAGGTAGAGGCCCATTGCCGCCGCGACCACGTCCCCCGCGACGGGCACGAGGCCCACGACCGCGTCCAGACCGACCTGACGGCGGATGCCCGGCACCATGAAGGCTCGCTCCAGCACGCGCTCCAGCGCTTCCACGCGGCGGCGTACCGATACCGGATCATTGCCGAGCGGAAGCTCGAAATCCATGCGCCGCGCCGATTGATTGACCACGTATGACTGCCTCTCGTCGAACAGCGGCTTCAGGTGCCGCTGACGATCATTTGGGAAGCCATGCCAGCGGCATCAAGGGATGCCAGCCCCACGGGTTCACCGAAAACCCGTCGACGCTGCCGCGTACCAGCGACCAGCGGATCGGCGTTCCGAAGGGGATGAAGACGTTGGCGCCGGTCAGTTCCGCCTCAGCCTCTGTGAGCAGGGCGGCCCGTTCGGCGGGCGTGGCGGCAACGGCCGCCTCGGCCACGCGCGCATCGGCCTCCTGTGAACAGAGCCCGGGCCCCGCATGGCACGACAGGCGATTGAGATACCACGCCGCGCGCGGATAGCGGGCGACGTCGTCGACCAGCGCAAGGTCGGCGTCATCCGCATCCTTCGCCCGGTCGAGGCCGACGCCGATCGCCGCGAAGTCGGCGGCCAGCCGGTTGAATAGGACTGTGGAGCCAGCCCCCTCGGGCAGCCGGAGCGTCAGGCGGACGCGGTGCACTGCCGGTTGGGGCGCACCTGCCGCCGGCGGCTGCGGGGCCGACGGCACCGCCCCCGACGATCCATGCCATGCCCGCACCCGCGCCGTGGCCACTGCCCGGCGCTCGTCCAGCGTCTGCTCGCCCCAGCGTTCGCCGATGGTGCCAAGGTCGCCGTCGAGGCTGGGCGTGACGATGCGGGTGGTGGCGGACCAGCCGCCGACGCCGAAGGGCGCGATCAGCCCTTCGCGGTCCACCGCCATGGCCAGCGCCTCGCGGTTGGCGGGCTCGGACAGGAACCCCTTGTCATTCATCACGTGCAGGCCGAACAGGCCGACGACCGGGTCGAGCTGAATCGTCCCGCGCAGGATACCGACCGAACGGGTCTGCAGGAAATCCTGCAGGCGCCCGCCCAGCACGAGATCGACGCTGCCGTCGTTGAACGCCGCGACCGCCTGCGCGCCCGGGAGTGCGCGCAAGTGAATCTGCCGCGTACGCTCGGCCCACTTGTCGATCGGCGGCATGCCCAGCTTCGCTGGATCGATCGCGCTGAGCGTCGCCATGCCGCCCGCGCGGGTCACGGTCATCGGGCCGGTGCCCTGCCCCTTGCGGTAGAGCCCCAGTTCCGGCTGGGCGAGAAGCTGGAGCAGATAGGGCATCGGCCGGTTGAGACGGATCTCGATGACACGTCCGGCCATGGCGCGAATCTCGTCGATGCCCGCAAGGTCATGCGCCAGCGGCCCGTCGTCGAGCGTCTTGAGCGCGGCATTGAGCGCGCGGCGCGCCGAATCGGCAGTAATCGGCTCTCCGGTCGCCCAGTTCCCGTCGCGCAGGCGGAAGATGTAGCTCTGGCCGTCGTCCGTGACGATCCAGCGATCCGCAAGCGCCGGGATGACACGGCCCCCATCGTCGAAGGCGACCAGCCCCTCCACCGTCGAGGCGCGGACGAGTACCGCTCCTGCCGAAAGATCGGCGCTTTCGGAAAAGGGATCGTTCGGCTCCCCGACCACGGCAACGCCCAGCGCCGAATTGTCGTAGCCGCTGCAGGAGGCGAGCATGAAGGCGGCCGCAACGGCCAGCACCCGCGAGGCTTGGCGCTTGGACAGCATGGAACAGGGAGTAGCCGATTTCCCGAGCCCCGCAACCGGCGCGCGGGAATTTTCCGCCTGCGCGCTCAGATCTTGCGCAGCAGCGTCGCGTCGGTGGTGGGCGCCTGATAGTTGCGCAGGTAGTCCGGCGTCATGTGCTCGACCTTGCCCGCCTGACTGGCTTGCGCGCGGGCGAGACGGGGATCGATGTCTTCCCGGAAAGCGACGCCGAAGCGGTTTTCCTGCACCCATGCGACCGAGCCTTCGACCCAGCCGATGTTGCGGATGTTGACCGAGACGACGGTGCCGCGCACGACGCGCACGGTGCCTTCGCCCATCATGCCGCCTGCCGAGAGATTGCGGACCTTGATCCGGAAATCGCCGTCGAGACCGTCCACGCGAAGGTCAGCCATGAGGAACAGGCTGTCGCGCGCGATCTGCCGATTTTCACCTTGGTTCATGCGATCTTCGTCCGGGCGTTTCGAAATGCACGTCACGATCGTGCCGCCATTGCGCGGCAAACTACCGTGCTTTGGCCCATAATCCTAGCCGCCAATGGCAAACAAAGGCTTAATGTCCCGGCTCCGGACAGGGTCGGAGCCGAGGCTTGACGTGTATGTTGAGAATTGCGGCACCAGCCCACGCCCCCACCCGGCCTCCCATCAAGGATACACTAGTGGGAGGCCGGGTGGGGGCGTGGGCCGGTGCC
>JASGGD010000173.1:0-10713 GCA_047605225.1 Novosphingobium sp.
AATCCAGGGCGGCGTTCAACTGCCCTGGATTGCTTCGCTACGCTCGCAATGACGAACCGGGAAACGGATTACTCGCACAAGGCATAGTTTCGCACGCCGGAGCAGCGGCTAGCATCTTCCCGAAACGACATGGGAGAATGCTGAAATGCCCTTCACCGGCCCGTTCGAGGACCGCCTCGCCATTCGCGAACTGCTTGAGACTTATGCCGATGCGGTGACGCGCCGCGACTCGGAAGCCTGGGGCGCGACTTGGGCCGAGGATGCGGAATGGTCGCTGCCGGACTATCCGGAACTGGGCACCACCAAGGGCCGCCCGGCCATCGTCGCCATGTGGATCGAGGCGATGAAGGCCTATCCCGGCATCATGTTCGAGGCATGGCCCGGCTCGGTCGAGGTCAGCGGCGACAGCGCGGTGATGCGCAGCTACACCTCCGAGGTCTACGATCAGGACGGTACCACCATGCGCGATCGCGGGGTCTATGAGGACACTTGCGTGAAGATCGACGGCAAGTGGCTGTTCAAGAGCCGCTCGTTCCGCAACATCCACCGCCAGCACGCCCCGCGCGGGGTGTGATACCGAGGGGATCGGCTGTGACCCTTCGACAAGCTCAGGGTGAGCGGGGGGTAGGTATAAACTTCTCAAACCCGCTCATGCTGAGCTTGTCGAAACCCCATCGGCCGGGCGCTACCTTTGAGTCATCCCCGCATTCGCGAGCATGACGGGTAAAGCGGGCGGGGTGTCTCTCCACCCCGCCCCATTCACATCACCAAAGCTTCACGCGCTTTTCGGGCGGCAGATACAGCGCGTCGCCTGCCTTGATGCCGAACGCCTTGTACCAGGCATCGATGTTGCGCACGGTCAGCGCGCGGTACTGGCCCGGTGCGTGGGGATTGCCGATGACCTGACGGCGCAGGGCGCCTTCGCGGGTCTTGTCGCCCCAGCTCTGGGCGAAGGCGATGAAGAAGCGCTGGTCGCCGGTGTAGCCGTCGATCACGGGCAGTTCCTTGCCGCCCAGCGCCTCGCGGTAGGCGTCGTAGGCTGCGGCGAGGCCGGCGACGTCGGCGCCGTTCTCACCTAGTTCCAGCTTGCCGTTGAGGTGCAGGTCGGGGAACGGCTGATAGGCGTCGTACTGCGCGACCAGAGCCTGCGTCTGCGTCTCGAAGTGGGCGAGGTCTTCCTTCGTCCACCAGTCGCGCAGGATGCCGTTGCCGTCCACCGCGGCGCCGCTGGCGTCGAAGCTGTGGCTGATCTCGTGCCCGATCACCGCGCCGATCGCGCCGTAGTTGGAGGCGAGGTCGGCGGCCGGATCGAAGAACGGCTTCTGCAGGATCGCGGCGGGGAAGTTCAGCGCATTTTGCACCGGCAGGTTCACCGCGTTGACCAGCTGCGGGGTCATCCACCACTCGCCCCGGTCCTGCGGCTTGCCCAGCTTGGAAATCTGCTGGAGCGTGTAGCCGTGGATCGCCGACATGCGGTTGGCGTAAGCCTGACCCGGCTTGATGACGATCATCGAGGTGTCGGGCCACACGTCGGGATAGCCGACCGCGACCACCATGCCTTCCAGCTTGGCCTTGGCTTCGGTGCGCGTCGCCGGGCTCATCCAGTCGAGCGCGTCGATGCGGCGGGCGAAGGCGTGCTTGATGCGGGTGGACATGTCCTCGACCTGCGCCTTGGCGGCGGGCGGGAAGTATTCGCGCACGTAGAGCTTGCCGAACGGCATGCCGAGGTCGCTGTTGACCGAGGCCAGCGCCCGCTTCTCGCGCGTCTTCTGCTCGGGCGTGCCGGACAGGTTGGTGTCGAAGAAGGCGAAGTGCAGGGCGTCGAACTTGCCCGGCAGCACGTCGGTCTGCGCATTGATGCGGTGGAAGGCCAGCCAGTCCTTCCAGGCGTCCAGCGGCTCCGAGCCGACGAGCGCGGCGAGGCCGGTGATAGCGCCGGGGCTGTAGACGTCGAAAGTCTGCTGCGCGGGCATGTGCGCGGCGGTGAAGTAGGCGTCCCAGTCCATGCCAGGGGCCTTCGCGGCGAACTCGGTGCGGGTCCACAGGGTGCCGCCCTGCGTGAAGTCGGCGGTGTCGGCCTTGCTTGGGTGGGCCTGCGCGATCTTGGTTTCGAGCGCGAGGATGCGCGCGGCGCGCGCCTCGGGCTGGTCGAGGCCGGACAGGCGCAGCAGGTCGGCGATGTACTTGAGGTAGTCGGCACGGATCTTGACCATGCGCGGCTCGGCCGAGACGTAGTATTCGCGGTCGGGCAGGGCGATGCCGCCCTGGAACAGGTAGGGCACCACTTCGTCGCTCTTGAGCGCCTTGGTAATGAACAGGCCGAACAGGTTCTCGGTCGACATGTCGTTGTTGTTATTGAACAGGTCGAGGTCAGCCTCGGTCTGGTCGCCCAGCACCTTCACCAGCGCCGCCTTGTCCTTGATCGCCGCGTAGCGCGTCAGGTCGGCCTTGAGCGGGGTGATGCCCAGCTTGTCGATCGTGGCGGTGTCGAGGTAGGCGCGCCAGTAGTCGCCGATCTTCGCCTCGTCGGTGCCGGGCTTCTGCTTTGCGCTCAGGATTTTCTCGATGAGCGCGGTCTGCTGGCGCTCGGTCTCGTCGGCGGCGACGGTGTGGGCGCCGATACGGCTGCGGTCGGCGGGGATTTCGGCCTTGGCCAGCCACGCGCCGTTGGAGAACAGGTAGAACTCGTCGCCGGGCTTCACGGCCTTGTCCATCGCGGCTTCGTTGATGCCTGCGGGCTCGGTGGCAGCGATGGCGAGAGGCGCGGCGCAGAGCAGCAGCGCGGCAAGAATGCGGGTCTTCATCGGGCGGTCCTTTCGCGGCGTCGGCGGGAACCGCGCCGGTTCTGTCATGCCCGCTGGACTAGCGCCGGATTGTGCCTGCGCCTACGGAAAAGTTGCGCTGCGGCGCAACAAATGAGCGTTGTGCTGATGGGGCTTCGACAAGCTCAGCCCGAGCGGTTTTAAGAGAAAATCTTTAAAATCCGCTCAGGCTGAGCTTGTCGAAGCCCCATCGGTTCAGGATCAGGTCCGGAACCGATGGGGCTGCAATTCAGAACCGCTTGGTCACTTCCACCATGACGGTGCGGGGCAGGGTGCCGAAGCCGAGCTGGTCCGCCTTGACACCCGCCGCGGTGCCGGTGCCGCCGCCGGTCGAAGGGCCGTCGACCACGCCGGTTACGTAGAAGCGGTTGGTCAGGTTCTTGCCGATCAGCGCGATCTGCCAGTTGTCGTCCTCGGCGCCGAAGCGGATGCCGGCGTCGAGCGTCACGTACTTGCTCTGGCGCGACAGCGGGTTGCCGAAGCCGGAAGCGAGGTAGCTGGCCGAATATTTGCTATCGATGTTGAAGCCCAGCTTGTTCGCCGATCCGACCGACATTTCATACCCGATGCCGAGGTTGCCGGTCCAGCGCGGAGCCACCGAAAGCGGCGCGCCGCTCAGGTCCTGGCGGCTGTTGCCCGACAGGTTGCAGCCTTCCGCCGGGGTCTGGCCCGCGTAGCACGGCGCCAGCGGGAAGTCGGTGTAGGTCGCTTTGTCGTAGTTGATCGAGCCGTGAATATCGAGCCCGGCGATGCCGTTGGGCGCGAACTCGAACTCGGCCTCGACGCCCTTGGTGCGCGCGTCGGCGGTGAGGGTCTGGAACGCGAAGATCGGCGAGTTGAAGAAGTCGACCTGCAGGTTCTTGTACTTGTAGCTGAACGCCGTCACGTTGAAGCGCAGCTGGCGATCGAGCAGGGTGGACTTGAAGCCGATCTCGAAGCCTTCCGCCTTCTCCGGATCGAAGGTGAGGTCGGCGGTGGGATCGGTCGAGAACTTCGAGTTGATGCCGCCGTTGGAGAAGCCGCCCGACTTGTAGGCGGTCTTGTAGGCGCCGTAGACCATGAGGTCGGGCGTCGGCTTCCACGTCAGCGTGGCTTCGGGCGACCAGTTGGTGAAGTGCTGGCGTGCCGTCACTTCGCCAAGGCCGTCGGGGTCGTTCTGGTCGCGGAAGATGCCCAGCACCAGCGGGTTGTTGTAGGGCTGGGTGAAGAAGCTGTTCTTCGTCTCGTCGGTGTAGCGCACGCCGCCTGCGAGTTCGAGGCTCGGCAGGATCTTGTAGGTCGCCTGGCCGAACACGGCCATCGTCTCGCCCTTGGTAAAGCTGTTCTTGGCGGTGGTGACGTATTCGTAGCCTGCGGGTGCGTCCGAGTTGGAGACGCCGCCGGTCAGCACGAACTGGTCGAAGTCACGCCGCGTCTTCTGGTAGAGCAGGCCCACCATGAAGTTGAACGGCCCGTCGAACTGCGACAGCGCGCGCAGTTCCTGGCTGAACGCCTTCCACGAGGAATTCTCGGTCGCCCAGGTCGGGCCGATGCCGTTCTCGCTGCCGCCCGACTGGAAATCGCAGGCGCAGGCCCAGCGGTTGTTGTTCCACTGGTAGTTGGTGACCGAGGACAGCTGCAACTGGTCCGCGTCGTAGGTCAGGTTCAGGGTGCCGCCCGCCGAACGGTACTTGTTGTAGAGCGAGCCGTCCTTCTTCGCGTAAGGATACGTTGCGGCGATGTCGGCGGGCATGTTGTTCTGGTGAGTGACGAAGTCCTTGCCGCAGGCATAGCCGTTGAGCTGCGAGGTATCGCCGTCGCCGCACCGGTAGGCCACGTAGTTCCACGAGGAGTTGTTGACCGTGCTCTGGTCGAAGCTGCCCTTGAGGGTGGCGGTGAAGCGGTCGGTCGGTTCCCACTTCAGGGTGGCGCGGGTGAGGAATTCCTCTTCGCCGGGGGCCTTGCGTGCGGCGGGCTGGGCGACGTGGGTGGTCGCATCGCCAGCACCGCCTGCAAGGATGCTGGCGGAATCGATCTCGGTATAGTTGATGGGATCGGCGACGTTGCGATAATAGCCGCCGTCCATCTTGGTGTAGCGCGCGGCCAGACGGAAACCGAGAGTGTCGCTCAGCGGGCCGGAGACGTAGCCTTCCATGCGGTACTGCTGGCTCTTGATCTCGTAGCCGCCCTTGACCATGCCTTCGAACGTGGCGGTCGGGTCGGCGCTGGTGATCGAGATCACGCCTGCGGTCGCGTTCTTGCCGAAGAACAGCGCCTGCGGGCCTTTCAGCACTTCGACGCGGGCAAGGTCGAAGAAGCCCTCGTTGATGACGCGGCCCTGGCCGTAATAGGCGCCGTCCACGACGACCGCGACCGACTGCTCGATACCGATCGAGGTCGAGGACGAGCCGATGCCGCGCAAGGTGAGCTGCGCGCCCGAACCGTTGGAGGCGCGGCCGACGCTGAACTGCGGCGCGATCGCGGTGATTTTCTCGACGCTGGTGACGTCGCGGGTGGCGATCTGCTCGGCGGAGATGGCGGTGACGGCGACGGGAACGTCCTGCACCGTCTCCTGCCGCTTGCGGGCGGTGACGATGATGTCGTTGAGGCCGCCTTGCTGCTGCGCGGTGTCATCCTGAGGCGCGGCGGCAGGGGCCTGCGCGCCTGCGTCCTGAGCCATGGCCGGGGTCGCCACCATCGTCAGTGCCGTGGAGACGAGCAGGACGGATTTGGGGACTCGCATTTCAGAAACCTCCCATTTTTGTAATCGTTCTTGCCTGCTCGTTAGACCCGTCGTGGTCGGGAGGAGTCCTGTGCAAACGGATAGCCCTATCAGTTTGGACAGGTGGCCTCGGCGGGCCTGCGCGCGAGGGTCGGCCAGAGGAGACCTGAATTGACGCGCTGCCGTTTCTGGCGACTGGATCGCCACCCCGAAGGAAATACCGATTTCGCCCGTTTCCTCAGCCTGCAGGACGAAGACTGCCCGCCGCTGGCCGATGGCGAGGTGCGCATCGCCGTCGAGTGGCTGTCGATGGACGCGGGCACGCGCATGTGGATGAGCCCGCGCACCGACGGCTATCAGCCGCCGCTGCCGCTGGGATCGAAGATGGTCGGCCTCGTGCTCGGCCGGGTGATCGAGAGCGCGGACGCGGGCTATCCGGTCGGCGCATTGGTGCGCGGCTTCGGGCAGTGGGCGGACGTCGCTACCGTAGTCCCGGCGCTGACGGGCCTTGAAGTGGTGGACGAGACGGTCGCCGATCCGCGCCAGCATTTCGGCGCGCTGGGCATGAATGCCTGGACCGCCTATGTCGGCGTCAAGGAAGTCGCGGCGGTGAAGCCGGGCGAGTGGCTGGTCGTCTCGGCGGCGGCGGGGGCTACGGGAAGCCTCGCCTGTCAGGTCGGGCGCAACCTTGGCGCGAAAGTCGTCGGCATCGCGGGCGGGGCGGACAAGTGCCGCTACCTGACCGAAGAGGTCGGCGTCGACATGGCGATCGACTACCGCAATGAGGACGTCGCGGCGCGGCTTGCCGAGGTGCCGGGCGGGGTGAATGCGTTCTTCGACAACGTCGGCGGCCCGATCCTCGATGCGGTGCTGGGCAATATGGCGCATTACGGGCGCGTGGCTGTCTGCGGGATGGTTGCGGGCTATGATACCGACGCGCCGATGCCGGGACCGGCGAAGTTCGATCAGGTGCTGATGCGGCGCCTGCGGATCGAGGGGTTCTTCATCCCCGACTTCCTCCATCGCGGCGCGGAGTTCATGCCGCAGCTGCGCGAATGGCTCGATGAGGGCAAGCTGGCGGTTCGCTTCGACGAGACGGCCGGGCTGGGCAATGTCCTCACCGCTTACGAGCGGATGCTGACCGGCAAGAACATCGGCAAGGTGGTGGTGAAGCTGTAAATCCTCCCCGAACGGGGAGGGCGACCACTCGAAGAGTGGTGGAGGGGCACGCGCCGAATGACGCGGCCTCTCGTCAACCGCCAATCTCGCGTAAACCGCCTGTGCCCCTCCACCATGCTGCGCATGGTCCCCCTCCCCAAGGGGGAGGAAGCGGGGCTCAGGCGCTAAGCCGTTCCAGCCAGGCGCGGGCCTGCTTGGGCTCGCCCACGGCCTGCGAGTCCACCGGGCCGCGCTGGCGCAGGAATTCCTGGTGGAGTTCGAAGGGCTCCATGAACAGGGCCTCGCGCGCAGCGTCGATTTCCTCGGCGAGTTCGGTCAGTTCGGCGATCGTCGGGGCCACGGCGGCGCGCGCGGTGCGGTCGGCGTTGTGGTCGAACAGGCCCCACTTGCCTGCCGCACAGACCTTGAGCGCGGCGATCAGCGCCTCGCGGTAATCGACCTCAAGGTCGGCGCGGCGGGTGTCGAGGCGTTCGAGACGGTCTGCTTTGGCCATGAGGCGCGGTAGAGCGGGGCGCCGTGGACTGCAAGTGCCGCAATCCTCCCTGTTGCGAAGCAATGGGGAGGTGGCAGCCCGAAGGGCTGACGGAGGGGGCATGCTTTCCCCCTCCACCACCGACTGCGTCGGCGGTCCCCCTCCCCATCGCTGCGCGACGGGGAGGACAAGGAGTGATCACATCGCGGTCACGCCGCCGTCTACGGTGAATTCGCAGCCGGTGATGTAGTTCGCCTCGTCGCTGGCAAGGAACAGGTTCATGTTTGCGATGTCCACCGGGCTGCCCATGCGCTTCATCGGGATGCCGCCGACGATCTCCTTGAAGCCTTCCGGATTGTCGCGCCGGGCCACGTCCTGCATCGCGGTCTCGATCATGCCGGGATGGACCGAGTTGCAGCGGATGCCCTCGGCCGCGCATTCCAGCGCGACGACCTTGGAGAACAGCCGCACGCCGCCCTTGGCCGCGCCGTAGGCTCCGCACATCGGCACGCCGACCAGCCCGCCGATCGACGACAGGTTCACGATCGAGCCGCCATGTCCGACCTTGCGCATCAGTGCCACGGCGCGCTGGGTGCCGAGGAACACGCTGTCGAGGTTGACCTTGTTCTGCTTCTCCCAATCAGCGAGCGAGAGTTCCTGCAGCGGCTTGAGAATGGCGATCCCGGCGTTGTTCACCAGCACGTCGAGGCGGCCGTGGCCCTGCTCGATGGTCTGGATCACCTCGTCCCACGAGGCTTCGCTGGTCACGTCCTGCGCACAGGCTTCGGCCTGGCCGCCTGCCTCGCGGATCGACGCGGCGACGCCTTCGGCGTCTTCCAGCCTGAGGTCGGTGACGTAGACGAAGGCACCTTCCTCCGCGAAGCGCTGCGCGGTGGCGGCGCCGAGGCCCCGCGCATTGCCCGCGCCGGTTACCAGAGTGATCTTGCCTTCGAGACGGCCCATTGCATGTACTCCTTCTTCAAAGTTAGGGGTGTCCGGCAGGGGAATGCCGGACACCCCGTTTTCCCCCGCCGGGGTAACAGGTCAGAACTTCACGCCGACGGTCGCGCCGTAGGTGCGCGGTTCCAGCGCCATGCCGAACGAGAACAGCCCCGCCACGGTGAATGCGTGGGTGGAGGTCTTCTCGTTGGCGAGGTTGCGGCCGAAGACGCGGAAGTAGACTTCCTTGTCGCCCATGTCGAAGTTGACGGTCAGGCTGGCATCGATGAGATCCTGCGTGGTGGTTCGCACGCGCGGGTCGTTGCCGTTGACGGTAACGTCGGTCACTTCGCCCGCGCCGTTCAGCGTCGGGGTGAGGGAGCCTTGCGAGATCTGCTCGTCATAGGGGCTGATGTGGCGCCAGCCTCCCGTGGCGACGATCTTGCCGAAGCTGGTGGGCACTTCGTAGTCGGCGTTGATCGAGGCGGTGAATTTGGGCGCATAGATCAGGCGGTTGGCCGAGTAGTCGAAGGGAACGAGGCCCGTGCCGCAGCTGTTGGCAGCCGCTGTCCCCGCCGCATAGGCGCCGCAAGTCACGAAGTTGCGGAAGTGCGACTTCATGTATGCGGTCGAGGCGGTGATGCGAAACTCCGGCGTGATGCGCAGGGTGGCGTCGGCCTCGATGCCCTTGATGATCGCGCCGCCGGGCACGTTGCCGGTGATCGTCTGGTTGCCGAGCGGGCCGCCGGGCACCGTCAGGTTCTGCTGCATGTCCTTGTAGTCGGAGACGTAGCCCGCGACGTTCAGTTCCAGCATGCGGTCGAACAGTCCGAGCTTGGCGCCGACTTCGTAAGCGTCCACGGTCTCGGGCTGGAACGGCGTGCTGGCGGTCGCGGCGGTGGCGGCGCGGGGGCTGAAGCCGCCCGAACGATAGCCGCGCGACCAGCTGGCGTAGAGCATGGTATCGGGACTGGGGCGCCAGTCGATGCCGACCTTGGGCGTGAACTTGGTGAAGTTCGCGTCGCCGGAACCGATCAGGCCCGCCGTGGCGAAGCTGTTGGTCAGCTTCTTGTTGTCATGGCTCCAGCGACCGCCGAAGGACAGGCGCCACTTGTCGGCGAAGGCCCAGTTGAAGTCGCCGAAGAAGGCGTAGCTGGTGGTCTTGCCGATGTTGGTCTGGGCGTTGGTGTCGAACTCCATCGGCGGGATCGAGGGATCGAAGCCGAAGAAGCGCGTCCACTGCGTCAGGCTGTACTTCGAATGGAAGTAGTAGCCGCCCACGACATAGTCGAACCCGGTGAACAGGTTGCCTGCTGCGCGCAGTTCCTGGCTCCACTGGGTGTAGCGCTGGCGACGATCGACGTAGTAGAGGTCGCTGGAGGAACCGTCGAAATCCTGCGTCTGCGCTTCCTTGCTGTGGCGCCAGCCGGTGATCGAGCTGAGCTTGATGCCGCCGAGGTCATAGTTCATCTGCAGCGTGGCGTTAGGCGCGCGGTACTTGCTCTTCGCGGGCAGCGTGAACACCGTGTAGAGGTCGGTCGTGTTGTTGCGGCCGCATTGTTCGGCGGGGATCAGGCCGCAGAACAGCTCGGTGCTGTTGGTCAGGTTGCTGACGACCGGCTCGAATTCCTGCACCACGTTCTCGACCGAAAGCTGGGCGTCGAAGCCCGATCCGGTAGGCTCGAACAGCAGCGCCGCGCCATAGGCATCGGCCTTGCTGCCGCCCGCGCGGGTGTCGCGGATGGCGTTGCGATAGAAGCCGTCGCTCTCGTTGTGGAAGTACCAGCCCTTGATGCCCCAGGTCTCGCCGTCACCGTAGTTGACGATGGCCTTGCCGGCCCAGGTGTTCCAGCGGCCGTAAGTGAACTCGGCCTTGGCGCCGGGTTCCATGGTCGGCTTGGTGCGGGTGATGTTGATGACGCCGCCGATCGTGTTGGCGCCGAACAGCGTGCCCTGCGGGCCGCGCAGCACTTCGATCTGGGCGATGTCGAAGGCGTCCTGCAACTGGCCGGTGTTGGTGCCGATCGTCACGCCGTCGACGACGACGCCCACGGTCGGGGTCTGCGACTTCTCGATGTCGGCGTAAGTCAGGCCGCGGATCGAGATGTTGGCCGCCTGCGCGCCCGAATTCTGCTGGGTGATGAGCAGGCCCGGCGCGGCGCCCTGCAGGTCGCCGATGTTGGCCGACGCCTTGTTCTCCAGCATCGCCGCGCTGACGGCGGTGATGGCGATCGGGGTTTCCTGCAGCGTTTCCGAGCGGCGGCGGGCCGAGACGATGATCTCGTTCGGATCGACGACGGCGGTATCGGCCGCTTGCGGGGCGGCGTCCTGCGCGAAGGCAGGAGCAGAGATGCAAGTCAGGGCGCTGGATGCGAATGCGAGTTTGAAGAGCGCGTTGCTCCGCGCTCCGCGGACATGTGCGGATGCCATCAGTCTATCCTCCCGGTGCGGCCGTGAATCTTTGCGTGGCCGTCTTCCGGAGATCACTATGCATCGGATCGCGCTGCGTCCTACCTGTCGATTTGCACAGGTGGTGGAGAGAGATCCTCCCCGTTGCGAAGCAATGGGGAGGGGGACCGCCCGCGTAGCGGGTGGTGGAG
>JASGGD010000174.1:0-10609 GCA_047605225.1 Novosphingobium sp.
TCGGGCGAGGCGGTGCAGGCGCTGGGCGGCGCGGGCTATACGAAGGACTGGCCGGTCGAACGCTACCTGCGCGATGCCAAGTTGCTCGACATCGGCGCAGGTACGAACGAAATCCGCCGCATGCTCATCGGCCGCGAACTGATCGGCGCGGCCTGATCTATTCGCTTAGGCTGCGGCGCACGTAGTCCTCAAAGCTGGCAGGCTCTCGGCCGAGCAGCCAGCGCAGCGCGCCGGGGTTGCCCCGGCCGCCGCTGCGGGCCTGCCATGCGTTGAGGCGCGTGACCGCGTCGGCGACGTAAGCGAAGGCGGGGCCTGCCGTTTCCAGCCCGGCGACCAGTTGCGCGACCGGCAGTTCCCCCGGGTTGACCGGCTGGCCGCTCACGGTAGTAATCAGTGCGGCGATCTCGACCGTGCTGAGCGCTTCATCGTTAGCCAGATCGTAAGTCGCGAAGGCGTGCCCATCCTCATCGGCGACCTTGGCAACGACTTCGGCAAGGTCGGCTATATCGAGATAATTCTGCCGCATCGTCAGCGGGAAGGGCAAGTCCAGCCGGTGCGTCGCGAGAACCCCGGAGACATCGATGTTCTGCATGTAGTTCTGTGGGCGCAGAATGGTCCATTCGAGGTTCGATTCAGCAAGATAAGCCTCGACGACTAGCTTGGCGGCATGGCCAGGCACGCTTGCAACCTGGGCATGGAGAGTGGAGACGTAAATAAATCGCGAGACGCCGGCTGCAACTGCTGCGTCGATCATGCCAGTTCCGATCGCTGTTTCGCGAGGGTGGAATGCCGGTGCATAGTGGATCACGATATCGATACCCTCGACCGCTTTTGCCCGGTCGACGGGATTTTCGAGATCGCCGGTCAGGCAGACGATGGCGTGCGCCCGGCGGGTTCCGGTGTCGAGGTTTCCGGGCACGGTCTCGATGGCCCGCGATACGGCGATGCTGCCTTCGAGCGAATCTACGACGAGTTCGATGGCGCGCTTCTTCTGGGTCCCTGTATCGAGGTTGCCTGGGACGGTCTCGATGCCGCGCGCTGTGGCGGTTCGGGTATCGAGATTTCCGGGAACGGTTTCGATTGCACGCGCTTTTCGGGTTCCGGTGTCGAGGTTTCCGGGCACGGTCTCGATCGCTCGGGCCTTGGCACCTGTATCGAGATTGCCCGGAACCGTTTCGATTGCCCTTGCGGGTTCGTGAGGGTAACGACAGAGCCCGCGAATATTAGCTTCGGGATCGCGGGTACGCAGTGCATCGATCACATGACTGCCTGTGCGGCCCGTTGGTCCCACCACTAAAATCCGCATCGTTTCCCTCCATATTCGCGCGTTGCCCATAAGCGGGGATACCGTACGAGAGAACTGACAAGTCTCGTTAGCAGTCCTGCAGCGCTTTCACGCCGCGTCGGTCCCGATCGGCACTATCGTCTGTGCCAGCCGTTCGACTTCGGCGCGATCGTGGCTGACATAGAGGATCGGCAGGCGCAACTCATCGCGAATGCGCTCTATGAGGCGCAGGATTTCCTCGCGTCGCGCAAGATCCACCGAGGCGAGGGGTTCGTCCATCAGCAGGAACTCGGGAGTGGATAGCAATGCCCGCCCGATTGCGACGCGCTGAGCCTCGCCGCCGGACAATGTCGCAGGCATACGGTCCAGCAAGTGCGCGATACCCAGCAGGTCGAGGGTGTGGCTCCAGTCCAGCGTGACACCTTTCCGGAGGCCGAATTCAAGGTTGCGGCGGACTGAGCGGTGTGGGAACAGGCGCAAATCCTGGAACACGTAGCCGCAACGCCGTTTTTCGGGCTTGATGTCGATGCTGGCGGCCCTGTCGAAAAGGGGCTTTCCAGCAACTGAAATGCGCCCCTCTGCGGGACGCAGCAAGCCGGCGACCGCGTCAAGCAGACTCGTCTTGCCGGCGCCTGATGAGCCGAACAGCGCAGTGAGCCCCGGTCCCGCTGTAAAGCCGTAATTCAAGCGCCGCTCGCCGCGTATCAGGGTGAGGGCGACGTCAAATGACATGGCGGCCCTTTTCCTGGCCGCTGCGCCTGGCAAGCCATTCGGACAGCACCAGCGCACCGACTGACAGTAGCACAGACAGTCCCGCCAGTCGTGCGACTTGCATATCCGAGCCGGGGATTTGTAGCGCGCTGTATATGGCAAGAGGTAGCGTCTGCGTTTCGCCTGGAATATTGGAGGCGAAGGTGATCGTCGCACCGAACTCGCCGACCGAGCGGGCAAAACCCAGGACCAGCGCTGCCAGAACACCGTTCGCACTGAGGGGTAGCGTCACGGTTGCAAATGTACGCCATCGCCCGGCTCCCAGTGTACGCGCGGCGCCTTCCAGGCGTGGATCGACCCCTTCCAGGGATAGCCGCATTGCGCGGACCATCAGCGGTAGCGCCATGACTGCGGCCGCGAGTGCCGCACCGGTCCATCGAAACAGGAAGGTCAGGCCGAACCATCGCTCGAGAAATCCGCCGAACGGGGCGGCCGGGCTGAGGACGATCAGCAATAGCCACCCCGTCACTACCGGGGGTAGTACCAGTGGCAGGTGGACCATGGCATCTACAAGCACTTTGCCCGGGAAACGCCACCGTGCGAGGGTCCAGGCAAGTGCGAAGGAGGCCGGTAGCGCAGCCGCGATGGCCGCTGCACCGACCTTCAGCGAGAGGAGCAGGACTTCCCATTCGACCGGCGCAAGCCAATTCACGTTGCAGTTTACCTGGTGCCAAAGCCGAAGCGGCGGAATATTGCCTTGCCCTCGGCCGAAACAAGATAGCGGCGGAAAGCTTCGCCTTCAGGGTTTCGCGAAGCATTGAGTGTGGCTACCGGGTAACTGATCGGATCGTGGCTCGTTGGAGGGAATGTGCCAACTATGCGAACGCCGGGATCGGCCCGGGCATCTGTCGCATAGACGATACCGAGCGGCGCGGCACCGCGGCTCACCAGAGCGAGCGCGCCGCGTACGCTATCGCCCGGAGCGAGGCGGTCCTGCACCGAGATCCACACCCCGAGGCGGGTCAGCGCTTGTTTGCCGTAGATCCCTGCCGGCACACCCGAGGGATCGGCGATGGCAAGCCGCCCGTTGCCGAGCGCCTGGGCCAGCGGCATGCCGCGCCCGATGCGCACGCGTGCATTGCTCGAACGTGGAGCGATCAGCACCAGTTCGTTGCGCAGGAACGAAACCCGCGTGGCTTTGCGTACCAGCCCTTTGGACTGCACGTCATCCATCCAGGGCTCGTCTGCGGAGACGAAGATATCCGCCGGTGCGCCCGAAGCGATTTGTCGGGCAAGAGCAGAAGAAGCCGCAAACGAGATGCGTGGGCGTGGATGCCCTTTGTGTGCCCATGCATCGGCAGCGGCATTCATCGATTCCTGCAGACTGGCCGCAGCAAGGACGAGGGGCGGTTGACCGCTGGCTGCCGCACTGACGGGCGCAGCGGCTCCGGAGATGGCGACAAGTGCCGCCAGCAACAGAGCGACGAAATTGCGCATCAAAAATCTCCGGGAATGCATATCGTATTCGACAGTATATCGCGTGGGGGCGATTGCAAGCTGCCGCCTTGAGCGTCAGCCCTTCTGCGAAGTGCGCGGCTCGGACAGCAACCGGGCAGCAAGGGTATCGTAATCGGTGCCGCACGCGGCGCGGGCAATGCTATCCTGCAAACTGCGATAATTATTCAGTACGACCTCTCCCAGTTCAGTCAGCCGAGCACCGCTCGTTGCGGCTCTTCCTGGAGCTGTCTGAACCAGAGGAGCGTCCCAGCAACGGTTCATAGCGTCTACCAGTAACCATGCCCGGCGGTAACTCATGGCCATCGCGCGCCCTGCGGCCGAGATCGAACCATGTTCGCGAATTGCGTCGAGCAGGTCGGCTTTTCCCGGCCCCATCGCGATTTCGTCGCCGGAATGGATCTGTATCTTGATCTTCAGGCGCGAGGGAACGGTCATCGGTCCTATCTAAAGACGGTGCGTTTCGTCGGCAAGATGGCGGTGCGCTTAACCAGCCGCCCATGTGAATGCCGTGCGAATCGCTTTGGCGGTAGCAGGCAACGTTCGGACTGAAATTTTTTTGCAGGACCCTTTGGCGACCTGGTGATTCGAGAGACCTGGAATTTTGCTGCGAGGGCTCACGATCGGTGCTGCTGTGCGGCGAAAAGGATTTGGCGAGCATGCGCATCGATTGCACCGCCGATGTGTTTCCGGGGCTTGCGCATGTTGTGCATCGCAAAAAGGCCCTCCCTTGGTTCGGTGCGGATATTTCACCAAGTGGTATGAAAATTACCTTCTTAATGAGTATAATATCGCCGCCGGATTGGGGATTAAAATGATGTGATGCATCCGGGATATTCTGGAACAAAGCGGCAGATTTTGGTAAGACTTGTCCCAGGAAGGAAATGGGAGTGACGTCAAAAGGCGCACCCATTCGGAATTGATCCAGGCTGTGAATGGCGCGCCATCCGCGTGTGAAAACCGCCTTGCCGATTGAGGATGCATTATGAAGGTCGCTGACGATAATATTATTCGTTTCGAACGTATTCCCGATGGCGGGCGTGATTTTTCCGCTCGCCTGTCCGCAGGGGCAGTCTACGCCTCACAGCGGATGGACCAAGGCGAGGAGCATGACGGGCGTGGCCTCACGATCGCGATCCTGCTCTGTATGGCTTGCTGGGCGGCGCTGGGCTATTTTCTGCTGGCCTGATTTCCGCTGGCCTGCCCTTTCTGGTTCTATCACCTCGACGGTAATTTGATCCGGCGAGTGCGCCGTTCTCGGCATTTGGTTCGACATTCTGTATGTGCCGGGATGAGCATGTAGGAAAGCCTCGGCCGAATGCATAATCGGGTTTTGCGCCTTGAGGGCGTGCACAATTTCCGCGATGCCGGTGGTTATGCCGTGCCTTCAGGAGGGCGGATCAAGCAAGGCGCTATCTGGCGATCGGGGCAGCACTACGGTGCCAGCGAAGCCGACCTTGACCGTATAGCCGCGCTTCGATTGGTCAGTGTGTTCGATTTGCGCACTTCCAGAGAACGTGCAGTGCATCCTTGCCGGCGTCCGCAAGGCTTTGCTGCGAAAGTCTTCGTTGCCGCTGATGCGCAACTTGGCCACGCCCCGCATCTGGTCGCGGCAAAAACCGCCCGGCAGCGCACGCCGCAATCGACGCGCGAGGGCCTGACGCGGACTTATCGGAACATCTGCTTCCGGCCGGAGCTCCAAGCGATGATCCGCGACTGGCTCACGGAACTGGCGCGAGGAGAGGGGCCGATTCTCGTTAATTGCATGGCCGGCAAGGATCGGACCGGGATTGCCGTTGCCATGCTTCATGCAGCGCTTGGCCTGCACCGTGATGACATCATGGCAGATTATCTGCTGACCAATACTGCGGGCGACGTCGAGGCGCGGATCGCCTTTGGAGCGGCGGCGATCAAAGCGATCACGGGGCAAGTCGATGACGCGGTCCTGCGCGTCCTGATGGGTGTGGAAATCGAGTACCTGCAAGCGGCCTGGATGGCTGTCGAGGAGCATTACGGTACTCTTGATGTCTATCTGGAAGAGGCGTTGGGCCTTACTCGGGCGAAGCGCGAATACCTGCTGGAAGTTCTTTCGGAGAACTGAGCGCGGAATTCAGCTCAAGAAGGTTCTCACGTCACCCATGAAGCGCTCGAACTGGTCATGATGGAGCCAGTGTCCCGCGTGCTCGTATTCGATCAGCCTTGCGCTCGGGAAGTATTCCATTCGCCCGTCGGTCGCAGGGCTGGCGGCAAAGCTGTCCTTGCCCCATAGCATCAGGGTTGGACAAGTAATTGCTTGCCACAGTTCGATGATGTGGTCGGTTGGCAGGTCGGAAGCGGTCCAGACGTTCAGGTAATTGTCGAACTTCCAACTCCAGGTGCCGTCTTCGTTGCGGGTGGCGCCATGTATGGTGAGGTGGCGCGCCTGTTCGTCGGTGAGAAAGCCGTTTTCCGCCTTCATGCGCTGGTAGGCATCACGCAACGATCCGTACTTCCGTACTGTGCGGCCGGACGCTTTTCGCTTGTCCTCGACCCATTGGCGCAAACGATCACTCGCGCCTTCGGCTTCCTTTTCGCGCCGCGCGGCAGGCGGCGGTCCGAGGCCTTCGATATTGACGAACTTTGCGACTTTTTCCGGGAACAGTCCTGTGAACCGTGTCGCGATGTTGCCGCCCAGCGAATGCGCCACGATCGTCACCTGATCGTGACCGAGCGTGTGCACCAGCTGCGCGAAGTCGTAGACGAAGGCGTCCATGCCGTAGTGCCCTTCCGGGCTCCATTCGCTGTCGCCGTGGCCGCGCAGATCCGGGCAGATGACGTGCCAGTCACGGCGCAGTTCCTCGGCCACCCAGTCCCAGCTGCGGCAATGGTCGCGCCCGCCGTGCTGCAGGATCAGCGGCGGGGCATCGGAGTTACCCCAGTCGACATAGTGCAGGCGCAGGCGTTGCGAGACGAAGCGGTTCGAAGTCGGGCCAAGCTGGTTCTTCATGATTTCGTGGATGGGGATGCGCGTCGCGCAGGTCAATCCACGGGCGAATTTGCGGGGATGAAAGTAATCCTTTGCCGCCCCGGCGCTTGGCGGGCAGGGTGCGAGGCCCTATCTCCGCCCCAAGAATTTCACGCGAGAGTTACGACATGGCGACCACGCACAAGACCCGCATGCTCATCATCGGTTCCGGCCCGGCAGGCCTTTCCGCTGCCATATACGGCGCGCGCGCAGGCATGGAGCCGATCGTGGTGCAGGGTCTGCAGCCCGGCGGCCAGCTGACGATCACCACCGACGTCGAGAACTACCCCGGCTTCCGCGAAGTCATCCAGGGCCCCTGGCTGATGCAGGAGATGGAAGCGCAGGCGGTCCACGTCGGCACCCGCATGATGTGGGATACGATCACCAACGTCGATCTTTCTGGTGACACTTTCGTCGCCACCGGCGATGGCGGCGACATTTACGAAGGTGATACCCTCGTCATCGCCACCGGCGCGCAGGCCAAGTGGCTGGGCGTCCCCGGCGAGCAGGAGCTTTCGGGCAAGGGCGTCTCGGCCTGCGCGACCTGCGACGGTTTCTTCTACCGCGGCAAGAAGGTCGTCGTGATCGGCGGCGGCAATACCGCGGTCGAGGAGGCGCTCTACCTCACCAACCACGCGACCGAGGTGGTGCTGGTCCACCGCCGCGATTCGCTGCGTTCGGAGAAGATCCTGCAGGACCGCCTCTTCGCGCACCCCAAGATCACCACCGTTTGGAACAAGAAGGTCGACGGCTTCCTTGCCGGTGAGAACGGCGCCCTGCGCGCGCTGGCGCTGACCGATACGGTCACCGGCGAGCAGAGCGAACTGCTGGCCGACGGTGCCTTCGTCGCGATCGGCCATGCACCCGCGACCGAGCTGTTCAAGGGCAAGCTGGCGATGGATGACACCGGCTACCTGATCGTCGAGGCCGGCACGCCGCGCACCGAGATCCCCGGCGTCTATGCGGCGGGCGACGTTTCGGATCACGTCTACCGTCAGGCGATCACGGCGGCGGGCGCAGGCTGCATGGCCGCGCTCGATGCAGAGCGCTATCTGGCGGAAAAGCTGCACCTCGCGGGGATCACCGAGACGGTGCAGGGCTGATTTCCGGGGGGAGGGCGATGCTCTCCCCCGCTCGCAGCAAAACGCCCGTCATCCCAGCCTTCGCTGGGATGACGGGTGCTTGTACGCAATGGTGCGGTGTTACTCGGTCAGGCTCGGCCCAAGCGAAGGATCGAGGTCACGCGGGCGCACCAGATGGGTCAGTCGCCCGCAGCCTTCGCGCAAGTCAGACCAGTGCTCGATGTCCAGTTCCACCACCGCATAGGCGGCAGTCGGGAACTTGTCCTCCACCACGTCGCGCAGCGGGCTGGACCCGTCATCGGGCACGAGATCGAAGATCAGGTCCTCCAACCCGGGATTGTGCCCGACCAGCAGGATCGAGCGCGGGTCCGTTTCCTGATCCTTCAGCACATCGATCAGCGCCGCCGAACTGGCGAGGTAGATGCGCCGATCCCAGTTGACCGGCGGCGTCTCGCCTGCCGCTTCACCGGCCAGTTCGATCGTCTGCGTCACCCGCACGGCGGGCGAGGCGAGGATGTAGCGCCAGCCCACGCCGTGATCGAGGATGTGCTTGCCCATCACCCCCGCACCGACCCGGCCGCGCTTGTTGAGCGGACGGTCGAAATCGCGAAGGCGCGCGTCGGTCCAGTCCGATTTGGCGTGACGGAAGATGCCGAGGATTTTCATGGGCGAACTCTACAACAGCGGATCAGGATAGCGACTGCGAGTCTTCCGCCCGGTCCGCTGCGGCTCCTTGAGCATGACCGGCTACGCGCTGTAAAGCCTCCTCCAGCGTAACCCGCCGGATCGGCGTCCCCGCCGGGAACGCGGAAAGCAGCCGGGAGGGGAACGCGGGCGAGAGCACGACGAAGTGCCCCCGGTCCTCGCGGCTGCGGATCAGGCGGCCGAACGCCTGCGCCAGCTTGGCGCGGATCAACGTGTCGTCGTAGGCGCTGCCCCCGCCCGCCAGGCGCCGGGCGCGGTGCAGGATCGTCGGGCGGGGCCAAGGCACCTGCTCCATGACGACGAGGCGCAGGGAGTCGCCCTGAACGTCCACCCCGTCGCGCAGGGCATCGGTGCCCAGCAGCGAGGCGGCGGGATCGTCGCGGAAGATATCGACCAGCGTGCCGGTATCGATCGGATCGACGTGCTGCGCATAGAGCGGCAGGCCCCCGCGCGCGAGCCGGTCGGCGATGCGGCCATAGACCGCGCGCAGCCGCCGGATCGCGGTGAACAGCCCGAGCACGCCGCCGCGCGAGGTCTCGATCAGCCGTCCGAACGCGGCGGAGAGGGCGGGGATGTCGCCCTTGGGTACGTCGGTGACGATCAGCACTTCGGCCTGCGTCGCGTAGTCGAACGGGCTCTGGTGGATCGAGAGGCGCGGCATCACCTCGATCTCGGGGGCGCCGGAGCGGGCGATGGCCTTGGCCCAATCCTCACCGTCGCGCAGCGTGGCCGAGGTCATGACGACGCCGTGCGCCGGTTCGAGCACGACTTGCGCGAAGGGCTTCATCGGATCGAGCCAGCGGCGGTGGATGCCGATGTCGAACTCCCGCGCTTCCGATCGATCGACGGCGAGCCAGTCGACATATTCCGGATCGGCGGGGCCGCCCATGCGGTCGAGCAGCGATTCCCATGCGCCGAGGGTATCGACGCGCCATGTCAGCGAATGGCGGGCGCCTTCGATGCGGGCGCGCCCCGGTCCGTCGAGCCAGTCGGGCGGCTCCTCCAGCAATGCCTCCAACCGCATGCCGAGGCGGATCAGCGGTTGGCGCAATTCGGCCAGCGCCGCGCGGGCGCCTTGCGCGATCTCGACAAAGGAGCCTTCGAGGCTGGCCGCTTCGGTTTCGAGGCCATAGCCCGCTTCCTGTCCGCCGCTTTCGTCGCGCGCGTAGACGGTGGCGCGCACGGCCGCGAGCAGTTCCTCCAGCGGGCCGCTGGCGGCGTTCTCGGCGATACGGCCCATCCAGCCGTCGCCGGGGAGTGCCTCGGCGGCCTCGCGCGCGGCGGCGATGGCCTTGGCGCCAGCCTCGTCATAGCTGGCGACGTCGGCGAGGCGGGCGGAGAGGCCACGGCGGCGACCCTTGGAGGCTTTCTCCGGGCCGATCACCCAGCGGCGCAGTTCGATCGCCTCGGCTCCGGTGAGTGCGGCGGCGAAAGTGGAGTCGGCGGCGTCGAAGACGTGGTGGCCTTCGTCGAACACTACGCGGGTCGGACGGGACGCCTGATCCCGGCCGCGCGCGGCGTTGACCATGACGAGCGCGTGGTTGCCGATCACGAGGTCGGCGCCGACGCTGGCGCGGGTGGCGCGCTCGATGAAGCACTTCCGGTAATGCGGGCACCCGGCATAGACGCATTCGCCGCGCCGGTCGGTCAGCGCCGCGATGCCGCGCTGGCGGAACAGGGTGCCGAGCCAGCCGGGCAGGTCGCCGCCGATCATGTCGCCGTCCTGCGAGTACGCCGCCCAGCGCGCCACCAGCTGCGCGAGGATCGCCGCGCGGCCGTTGAATCCGCCCTGCAGCGCATCTTCGAGGTTGAGGAGGCACAAATAGTTTTCGCGCCCCTTGCGCACCACGACCGGGCGGGTGCCATCGGTCCGGCGCTCGGGCCAGGCGCGGCGGCTTTCGGCGCGCAGCTGGCGTTGCAGCGCCTTGGTGTAGGTCGAAACCCAGACGGTGCCGCCCGCCTTCTCGGTCCACAGCGAGGTCGGCGCGAGGTAGCCCAGCGTCTTGCCGATGCCGGTACCGGCCTGCGCCAGCAGCACATGCGGACGGCCCGAACGCTCGCGCGGGGCGAAGGCGTGGGCGGTCTCCACCGCATAGGCGCGCTGGCCGGGGCGCTGCTCGGCGGCGCTGCCGGTAAGCTTGGCGAGGCGCTGCAGGACTTCCTCGTCCTCCAGCACGACCTGCCGGGGCTGGGGGACTTCGGGGGTCTCCTCCCATTCGGGCAGGCGGGTGAACAGCCAGCGCTCGGCGCGTTCGGGCTTGCGGATGCGCCCCGTCAGCAGGCTCGCCCAGGGCCAGCGCATGCGGA
>JASGGD010000175.1:0-10529 GCA_047605225.1 Novosphingobium sp.
CTCCTCGCAGACCAAGGACAAGCTGGTCTCCTCGGAAGTGCGCCAGCCGCTCGAAGCGCTGATGGCCGACAAGATGAGCGAATGGCTGGAGGAAAACCCCGGCCACGCCAAGACCATCATCCAGAAGGTGGTCGATGCCGCCGCCGCCCGCGAAGCCGCCAAGCGCGCCCGCGAACTGACCCGCCGCAAGGGCGCGATGGACATCGCCTCGCTCCCCGGCAAGCTGGCCGACTGCCAGGAGCGCGATCCCTCGCTCTGCGAACTGTTCCTGGTCGAGGGTGACTCCGCAGGCGGTTCGGCCAAGCAGGGGCGTGACCGCAAGACGCAGGCGATCCTGCCGCTCAAGGGCAAGATCCTCAACGTCGAGCGCGCGCGGTTCGACCGCATCATCTCGTCCAAGGAAGTCGGCACGCTGATCCAGGCGATGGGCACCGGCATTCGCGACGACTTCACGCTCGACAAGCTGCGCTACCACAAGATCGTCATCATGACCGACGCAGACGTCGACGGTGCGCATATCCGCACCCTGCTATTGACGTTCTTCCACCGTCAGATGCCCGAGATCATCCGCGCCGGGCACCTCTTCATCGCCCAGCCGCCGCTCTACAAGGTCGCCAAGGGCCGCAGCGAAGTCTACCTCAAGGACAACGCCGCGCTTGACCGCTACCTCGTGGAAGCGGGCCTCAACGGCCGCGTTCTGGAAACCTCGGGCGGCGCGCGCCTCGGTTCCGACCTCGAAGGTCTGGTCGAGCACGCGATCCGCATGCGCAACCTGATGGCCTTCGTGCCGCGCCGCTACGATCCCGTGATCATCGAGGCGCTGGCACTGGCCGGTACGTTCGAGCCCGACCTGTCGGCCGACGCCCGCAATGCCGCCCTCGCCCGCACCGCCGCATGGCTCGACCGCGGCGACACCGAGGCGCGCTGGTCTGCACGCCTCTCCGAAGACGGGACCGTCGAGGTCGAGCGTCTGTGGCGCGGCGTCACCGATCACCACAAGATCGAGGGTAGCTTCCTCTCCAGCGCCGAGGCCCGCAAGCTCGCCCGCCTGGCGGCCGAGAACGCCGAAGTCTACGCCGGTACCGCCCGCTTCGTGCGCGCCAGCGCCGCCGAGGCGGAGCCCGAGCCGACCGCCGATGCGGACGGCGAGGAAGAAGCCGTGGCCATCGCCCGCCCGGCTCAGGGTGCGGACGTCATCACCCGTCCCAGCCAGCTCCTGACGCTGGTGCTCGCCGCCGGCCGCAAGGGCCTGTCGATCGCCCGCTACAAGGGTCTGGGCGAGATGAACGCGGAACAGCTCTGGGAAACCACGCTGGACCCGGAAAACCGCGTGCTGCTGCAGGTCAAGGTCGAGGACGCCGACGTGACGGACGAGATCTTCACCCGCCTGATGGGCGACATCGTCGAACCGCGCCGCGACTTCATCCAGGAAAACGCGCTGAACGTCGCCAACCTCGACGTCTGATCCGCTCTGCATACCGGCGATTAGGGGAACGGCGACGGCGATCCAGAAGCCCGTTCCCCCTCCTCCCAGAAGATGCGAGGTGATGATCGGCAATGCTCTGGGTCAGCCCAATCTGCTGATCGACGGCGGCATGATATGGATCGCCGGCGATGCCACCGGCATGCATCTCGTGCCGCTCGATGACCTCAGGAGTGAAGCGGCCATTGCCGTACATGCGCCGATAGCCAGCCTGTTCCGCGATCGGGAGGGCACGATCTGGGCGGGCGGTCGTGATGGTCTGCACCGCTACAGCCGCTCACCGTTCGTGACTCTGACCGGCATCGGCAACGCCAAGACCGGGTTCGCGCGCGATCCGCAGGACAATACCCTCTATGTCGCCGCTCAAGCGGGACTGGCTCGACATCCGGATCGCGGACGATGGCATCGGTCTGCCCGAGAACATCGCCGCGGGAGGACAGCAGGAAGGTCATTTCGGGCTGCCAGGCATGCATGAGCGAATGGCCCGTCTTGGCGGTTCGCTCAGTATTGCGAATGCGGATAGCGGCGGAACCCTCGTCCGCTTGCGCCTGCCTGCCCGAATCGCATACCGATAATGGCAGAAAGCTTCATGCCGCCAGCGACATGGAGGCTCGAACCAGGTCGGGAACGGAGCGCAATTCCATTTTGCGCATCAGGCTGGAGCGATGCAGTTTGACGGTGATTTCGCTGATCTGCAGTTCCCAGGCGATCTGCTTGTTCATCAGGCCGCGAACAACGCCATCCATCACCTGTTGTTCGCGGCGGGTCAGAGTATCGAAACGTTCGGCTACCGCCTGCCGAACCCGAGCGACCGATCGGCGTTGAGCGTCGATTTGCAGTGCCAAGGTCACCGCATCAAGCAGATCATGCCCGGCGAATGGGCGGGGCAGAAAGTCCACGGCGCCCGCTTTCATGGATCGCACCGAGAGCAATACATCCGCCCGGTCCGAAACGAAGATCACCGGAAGAGGTTCGCCACGCTCGCTGAGCCTTTCGATGAGGCTCGGGCCGTGGTCTTTGGCCGTGCCCACGCTGGCCACTATGCAGCACAGCGCTCCCGGGAGGGAGCCGTTCAGCATGTCGCTGGCCCGGAGATATTCGTCCACGCGGTAGCCGGCGCTGCGCAACACAGTGCATGTCTGCGATCGGAGGCTTTCGACCGGATCGAGCACCAGGACTGTTCCCGGAATCAGGTTTTCATATGCGCTGTTGCGTGCCGTGCGACCGACCGGTTGGAACATGTCTCTACTCCTGATTGTGGAAACAGAAATGATCCAAAGTGCACACAAGGGGCAATCCCCCCTTTTGGGGGGAATTGCCTAGACTGCCCGTGACGGCCTAGAGATGAAGGCATGGAATCTCAGCCTTTTCCGCCCCGGATACGCATAGCCGTCGTGGATGATCATCCCCTGCTGCGAGATGGGATCATCTCGGTCTTTGCCATCCAGCCTGACCTCGAACTGGTCGCAACAGGCGATGATGGCGAGGCGGCAGTGCGAATCTATCATGAGCATCGTCCAGATGTGATGCTGCTCGACCTGCAGATGCCCAATGTCGACGGGGTGGAGGCCATGACCCGCATCCTGGCGGAATATCCTGACGCCCGGATTCTCGTGCTTACGACGTACTCCGGCGATGGCCGGGCCGCGCAGGCGATCAAGGCGGGTGCCTCTGGCTATCTTCTCAAGAACAGTCTGCGGACCGAACTGCTGGACGCGATCCGGTCGATCTATCGAGGGGGAACGCATTTCGACACCCGGATCATGGGTGCCGCGGACCGTGAAGCCAAGCGATTGACTGCACGCGAGAGCGACGTGCTGGAACTGGCTGCGGCAGGAAATTCGAACAAGCAGATCGCGGTGCGCCTCTCTCTTTCGGAGGACACCGTGAAGGGGTACATGAAAGCGATCTTCGCGCGGCTGGGAGCGATGGACCGGACCCATGCGGTGGCCATCGCCGTTCGCAATGGACTGATCGAACTCTAAGAACCCGTTTGATAATGCGCCTGACGGCGCATAGCGGCACCGAACCAGGCTGAACCAGCAACTGTTCCGGCCGGAACACCTAGCCTGTGCGGATCGATTCTGTCTCAAGCCTGAAGTGGTCAGCGATAGGCGATCTTCGCCGGGATCGTCATGCGGATGGACGTCCCCTGCCCTGCTGCATTCGCGAGGCCGAATGAGCCCCCCAGACGCTCGATCCTCTCACGCATCCCGGTAAGGCCGAAATGTCCTTCGCGACCACCGGCCGCATGCACCACCTCGGGTAGGCCGACGCCGTCATCGACGACACGCAGGTGTAGCCGATCGCGGCCATGGTGAATTTCGACGCGAACCATGGTCGCCCGGGCATGCTTGACGGCATTGGCCAGCGCCTCGCCGACGGCGAGTTCGATTTCTTCGGCAACCGGCGCTCCGACCAGTTGCTCAGGCCCGTCGACCCGCACCTCCCAGTTCATCGCATTACCGACCACCCGGTGCGCGCATGCCCGCAAGGTTTCGGCGATACACTTGGGCTCTGCGTCTTCTCGCAGCCCACGAACACGCTCGCGGCCATACAGGAGGACGTCATCGGCGCAGTCCAGGGCTTCCTCGATGGCCTTGTGAGCGGCCGAACCCGGTGTCGTGAGGTGAAGCACCGTCTGGAAACGAAGCATCAGCCCCTGGAAGCCTTGCAGCAAGGTGTCGTGAAGATCCTGGGCAATACGCTCGCGTTCGGCAACGCGCTCTTCCATGCGGTCGCGCAAGGCTCCCATGGCAAGGCGCATGCGCCAGCGGAACAGCGCGTAGGCGCCCAACGCCAAAAGGGCCAGAACGGCGAGGCGAAACCACGCCGTCTGCCAGAAATGAGGGGCGATCACGAAGGTGATCGTTGCTTCCCGTTTTGTCCATGGCCCGTCTTCGGTCGCGGCGGTGACGTGGAACCGATAGGTTCCTGGACCAAGCCCCGCGTAATCAACGCGCCGACGGTTCTGCGCATCCACCCATTTGCCCTCGCCGTTATCGTCCACTCCGTCGAGTTGATAGCGATAACGGTTCCCCTCGGCATCGGCGAGGCCCAGGCCTACATAGGAAAGGCTGACCCGCGTGGTGCCGGCCGGCAGGCGCGCACCAGCGAGTGGATAGGCTCGACCATCCACCTCAAGCCCGGTGATGTGGACGGGCATGTCCGGCCTTTGAGGCGCGATGCGCGACGGATCGATCTGTACCACGCCGGTGCTGGTGACGAACCACAGACGGCCCTGCGTATCGATCGCAGCGTCATTGGCCGAATAAGGTTCGGTCCGGGCCCGGATCACCCCGTTCTGGCCGAAGCGGGCGTGAGGGATCGGCATTCCCGGCCGAGCGAACGCCGCATCGAGCCGGGACACCGGAATACGGATGATGCCTCCGGTCGAGATGATCCAGTAGTGATCTGTCACGCGCACGATGCCCATGACACCGGCCAGCCAGGGATACGTGCGGGCGCTCAGTTGCTGGACGCGGCGGCCATCGTACCGGGCAAGCCCCGCCTCGCCGCCGATCCAGGTTTCCCCATCCATCTGCCTGAGCATCCGCACGAAGCCGACGCCGCCCTTGCTGCCCGCGCCGTCGCCATCTGGCCAGATGGGTGTCGTCTTCCCCGCATGCACGCGGGCAAGGAGGCGCAAGGGCTGGTTGACGATGAAGGTGTCGGAAGCCGTCGCGATGAAAGTGGTGGCAGGTGCCAGGCTCTCGTCCTTGATCCAGCGCGTGCCCTGCAGCCTGTACATGCCGCGCGCAGAAACCGATTCCCACAGGTTCCCCTGAGGGTCGGACGCGCAGGCCTGACCGAACTGGCGCTCCGCTTCAAGCGGTCCGATGATCCTTTGCGGGTTCGATCCGCGCACAAGGTACTCATTCCTGTAAGTGAGCACATAGGCCCCAACGCCAGGGACCGAGCATATTTCCGACAGCAGGCCGGACCGCAGAATCAGCTTCGCTTCACCGTTGACGATCCGGTACAGGCCTTCGTCACCGCCGATATACAGCGAACCGTCAGGCCCCGTCGCGATGCCCGTACGCACGCCCTTGATCGCGGTGTAGCGCACCACCGGGGTTCGCACGAAGCGATGCAGCCCATCGGGCGCACCGCCCCAGATGGTCCCCTCGGCATCCTGCATGAGGGTCGACATCTGGACATCATAGATCTGCGACCGAGCCATCGAGGGGGTATTGCCCGGCACCGTCGCCAGCCCCGATGCGTTGCCGGCCACCCAAAGCAGGTTATCGGCATCGAAGAGCATGTTGCGGGCGCCCTCCCCTCCGCCAAGCGGCTCTCCGAATGCTACGCCGGTTTGCACGAAACCGCGCGGCGTCAGGCGCTGCAGGCCATCGCTGGAGAAGAACCACATGTTCCCGGCATCGTCTTCACGAAAAGCCGAGCCAAGGTTCATGAGGGCCGGTACGACCTCGAACTTGCGCCTGCCCGGAAGCAGCCGCCGGATTTCGGGATTGGAGGCGATCCACATCGTTCCGTTGCTCTGGCGATACATACGAACCAGCGGGCCATCGACGTCGATGGCATCCCAGTGGCCGTTCACGAAATGACGCATCTGCGATCCGAAGCCGCTCCAGCTGGCAACCCACACGGACCCGTCCGGGGCGACGACGATATCCGTAACCCGCCCGCGCGGTTTTTCAGGATTGGCGCCGCGTAGCTTCCCGTTCTTCAGCTGCGCCACACCACCGAAGGCATAGCCCACCCATAGGCTGCCGTCGGGAGCGGCGGCGAGCGCCGTAACCTGACGGGCGCGGAAGTTGTCGAAGTCTTCGGGATCGACACGCTTGAAGTTCAGTCCGTCGAACCGGTAAAGGCCGTCGCCCGATCCCAGCCACAGAAACCCGTCCTTCGTACGCGCCATGGCTCTGATGTCCGGCGGCGCACCATCCGCAAGCGACCAGTGCCGGCTAGCATAGCCCGGAACCTCGGTCGCCGGGGAAGCATAAACGAACGATGCGCCCATTCCATGAAACAACGCGACGAAAGTCATCGCCCCGATAGTCAGGCGATGACGCAAATTTGGCCGGTGATCTGAGTGCGAACGCATCGCCCGCGCATCGCATCGCAATGCGCGGACAGCAATAAAACATTGGTATGGCACTCTGACGTCAGGGTCTGTGCGGCATCCGCGATGCAGGATCCTGCAGGAATATCACGGTCGCGCCCAGCACGATCGCGCCCGCCAGCGTGAGCGGCAAAGCCAATCCGCCATGGACCAACAGCAGCGCGCCCACCGCCGCGCCCGCGAAGATCGACAGCACCGCGCCGAAGCGGCGTGCGAAGTTGGGTGTGCGCCCACCCACCTGATCGGCAGCGATGCCGGTAATGGTGAGGGTCAAGACGGTGGTCGTCAGGTCCGGCACTTTCAACTGGCGCACGGTGGCGTTGCGCAGGCCCATCGCGAAGCCGGTCAGCGCGATCACCGCCATCACGCCCGCCTTGGGCGCCTGCGCGGCGACGTCGATATCGAGCGCGATCAGCGCGGCGATCCACAGCAGCGCGGCCTCGGCGACGGCGGCCCACAGCAGCCAGCGCCCGAGCGCCCGCTCGACATGCGCGCGGGCGAGGTGCCCGGCGCCCCACGCGCCCGCCATAAACGCGACCAGCGCTAGCACCGAGGGGATGACCTTGAACCCCGGCGTCCCCGCAGCCGCAAAGCCGAGGAACACGACATTGCCGGTCATGTTGGCGGTGAAGACCTTGCCCAGCCCCAGCACGGATGCCGCATCGACGAGGCCGGTCGTCGCCGAGAGCAGCAGGAGCAGGCAGGGGAGAAGGGTGGACTTGGGTGCGAGCGTAGAAGTTTGGGTAGACATGGGGGGCGATCTCCTGAGTGATGGTGATGATCTACCGGAGGAAGACCTGCTGGGTTATTGGAATAATCTAGGCCGTACCGTTCGACATTTTCGAAAAGCCATCAGAACCGGAAATTGCTCTCGAGGCCGAACATGCGGATGGTCCTCGCGCTGCCTGTGTCGCGGATGAAGGCGCCCGGCGCGAAGGCAGACACCGACATCGACAGCTCCAGTTCCGCCGTGGCCTGCCAGGCGAGCGTGGCTTCCACTTCCTTGCCGATGAAGCGTGCGCGGCTGTCTCCGGCGGCGCGCACGAGGTTGCCGGGAATATCGTAGATTCCGTCGTCCAGCGACTGGCGCCAGTAGGCCGCTGCCGCCACGCTTGCCGATACTGTGGGCGCCAGTTGCAGACCGATCGTCGGATGCAGGTTCATGATGTTGTACGGGCCGACCGGCGAGAGTTCGCCGAAGTACTTGCCCTTGGGAAACAGCGCGTTGAACGTGCCGAGGTGGGTGTCGGCGGGGTCATGGTCGCCGCTCACCACATTGGCGCGCAAGGTCAGCTCGGGCGAGAGCGGCAGGTCGGGGAATGCGCGACCGAACTCGGTGCCCACCGTCCAGGCGGAGATGCTGCCACCGGAAAAGCGGCCGAACTGGTAGGCGCCCTCGACGTTCCAGTGCCAGTCGCCGCGCTTCGCGTGCCAGCGTGCGCCGAGGGTGTGGCGCGTCTCGCCGCCCTCGCGCCCACCCCCCGACCCGGCCCAGCGCGCGGCATCGTTGCGGTATCCGAGGTAGTAGAGGTCCAGCTCGGGCATCGCGGCATAGGCGCCCCACAGCGCCTTTTGCGAGGACGTGCGATCGTCGAAGCTGCCTTTTCCGGGCTGCACCGGGCGCACCGCCAGCAGGCTGACTTTCGCCGTGCCCACCGTCACGTTGGCGCGCAACCCGTCGAAGGCCAGCGGCACGTTGGGGCCGTAGCGGGTGCCGACCAGCCGCTCGGTGCCGAGCGAGAGCATCTGCCGCCCGGCGCGCAGGGTGACGGGGCCGAGGTCGGCCTCGACGAAGCCCTGCAGCAGATCGACGCCGGTGCCGTCCACCGGCCCGGGCGAGGGCGCGACGCTGACTGACGTGGCGAGGATCGGCTGGGCGAAGGCGCGAAGCTTGCCGACGTGAAGGTCCGCGTAAGGCAGTGCGCGCAGCCAGACGTAGCTGTCGTTCGGCGCGTCGGCGCTGCCCCACAGGTTGTTCGCATAGTTCTCGCTGCGGGCGCGCAGTTCGATGCCGGTGGAGAGCCAGGCATCATCGCCCAGCGGAATGTACTTGAATGGCCCGGTCCAGTGGTGGTCGCGCTTTTCGGCGCTTTCGAGGTCGGACCAGTCCTCGTCGTAGCGGGTGATCGTGAGTGTCGGGGCTTCCCATGCCTCCTTCGGCGCGGCGAGGGCGGGGTGGGGGAGCAGCGCTTCTACCGCCGTCGCCGCGAGTAAAGCGAGGCAGCAAAGCCTAGGCACTTGGCTGCCCCCTGCGCGCCAGCACCGCGACCAGCACGAAACCGCCGACGAGACCCATGTGCTCGAAGAAGGCGTTCATCGCGCCAAAGCGCTCCGGTCCCTCGGGCATGGTCCAGAAGGCGTTCGCCACAAGCGCGGCGAAGAACGTGAACACGCCCAGCATCCCCGCGCCCAGCCAGACGAGACGGCCCGACAGGATCAGCAGCGGAGCGATCAGTTCGACGGCGATGGTCAGCGCCGCCCACAGCGCTGGCGGGGTCAGGCCGAAGTGGGCCTGCTCGGCCAGCGCGGCGGGCCAGTCACCCAGCTTGTCGATGCCGCCCACGAGGTAGGCGCTCACCAGCGCAAGCCGGGCGAGGAAGGCGGTGGGGGTGAAGTCCAGCACCGCCCCGACGAATGAAGGCGTGCGGTTCATCGGGAACAGGCTGGCCATGGCTTACGCGCCCTGATGGATTTCGGCGACGTAGCCGCCGGGGAAGCGCACGATCGCGGTCTGGCGCTTGCCGACCTCGAACGGCGCGACGAGGGTTTCGACGCCTGCCGCCGTTGCCTTCGCCAGCGTGGCGGCAAGGTCGGTGACGGCATAGCCGGTCATGTCGCGGCCATAGGGCCAGGGCAGCTGGCCGTCCGAGACGAAGACCACCATCTTGCCGTAGCCGCTCTCGATCGAGACGCGGCGCACGGTCTTGCCGGGCTCGCCGATCTCGGCGCCGGAGGCGGCCTTGTCGTCGGCGGTGATCCTGCCGTGGGCGTAACCGGTCCAGCTCTTCAAGAAGGCGTCGGCGGCGTCGGGCGTCAGGTAGACCCGGTTTTCGGGAACGCTGGCGAGCGACGCGTAGTTCGGCTTGGCGGTGTGCCAGTAGATCTGCATGTTCACGCCGCCCGGCCACTGCACCACGGAATCGCGGCCGATGGGATCGGGGAAGGTGGCGATGCGGCGCACCGCGCCGTGCTTGACGGCCGAGGCCACCGCCGCGTCGATGTCGGTGACGAGATAGCCGGTGCGCTCGTCGCCGAAGGGATAGGGGATCGGCGTCCTGAAGCCGAACACCGAGACGGTGCCGGAAGGCGTCAGCACCAGCTGTGACTTGGTGAGGCTCTTGGTCGGCGTCACCTGGAATTCGCCCTGCTTGCTGGTGGTGCCGCCAAAGGTGGCGGTGAAGCTGGCGACGAAGGTGTCGAACTGGTCTTGCGGCACGTAGACGTGGGTGGTGTCGTACTGCGCGCCGACCGCATAGTCGGCGGTTTCGGCGGCATAGGCCGGGGCCGAGGCGAGGACGGCGGCGGCGATCAGGAAGGTGAAGCGCTTCATCGGGGGGCTCCTTGGAGGCGAGTTTCATCGTCGTCTGGAACCAGTCCGCTGCAAGTTCAGCGGCCGGTCCAGAACGGTTTAGGGCTTGATCGAACTCCGAACGATCCGAATAAAATCGTCCGGTCTGTTCGATATTCTGGAAAACTACGCTTCGGCTTAGACGGCCCAGCAGCCGCAGCCGAGCGACCCCCAGAACGTCTGGACATCGGCGGCGGGGACGTTCGCCCCCAGCGCTGCGGCGTGGTCGTGGCCATGAACGCCGCAACTGCTGGCGCAGCCGCAGGCCGAGGCCAGCTTCTGCTTCGCTTCGGGCGTCTGGTAATAGCCGCCGAAAGTGGCGACCGGCGACCAGTCCGGCATCGGGCGCGGCAATTCTGGGGCGAGCGGGGCGAAGTCGCCGTCGCCGTGGA
>JASGGD010000176.1:0-10379 GCA_047605225.1 Novosphingobium sp.
GACCGCCTCAACGCCGCGCGCGCCGCCGGTGGCCGGGTGATCGCGGTCGGCACGACCTCGCTGCGCCTGCTCGAAAGCGCGACCGGCGAGGACGGCGTTATCCGTCCGTTCGAGGGGGATACCGCGATCTTCATCACGCCGGGCTATCGTTTCCGGGCGGTCGATGGCCTCATGACCAACTTCCACCTGCCCAAGTCCACCCTGATGATGCTGGTCTCGGCGCTGATGGGGCTGGAGAAGATGCAGGCGGTCTACGCCCATGCCATCGTCAATGGCTATCGGTTCTACAGCTACGGGGATTCCTCGCTGCTGCTTCCTTAACTTGCTTGGTTACGGGAAAGTTACGGATGGCTGTTAAATTGCTGTAAGCCTTTGTGCCGCACTGTCGGCCCTAATGCCCGGAAGGTTCCGGGCGCATGGGGGCGGACAGATGAAATCCTGGATATTGCCGGCATTGCTGGTCGCTGCGGCATCTCCCGCATCGGCAGAGGAGTTCGCGGGCGCGGGCCGGGCGGTGGACGGGGATTCCCTGTTCGTCGGCGGGCGTGAGGTGCGGCTGTTCGGCATCGATGCGCCCGAATATCGCCAGAGCTGCCGCGTGGGCTGGAGCAACTGGAGTTGCGGCTCCGACGCTGCCGCCGCCTTGCGCTCCATGGTCGATGCCCGGCAATTGACCTGCACTTCGCGCGACCGCGACGTTTACGGCCGGACAGTCGCAAGCTGCCGGGCAGGGGGCGCGGACCTTGCGGAGGCTATGCTGGAGAAGGGGCTGGCCATAGCGCTCGACAATGCGCCCGCCAGCTATGTGTCGCTCGCCGATCGCAGCAAGGCGCAGCGTGCGGGCATCTGGGGTTCGGAGTTCGAGGTGCCCGCGGTCTACCGCGCCGCCAATCCGCGGGGCTCCGGCGCGCGCGTCGTGTCCGCCGCCGCAGCGCGCCCGGTTGCCTCCGGCGCATTCCGCAGTTGTGCCGAGGCGCGCGCTGCCGGTGCCGCTCCGATGCGGCGCGGGCAGCCGGGCTACAACCCGAATCTCGACGGCGATAACGACGGGATCGCCTGCGAGCCGTATCGGCGGCGCTGATCTCCTCAACGCCGCGTTGCAAAAGATACTGTGCGTGGGGGCTTGGAACCGGACCGTTTCGGCCCCATTCATGCGGCTATGCAGCCTATCCTCGAAATCAGCGGCCTGACGAAGACGTACGCAGGCGGTTTCACGGCGCTCAAGGGCGTCGATCTCACCATCAACAAGGGCGAGATATTCGCCCTGCTCGGGCCGAATGGTGCGGGCAAGACCACGCTGATCGGCGCGGTCTGCGGCATGGTGCGGCCGACTTCGGGCACGATCACCGCGTTCGGCGAGGACATGGGCCGCGACTGGCGCACGCTGCGCAAGCGCGTCGGCCTCGTGCCGCAGGAACTGGCGACCGACATGTTCGAGCCGGTGCTGCGCTCCGTCAACCATTCGCGCGGGCTCTTCGGGCTCGCCCCCAACCCGGCGCTGGTCGAGGACATCCTCAAGGCGCTGAGCCTCTGGGAAAAGCGCGACGAGCAGATCCGCAACCTCTCGGGCGGCATGAAGCGCCGCGTGCTGATCGCCAAGGCGCTGGCGCACGAACCCGAACTGCTGTTTCTCGACGAGCCGACCGCAGGCGTGGACGTCGAACTGCGCCGCGACATGTGGAAGCAGATCGCCCTGCTGCGCGAGCGCGGCACCACCGTCATCCTCACCACCCACTACATCGAGGAAGCCGAGGAAATGGCCGACCGCGTCGGCATCATCCGCAAGGGCGAGATCCTCATGGTGGACGAGAAGGCGGCGATGATGGAACGCCTCGGCCGCACCGAAGCGCTGATCACCCTCGCGCAGCCGTTGGCCGAAGTTCCCGCCGGGATCGCCGCATTCCCCGTGACGCTCACCGAGGACGGCCGCACGCTCGTCTATCGCGGCGGCGGCGGGGAGGGGGCATCCGCAGGCACCGCCGAAGTCGCCGAACTCACCAAGGCGCTGACCCGCGCCGGTATCGACTACACCGCGATCGACATCCACGAATCGAGCCTGGAGGACATCTTCGTGAACCTGCTCGAAGGCCCTGAAGCTCCGGTGCAGGAGACTGCGGCATGAGCCTGTTCAACGCCCGCTCCGCCTGGACCATCTACAAGCAGGAACTGATGCGCGCCTTCCGTACGGCGATGCAGTCGATCCTCGCGCCGGTGCTGACCACCACGCTCTACTTCGTCGTCTTCGGCGCCGCGATCGGCGGCCAGATGAAGAGCGGGGTGGACGGCCTCAACTACGGCGCCTTCATCGTGCCGGGCCTGCTGCTGCTGACGATCCTGGGCGAAAGCGTCTCCAACGCCAGCTTCGGCATCTACATGCCGCGCTTCACCGGCGCGATCTACGAACTGCTCTCCGCGCCCGTGGGTGTTGCCGAAACCCTCGTCGGCTTCGTCGGCGCGGCGGCGAGCAAGTCGCTGATCCTTGCCGCGATCATCCTCGCGACGGCCAGCTTCTTCGTCGATTATTCGATAGCCCACCCGGTCTATGCGTTCTTCTTCGTGCTGCTGGTTTCCGCCAGTTTCTCACTGTTCGGCTTCATCCTAGGCATCTGGGCGGACAGCTTCGAGAAGCTGACGATCGTGCCGCTGCTGATCCTGACCCCGCTGACGTTCCTCGGCGGCACGTTCTACTCGATCGACATGCTGCCCGAGCCCTGGCGGCAGGTGGCGATGGCGAACCCGGTGGTCTATCTCGTCAACGGGTTGCGCTGGACGTTCTACGGCAGCTCGGACGTGCCGATCGCGCTCTCGCTCGGCCTGACCCTGCTGTTCCTCGTGCTATGCGTCGGATTCATCACATGGATCTTCAAGAGCGGGTGGCGTTTGCGTACGTGACGCGTTAGCGTTTGCAGCATGACGATACTCCGACCGGTCCTCGCCGGCCTTCCCGTTCTGCTGCCCGTTTTGCTGCATGCCGTTCCCGCCCATGCGCAAGAGCTCCAGTTCGACGAGCCGCTCGTACTGGTCCCGCTCCCGCCGCCGCCGTTGGTGCTCGACCTGCCGGACTATCCCGAGTTCGTGCCTTACGTAAGGGCAGAGCGTCCGCGCCTGCCGCTGGCGGTGCGCGCGCTGCTGGAAGCCGCGATGAAGACCGACGACAGCGCCTCGGTCTCGGCGATGGTCAAGTTCGCGCAGCAGACCCAGCCTTACGACAAGGACGAGATCCGCGACATGCAGCGGGCCTACAACGACCGCCGCGCCAAGGAGATCGCCGCCAAGACCGAGGCCGAATTGGCCCGCATCCGGGCCTCGGGCGTGCTCGAACTGTGGAAGGGCCAGATCGAGGTCGGCGCCTTCCGCTCCACCGGCAATACCGACAACTTCGGCTATACCGCCGCGCTCAAGCTCAACCGCAAGGGCATCAAGTGGGAGCACATCATCCAGGCCAACGCCGACTATCAGGAAGATCGCGGCACGATCACGCGCGAGCAGTATTCGGCCAGCTATCAACCCCGCTTTACGCTCAATGAGGGGTTCTTCACCTACGGCCGCACGCAGTACGAGCGTGACCGGATTCAGGGCTTCGCGGATCGCTACACGCTGTCGGGCGGTCTGGGTTACCGCGTGCTCAACCGGCCGGGCATGACACTGGCGCTGGAAGCCGGTCCGGCGTTTCGCGCCACGAACTACGTCGACGACGTGAACCAGAGCACCTGGTCGGTGCTGACCTCGCTGGATTTCGACTGGACGATCAACCCGACGATCAAGCTGACGCAGGACGCCAGCAGCTACATCGGCTCGGACAACAACACCTTCACCTCGATGACCGCGATCGAGGCGGGGATGATGAAGGGCCTCAAGGCCAAGCTGTCCTACTCGATCGAGCACGAGACCCGGCCGCCGAGCGGATCGCTCAAGACGGACACGATCTCGCGCTTCTCGCTGGTCTACGGGTTCTGATCGCTGTAACGGGCGGGGCATGAAGCCTCGTTTCCAGTTTTCCATCCATGCCACCGACGGCAAGGCCCGCACCGGCACGATCCAGATGCGTCGCGGCGAAATCCGCACGCCCGCCTTCATGCCGGTGGGCACCGCGGCCACCGTCAAGGCGATGAAGCCGCAGGACGTGCGCGCCACCGGCGCCGACATCCTGCTCGGCAATACCTATCACCTGATGCTGCGCCCCGGCGCCGAGCGCGTCGCGCGGCTCGGCGGCCTGCACAAGTTCATGAACTGGGATCGCCCGATCCTGACCGACAGCGGCGGCTATCAGGTCATGAGCCTGTCGGACCTTCGCAAGATCACCGAGGAAGGCGTGACCTTCGCCAGCCACATCGACGGCTCGCGCCACATGCTCAGCCCCGAGCGCTCAATGGAGATCCAGCGCCTGCTCGGCTCGGATATCGTCATGTGCTTCGATGAGTGCCCCAAGATCGACCAGCCGCGCGACGTCATCGCGCGCTCGATGGAAATGTCGATGCGCTGGGCGAAGCGCAGCCGTGACGCATTCGACACCGGCGGCGCGCATGCGGAAAGCTCGGCGCTGTTCGGTATCCAGCAGGGCGCGCTCGACGAGGGCCTGCGCAAGACCAGCGCCGAGGCCCTGGCCGAGATCGGCTTCGACGGCTACGCGATCGGCGGCCTTGCCGTGGGCGAGGGGCAGGAAGCGATGTTCGCCACGCTCGACTTCGCGCCCGGCCAGCTTCCCGCCGACCGCCCGCGCTACCTGATGGGCGTCGGCAAGCCCGACGACCTCGTCGGCGCGGTGGAGCGCGGCGTCGACATGTTCGACTGCGTGCTGCCCACCCGCTCGGGCCGCAACGGGCAGGCCTTCACCTGGAACGGCCCGCTCAACATGCGCAACGCCCGTCACGCCGAGGACACCGGCCCGATCGACGAGCGCTGCGCCTGCCCGACCTGCCGCACCTACAGCCGCGCCTACATCCATCACCTGATCAAGGCGGGCGAGATGCTCGGCGCGATGCTGCTGACCGAGCACAACCTCTCGTTCTACCAGCAACTGATGCAGGGCATGCGCGACGCGATCGCGGAGCAGCGCTTTGCCGCCTTCGCAGCGGACTTCCGGCGAAACTATCTGAAAACCTGACGTTATTGCAAAGTTGTGATTTGCGTTCGCACTCGGGTCGGATAGCTTCCGCCCGAGGGGGCAGGGTGCAATGGCCCCCGAAGAGGGGCAATGAACGTCAAATCACTATTCTACGCCACGGCAGGATGCCTGGCTCTCACCGCCGTTTCCGCATCGGCGCAGCAGGTCGACGATGCCGCGCGCTTCGGAGCGCTGCCGCTGGTGGAGCAGGTCAGCCTGTCACCCAGCGGCACCAAAGTCTCGCTGATCACGCGGCAGGCGGACGGGCGCACGCTTCTGGCAGTGATCGATACGGAGACGGGAGGCGAACTCAAGGGCATCCTGACCTCGCCCAGCGCGAAGGAACCGCTCTACAAGTGCGACTGGGCGACCGATAACCGGCTGGTCTGCGGTATCTCGATCCAGGTCAACGCCTATGGCAAGCTGATGACCTTTACCCGTCCGCTTGCGGTCAACGCGGACGGAAGCAAGCTGCTGCAACTTATGCCGCGCTCCTCGGAAAAGGCGCTGGGCGTTGCGGTGTACGGTGGCGACATCATCGACTTCAATGCCGACAAGGCCGGGCACATACTCATGAGCCGGGTCTTCGTGCCGGAATCGAGCACGGGCAGCCTCGTCCAGCGCAACGAGCAGGGCATCGGCGTCGAGGATGTCGATGTGACTTCCGGCGCGCGCCGCATCGTCGAACATCCCCGCAAGGATGCGCGCGACTATATCAGCGACGGCCAGGGCAACGTGCGGATCATGGGGCAGGTCGACGTCGGCGGCACCGGCATGATGACGGGCCGCAGCCGGTACTACTATCGGACCGCGGACGACCGCGACTGGAAGCCGCTGTCCGAATCGCAGGCCGTCGACAACACCAGCGTCGGTTTCATCCCCGAAGCGGTCGATTCCCAGAAGAACGTCGCCTATGGCTTTGAGGCCGACACCGATGGCCTGACCAAGCTCTACAGCATCGCGCTCGACGGTTCCGAGCGCAAGGAACTCGTGCTTTCGCAGCCGGGCATCGACGTGGACAGCCTCATCACATTCGGGCGCACCGGGCGGGTGGTCGGCGCCAGCTATGCGACCGAGCGGCGCATGGTGGATTACTTCGATCCGGCGCTTAAGAAGCTTAGCGGAGCGCTCTCGAAGGCCTTGCCGGGCAATCCGTCGATCGCGTTCATCGATGCCAGCGCCGACGAGAACAAGATCGTGGTGCTGGCGTCGAGCGACACGAACCCGGGCGTCTTCTATCTCTACGACAAGCAGACGCACCATCTTGGCGAGATCGCACCTTATCGGGGCAACCTCGTCGGGGCGACGCTGGCGGAGATGAAGCCGGTGACTTTCCCGGCCGCCGACGGCACGATGATCCCCGGTTACCTGACCCTGCCGCCTGGGAGCACGGGCAAGAACCTTCCGGCGATCGTGATGCCGCACGGCGGTCCTTCCGCCCGCGACGAATGGGGCTTCGACTGGCTCGTCCAGTTCTATGCGGCGCGTGGCTATGCGGTGCTGCAGCCCAATTATCGAGGGTCTTCCGGCTATGGCGCAAACTGGTATCAGCACAACGGTTTCAAGTCGTGGAAGGTCGCCATCGACGACGTCGACGACGCGGGGCGGTGGCTGGTCAAGCAGGGTATCGCCGCGCCGGACAAGCTGGCGATCGTCGGCTGGTCCTACGGCGGATACGCCGCGCTGCAGTCGCAGGTGGTGGATCCGGATCTCTACAAGGCGGTGGTCGCCGTGGCGCCCGTCACCGATCTCGATGCCCTGAGGGACGAGTCCCAGGCTTTCATGAACTATCGCATCGTCGATCAGGCCATCGGCAGGGGATCGCACATCGAGAGCGGATCACCGGCGCGTCATGCGGACAGGTTCAAGTCGCCGGTCCTGATCTTCCACGGTGACCGCGATGAAAACGTCGCTGTCGGCGAATCGCGGACGATGAAAAGCCGCCTGCAGAGCGCCGGAAAGCAGGTGGAGTACGCCGAGTTCGCGGGGTTGGACCATTACCTGGACGACTCTGCCGCACGGACGAAGCTGCTGCGCGACAGCGACCAGTTCCTGCGCCGGACGCTGGGCATTAAGTAACACCAAAGCGGAGTGGTTTCGGCCACTCCGTCGCATTCCTCGTCAGGCTGCGGTGATTTCCGGATCGTCGTGGCCGACGTGCATGGTTTCCAGCACCGTCTCGACGTAGGCGACGAAGCGGCCGGTCATTTCATCGAGAAATCCGGCGCCGATCTCGCAGGCATGGCGCTGCGCGGTCCTGAGATCATTATACCATTTACCGGTGCGGTGCGGGGTTATGAAACGGTAGCGAGTCATGATGCTGGGCTAATGCCCGATCTCGACGGCAGTTCCCTTACAAGTGCTGCAAATCGTGTAATTTTTCGTGTCGTTCGAACACTTCGAAACACATAAGAAAAAGGCGGCCCCGAAGGACCGCCTTTTCTTGTTTTTCGTAGACGGAAAACCGATCAGCGCGAGTAGAACTCGACGACCAGGTTCGGTTCCATCTTCACCGGGTAGGGCACTTCGTCGAGCGTCGGAACGCGAACGAAGGTCACCTTGTCGGTGCCGTCCTGAGCGACGTAGTCGGGCACTTCGCGCTCGGGCAGGTTCTGCGCTTCGAGAACGAGAGCCATTTCCTTGGCCTTGGTGCCCAGGCTGATGACGTCACCGACGCGGACGCGACGCGATGCGATGTTGCACTTCACGCCGTTGACGCGGATGTGGCCGTGCGAAACGATCTGGCGAGCCGAGAAGATCGTCGGCGCGAACTTGGCGCGGTACACGATCATGTCGAGGCGCTGTTCCAGCAGACCGATCAGGTTCTGGCTGGTGTCGCCCTTCATGGCCGACGCTTCCTGGTAGGTGCGCTTGAACTGCTTCTCGGTCACGTCGCCGTAGTAGCCCTTGAGCTTCTGCTTGGCGCGCAGCTGCAGACCGTAGTCCGAAACCTTGCTCTTGCGGCGCTGGCCGTGCTGGCCCGGGCCATAGCTGCGGCGGTTGACCGAGCTCTTGGGACGGCCCCAGATGTTCTCGCCCATGCGGCGGTCGAGTTTGTACTTCGAGCTTTGACGCTTCGACATATGTCGTCCTTCAATCTGCTTGCCGTGCGACCGACTTGGTGCACGATCCATGTTTCTCCCGGAGCGCACCATCCGACCTATTGTGCCGGATGCGGCCGCCGCTTCACCGGGAGTGCGGGGCCGAGTGGACGTGCTGCGAAGACGCAGGCGCCATGTGAAGGGGCGCCCTTAGCGGGTTGGGGCGGGGAGTCAAGGAAAAGCGCCCGGACCCTCGGTTCAATCGATGTTACGCGGCCGCCGGTTGCCGCCGAGCGCGCTCAGAACGCCGCGCATGGTGCGCACTTCCAGGCTGTTCCAGCCCGGCTTGGTCAGCATGTTGCGCAGCGTGCGGCGCGTCGCGGCGGAGCGGCTTTCCGGGTAGAAATACTTGGTCGGCTCCAGCACTTTCTCGAATTGCTGGATCATGCCTTCCAGCTCATCCTGCGGGGCAGGGGGGAGCAGGTCCTCCACAGTCGGCTGCGCAAGGGCGGCACCCTTCGACCACTCGTAGGCGCATAGGATCACCGCCTGTGCCAGATTGAGCGAGGCGAACTCGGGATTGATAGGCACCGTCAGGATCGCGCGGGCAAGCGCCACGTCGTCCGTCTCCAGCCCTGAACGCTCCGGGCCGAACACGTAGGCTGAGCGACCCGCCGCCGCGTAAACTTCGCGTGCTGCTTCCTCGGGCGTGACTACCGGTTTGGTGACGCCCCGCTTGCGCACGGTAGTGGCGTAGACGTTGGCGCAGTCATGGACGGCTTCGGCGAGCGTCTCGAAGACCTCGGCCTTTTCGAGCACGTCATCCGCTCCCGCTGCCGCCGGACCTGCCGAGGGGTTGGGCCAGCCGTCGCGCGGGGAGACGAGGCGCATCTCGGTCAGCCCGAAGTTGAGCATCGCGCGCGCGGCCTTGCCGATGTTCTCGCCCAGCTGCGGGCGGACCAGTACGATTACCGGCTGTTTCACTTCAATTGACGCCGACATCGCGCACGGTCCCTGCAAATTCCTCGAAGTCCTTCGCCTCGTTGAAGGCGCGGTAAACGCTGGCGAAGCGGATGTAGGCGACCGAGTCGAGCTGGCGCAGTCCTTCCATCACCAGTTCGCCGATGGTGCGCGAGGGCACCTCGTTCTCGCCGATCGTCTCGACCTGGCGCTGGACGCCGGAGACGAGCCGCTCGATTTTCTCGCGATCGATCCCGCGCTTGCGGCAGGCGAGCGTCACCGACTGCTCGATCTTGGCGCGGTCGAACGGCTCGCGGCGCTCATGGCCTTCGCCGTCGTTGCTCTTGACCACCACGATCTCGCGCAGTTGCACGCGCTCGAACGTCGTGAAGCGCGCGCCGCAGCTGGAACACTGGCGGCGGCGACGGATCGCGGTAGCATCCTCGGTCGGGCGGCTGTCCTTGACCTGGGAATCGTCGTGGGCGCAGAAAGGACAGCGCATTCAGTCAGTTACTTTCAATAGTTGAGTCTCAGTCGGGGCGAACGCGCTTGTAGAACTTGTACCCCGCGCCCGCCGCCAGCCCGAGGCCGATGGAGACGAAAGGCAGGAACGCGCCCGCAACCGCGCCCGCAGCGCCCCAGATCAGAACCGGCTTGGTCGAGGGATGGGCCATGCCATCCTTGAGCATTCCGGCGAGTTCCTCACGGGCATCGTTGACGAAATGGCCGGAGTTCTGGGGGCGCTGCGGGTCGGTCATAGACTTAGTCCTCGTAGATGGGGAAACGATCACACAGCGCTTCAACGCGCGTGCGAACGTTCTGCTCCACCTGAGCGTCACCTGCTTCGCCGCACTTGGCAAGACCGTCGAGAACGTCGGCGACCATGTTGCCGATCTCGCGGAATTCCTCGGGGCCGAAACCGCGGGTGGTGCCGGCGGGCGAACCGACGCGGATGCCGCTGGTCTTCATCGGCGGCAGCGGGTCGAACGGGATGCCGTTCTTGTTGCAGGTGATGCCCGCACGCTCCAGCGCCTCGTCGGCGTCCTTTCCGGTCACGCCCAGCGGCGAGAGGTCGATCAGCGCGAGGTGCGTGTCGGTGCCGCCCGAGACGATCGCGGCGCCGCGCTCCTTGAGGGTGGCGGCGAGAACCTGCGCGTTCTCGATCACGCGCGCGGCGTAGTCCTTGAACTCGGGACGCAGCGCTTCACCGAAGGCGACCGCCTTGGCGGCGACGACGTGCATCAGCGGGCCGCCCTGCAGGCCGGGGAACACCG
>JASGGD010000177.1:0-10324 GCA_047605225.1 Novosphingobium sp.
CACGGTTCAGCCCCGCAATCCCGGGCGGCGCGCTCTCCAGCTCCTGCTGACGCGCTGCAAGAAGGCTCGATTGCTGCGCAACCCCCAGTGTCTGGGCATCGGTCCGCGACACTTCGGCCCGCATCGCCGAGTTCGACTGCATACTGAGCGCCAGATCGGTGGCAAGAGCACCGGCATAGCGCGCCTCGACGCCGCGACGCTTCTCGTCGAGGTCACGCAGCTCGCCGCGCATCTTGTCGGACCGCCTTGCAAAGAAGGCCGCAGTTCCGGTGGCCTGTTCGGTGCGAAAGCGCTTGTCCTCGACGAGGAACATCATCACCAGTTGCTCGGTCACCGCCTGAGCCAGCCGTGCGTCGTGATAGTCGAAGGTCAGGTTGAAGGCGATCGTGCCGCCCCGCCCCCGCGTCGGATCGGCGGCCACAAGATCCACCCCGACATTCCTGCGCATGATATCGAGCAACCTGGAGCGAGGCATCGCCGTCCGCTCCTGCAAGTAGAGGCCATTCTGCTCCATCAGCCGGGCCAGGTTTTCACGGCTGACGACCTGCTCGCGGATCTTGGCTATGCGCTCGTCAGCCACTTGTGCCAGCGACGCGGAAATGAGGTTCCGCCGGGTCTGGGGCGCCTCTATCAGCAGCGTCGCATTGGAGCGGTAGACCGGTTGTTGACGGGATGCTCCTGTTCCCGCCAGCACCCCCCCGACAAGCGCCGGCGCTATCAGCCAGCGCCAGCGGCGACGCAGCATCGACGGCAATTCCGATGGATGGAATGCAAACCCTTCCGCTCCGTTCGTCGCCGGAACCGCGATCGGCACGTTCAAGGGAAGAGCGGATGACGAACCTGCGCGCATTGCGGCAAGCGCACCGGCCAGAGACCCCGACACCAGCCACGTCACCGGGGTGAGCGAGGAATTCGGGATCATATCGACGAGATTGAAAGAAAGGATGAGCGCCAGGGCGGCAGTTTCAGGGGAAAGTCGGCTTCGATAGCCGAGCAGACCGAGGATCGGAAAACACATGAGCCCGAATTGCGCCAGATAGCCGATCCATCCGGAGTACCCGAAAGCTATGATCCATGTGCCGTCCGTGATCGAAATGTCTCTGCCCGACTCCGGATCATAGACCCGCGAGCGGCCCCAGCCCCCCCAGCCGAAGAATGGCCGCTGATTGGCCTTGGCCAGCAGGTTGTCCTCGTTGGTGATGCGGGTTCCAAACGATCCCGAACGTTCCGAGCTATATCCGGCGACCGTGCGGTTGAACCCGTCGACCGGCACAAGCCCCGCCCCGCGCGTAAGGGGATAGGTCAGGAAGACGGCCACGATGATCGCAGCCAGAGCAAGCTGGCGACGCGGCCGCATCAGCAGGGCGAGCATCATGAAGCTGCCGAGCAGCAGAGCTCCAAGCGATTTCTGGAGGAACAGGATCACCCACAGATAAGCGGACAGGGTCTGCGGCCGAAAGCCGAAGATTTTGATCGGCAAGCCACGAAGTGCCATCAACGCTACCGTGCCCATGCACAGGAACCAGGCCAGGACAAGTCCATGCGACAGGAACACCACAGCCCGGAAGCCGCCGCCTCTCACCTGTTGCCCGAACATGGCCGGGTGTATGCCGTAGACCCATCGATGAAGTTGTGGGCTTACCTTGAATTCGAGGAGAGCGGGCAGCGAATACAACAACATCGCCGTACCCATCACCAAAAGAAGATTTCGATGTGCCTCCGAACTGTGGAGCACCCTTACACCGATTACTATGATGGATATCGTCAGCGAATTCTCGAACACCACCCCAAAGGCATCATGCATAGTAAGGGCAGGAAGAGGAATCGGCATCGGGATGATGTCTGAGTTCGTCAGCACGGTCATCATCGACGAAACGACAAGCATCGCCATGAGAAAGATCAACGCTCGCGGAACAGGCAGCGTGGAACCCGCCCGTCGGTGGCTGAGATACGTGAGCACGATCCCGATCGACACCACCGACTGCTTGGACAAATCCGGCAGCCCCGGCAGATCGACGTTGATGTTGGATGGCAGCAGCAGAAATCCGGCAATGCAGCTGGAGATCACGGCACGGTCCAGCGGGAGCGCTCGGAAACCTAATGCGGCGAACCAGGGCCAGAGCCACAGGACCACGGTTGAAAAGGCATTAGGAACGGCACGTCTCCTGGAAACGACGGGAAATCAACGCCAGATCAATTTGCTTGCCTCGCCTCGGTCACACCATTCTGGTGACCACGCAGCCTGAATAGGGAGGGGAAAATCCCTACCGCCTGTCGCGCCCATTACCGGGGCGTTCCACACCCGACATCGCGAGGGTCCGATTACGAGACCATTTGGAAATTCGCTGAATGCGCGTTCCGCCGACAACGGCTTATGAAGATCAGATGATGAAATGCGCTCGGAAATCGCCTGCATATTCTGAGAATCAACAATGGTTTTTGGAAATTTACTTGGGCCCGAAGGCGCGCAAAACATTGCACTTCAACACCATCCAAGCGGTGCGCACCATCGAACCGGCCCGCCGTTTCGCCGGGCACGCGCCGGGCACGCAAGGGCAAGGTCTGAAATATGCGCTATCGTGTGCTGGTGATCGCCGAAGCGGCAAACCCGGAATGGGTCAGCGTTCCGCTTGTCGGCTGGTCGATCGCCAACGCCCTGCGCTCTATCGCGGACGTCCATCTCGTCACGCAGGTACGCAATCGGCCTGCGATCCTGCGCGCCGGGCTGGTCGAGGGGGTGGACTTCACCGCCATCGATAACGAGGCGGTGATGCGGCCACTATGGGCGGTCGCTGAAAAGCTGCGGGGAGGCGACGGCAAGGGGTGGACGACCCTCGCCGCGCTCGGTGCGCTGGCTTACCCGCAGTTCGAGAGGATGGTCTGGAAGCAGTTCGGCGATGCGATCACGGCGGGCCGGTTCGACATCGTGCATCGCGTAACGCCGCTCAGTCCGACCGCCGCAAGCTCTCTGGCCCGGCGCTGCGCCCGCGTGGGCGTTCCTTTCGTCGTCGGCCCCATCAATGGCGGAATTCCATGGCCCAAAGGGTTCGATGGCGAACGGCGAAGGGAAAAGGAATGGCTGTCGTACGTACGCGGCGCCTACAGGATACTCCCCGGAATCCGCCAGACCTGGCACCATGCCTCCGCCGTGGTCGTGGGCTCGGGGCACACCGCGACGGAACTTCCGGCAAGTTCGGCAGGCAAGACCGTCTACGTCCCGGAAAACGCTATCGACCCGGCCCGCTTCTCCAGCACCGGTGCACCGCGACGATACGATGCGATCAAGTTGTGCTTCATCGGCCGGCTGGTTCCGTACAAGGGACCGGACATCGCGATCGAAGCTGCGGCCGACCTGCTGCGCAACGGAAAAGCGACCCTCACCATCATAGGCGACGGACCGATGATGCCGTCCTTGCGCGAACTGGCCGAGCGGCTGGGGGTGTCCGGCGCGGTCGATTTCGCCGGCTGGGTCGAACACGGCGAAATCCCGCGCCGGGTCGCCGATCAGTCGGTGTTGCTGTTCCCCAGTGTGCGGGAATTCGGCGGAGGCGCCGTCGTCGAGGCAATGGCGCTCGGCCTCGTACCCATCGTGGTGGACTACGGAGGCCCCGGCGAAATCGTCAACGCCGATACCGGCTTTCGTCTGCCGCTGGGCTCACGCGACGAATTGATCAGGAGCGCCCGCTCCGTTCTGTTCGCCATCGCAGGCGGAGCGCACGACCTGCCGACGATGGCCGCTCGCGGGCGAGCCAGAGTGGATTCGCTCTACACCTGGCCGCGCAAGGCCGCGCAACTCGTCGAGGTCTACAGATGGCTTCACGGAAAACGCCAGGGACCGCCCGAGTTCGGATATTTCGAGCGGCAGGAAACCAGTCACGGGCCGGCACTCACCGAAGACCTCGTCAGGATCGCCGGCTGAATGCGCGGCGACAGGAACGGGGGCCGCCCGGATGCTCCCCACCCACAGACCACGTTCAGGCAAAGTCTCCTTGCCGCGAACGCATTTGGCAACCGCTGCCCTGAACGGCCGCACGCAATGATCAGGATCGCAGCCGCATGAACCATGCCCAGCTATCAGACGCCTCCGGCGCTTCCATTCCCTCCGGCTCCCTCCTGTACAGCCGGATCAGGAACCTGCTTCTGCGGGACACCAACATCGTCGTCATCTCCGTCGTCCTGAACAATTTCATGCGTGCCGTGAGCAGTGTCCTGCTGACCCGCCTGCTGGTCCCGGAGGTCTTCGGCATCACCGGCATCATCAGTTCGATCGCATTCACGGTCGGGATGATGTCGGACCTCGGCTTCCAGAGCTTCGTGATACGCCATCCGGACGGGGACAAGCCCCGCTTCCTCGATACGATCTGGACGATGCAGGTCGTCCGCTCGATCGTCGTGACCGTGGCTCTCCTCGCCGCGGCCCCCGCCATTGCCGCCCTGCTCGGCAAGCACGATCTCGAAATCGTGATCATCATCTCGACGCTGTCTTTCCTGATAGACGGCGTCGCGTCCATCACCATGCTGACGGCGCTTCGCCATCGCATGATCCTGCGGCTCTCTCTCCTCGAACTGGCGGTTCTCACGCTGCAGGTGCTGCTGTCGGTCGTGTTCGCCTATTTCTGGCGCAGCTACTGGGCCATCCTGACGGCCGGGTTGATCGCCAGCTCTTTCAAGACATTGCTGAGCTACGTCCTGTTTCCGAATTCCGTGCGCAGGCCGGCGCTCGACCACGGATATGTCAGGGATCTATGGGGCTTTGCCCGGTTCGTGACGGGATCCAGCATCATTACCCTGCTGCTGCTGCAGGGCGACAAGCTTGTCCTTGCGCGACTGATGCCGCTCGACCAGTTCGGCATCTACATGTTGGCCGTCAACCTTGCGGGCGCCCCGCTGGCGTTCGCGTGGGGATATGCGAGCCGTGTGCTCTCTCCCTATTACGGGCAGGCATGGCGTGAGGGCCGGCCGGACCTGCGAGGCCTGTACTACGCGAAGCGCCGCCTCCCTTCACTGCTGTACAGCTTTGCCGCCGGAGGGCTGATCGGCAGCGCTCCGCTGATCATCGCCATACTCTATGACCCGCGCTACTCCGCGGCGGCCACGTATCTCCAGTTGCTTTCCATTTCATCGCTGCTCGCGTTGCCATCCAACAGCGCCAATGAATCGCTCACCGCGACCGGGCATGTCTCGGCGATGTTCCAGTCCAACCTCACCAAGTTCATCGGGATCATCGTCACCGGCTCGATCGGGTTCACGGTCTGGGGCATGCTGGGACTTGTCACCGCTCTGGGCCTGATCGAAGTTCCTCCGCTGATCTTCAAATGGTTCCGGTTGCGGCAAGTCGGCCTGCTGGATCTGCGCCGCGAACTGCAGTTTCTCGCCGCCAGCATTCCGGGCCTCGCCATCGGCGCGGCCGGCGACTGGCTGCTCCGACCCTACTTCGCCTGATTTCCGGCGGGGCACGCATTTGCCCCGTCACGGCCTGTACCGCCAGACGGCCGCCTTCAGTTACGGATGCAGGCGACCAGGTCGGCGGCGGAGACCGAGGTCAGGAAATTCGCATGGGCATGGGCCCGCCCGGCGGCTCCTACGCGCTCGCGAACTTCGGGGCGCTCGGCAAGATCGGCGAGGATGTCCGCCAGAGCCGCCTCGTCGCGCTGGGCGAAGAGGAACCCCGTGCGACCGTGCTCGATCATTTCCGGCGTCCCGCCGATGATCGAGCACACGACGGGAATGCCGACGCTCATCGCTTCCATGACCGCGACGGGCGCCGCCTCGCCGAACCCGAAGCTGGGCAGCACGAAGGCGTCGTAGCCCGCCAGCCGCTTGCCGATGTCGTCGTTGGCGACCGGGCCGACCATCGTGACCTGATCCTGGAGCCCCGCCTCGGCAATGCACGCTTCGATCTCCGGCGCGTGGCCGCCCTGGCCGATGATGTCGTAGTGAACGACCACCCCCCGATCCCTCAGAGCCCGAACGGCGGCTATGGCGTGGACGTGACCTTTCATGTGATCGAGCCGGGCGACAGTGACGATCCTCAGCGCGCGCGGCGCACTCCAGTCCTGCCCTTTGCGGTTGTCGGCATCCAGTTCGATCCCCATCCGGATCAGCCTTGGCTCCTCGGGAAGACCGGGCACCTGCTCGCGCACCTGCATCCGCAGCGCATCGGTGACACAGGCGACGAACTTCGCCTTCTCGAACTTGAAACCATGACCGCGGCCATAGATCGCAAGGTCGCCATGCAGCGAAAGGCTGAAGGCAGGCCCCCCCGCCAGTCGGCAGAACGCGAGGATATAGCCCGCATCGGCGCAGCTGTGCCCATGGATATGGGCGATACCGTTGCGGCTGCAATCCCGCTTCAGCTTCGCGCCGATCGCGGCGAGCGCGAACAGTTTCGCCCAGGATTCCTGCTCCTTGCGCAAGCGCCGCACATCACGGCGGGCCAGCACCTTCAGGGCCAGCAGCGCCGCGATGCTCCAATCGGCGATGTCCCGGTAGCGGAAGTCTCCCAGATACCGCGTCCTGTCCGCCGCCGCCTTCGAGAAGGCATGGCTGACGGTCGACTTCGGCCGCCGCGTCGAGAAGATCGTGACCGGGTTTCCCGCGTCCTCGATGTGCCGGATTTCACGCCAGAAGAAGCCGTGAGTCTGTCCGGGAAACTCCGGGACAAGGTATCCAATGTTCACAGCAACCTCTCGAGATGACAACAGACCCGCAGCACGCGGAATCTATGTGCCATCGCGATCCCGGCTGCGCCATTCCCGTGACCAAGCAGCCGAAATCGTGGAGGGGCGACACGTAATGATAAACCTGTGGCAAGGGCCGCTTTTTCGATGGCCCGATGCCGCCCGGAAGCAGCATCAGCACCGAATGCCCCACCGTTCGTCATTGCGAGCGCAGCCCAGGGCGGCTCAAGACTGCCCTGGATTGCTTCGCTGCGCTCGCAATGACGAAGCGAGGTATCATGATCATGGTGCAGAGCGGCGCGATGCCGTCAGAGCGAGGCCCTCAGAGCGGGTTATCCAGCTGGATGATCGCCTCGTCGCTGGCGCGCTGGGTGGTCTTGAGCTGGCGCGCCGCCTTGAAGCTGGCGAGCACCGGCGCATCGCGCTCGTAGATGTCGTTGAACGCCTGCAGCGTCCCGTCGATCGAGCGGGCGAACGTGAAGTAGGTGAGGTAGACCGGGAAAGTCCGGGTCATCGCCACTTTCTTGTACTCGCCCGCGCGCGACAGTTCGGCCGCATCGGTGCCGGACATGCCCGCGCCGAGGATCGCCATCGTCATGCCCAGTTCCACCGCCCGCTCGGTGCGGATGCAGCCGTGGCTGAAGGCGCGCACGTCGGAGTTGAAGTAGGACTTGGCGGGTGTGTCGTGCAGGTAGATCGCATGCGGGTTGGGCATGTCGATCTTCATCAGGCCGAGCGCGTTGCTCGGCCCGGGCTGCTGGACGACGGTGATCATGCCGTTCTCGGCCTTATAGCCCTTGTAGCCGTTGTTGGCGGCCCACTTCGGGTTATTCATGACCTTGGCGCCCAGCCCCTCGCCCTTGACGATCGACTGCGGCACCGTCCAGGTCGGGTTGAAGACCACCGCGCTGACCGTCTCGGCCAGCTGCGGGGTCGCGGTGCGGCCGGGCTTGCCCACCACCGTCTTGTAGGTGCGCAGGATCTTGTTCTTGACCACCAGACGCAGCTGGAATTCCGGCACGTTGGTCATCAGGTAGACCGTGCCGAGATCGCGGGCGAGCCAGCGCCAGCGGTCCATGTTGGCCTGAATGAGCGCGCGGCGCTCCTTCTGCGCCATCGGCGTGGCGTTGAGGGCATCCTTGAGCGCGGCATAGTCCGGGTTGGTCGGCGCGAGCTTGGCGACGACGCCGGCAACATCATGGTCGGACAGCGCCTGCGCCATGATCTGCTCGGTCGGCATGGCGTCCTGATCGGGATCGACCGCGAACCACTGGACGCGCGCGGGCATCGGCGTGCGGCCATCGCGCAGGTCCTCGATCAGCCATGCGAAGACGCGGCTGGCGAGGGCATCGAGCGCATCGCCCTCGCCCTTGGCGATCGCGGCCTTGAGCGCGGCGGGCTGGTAATCGGCGGGGATCAGGCCTTCCTTACCGATGTAGCCGATGGTGGTCAGCAGCGCCTGCGCGTCCGACAGCGTCCAGGGCATCACCGGCTCGGCCAGCGTCACTTCCTGCACGACCGGCGAGGAGACGGTCGGCGCCTGCACGGGCACTGCACTCGGCTGCGCGGTGGGAGCCACTGCAGGGCGCACCGGCCGCGCGGTCGCGGGGGCCGTCGGTGTCGGCGTCGCGACGGTCGGCGGGAGCAGGTCCTCGGGCAATTTCTCGGTCTTGATCTTCTGCGCCTGAACCGGCTGCACGCCGACAGCCAGAAGCGTCAGCGCCGAGACGACGCTGGAACCGAAGCGCTTGAAACTCACCATATTGCCTTGAAACCTGCCCGATGGAGACCTTGGGGGGAAGACGCGCGGCGTTCTCCAAGGTTGCCGCCACGCCGCATAGATGTGCCCGTTTACGCGCCATTCTTCAAGGATGCGACATGTCCCGGCGATGAATTGCTTGCGCACAACCCTGCGCCGGGCGAGAGGCGCAGGCGTCATGTGTGCCTCGTCCGCCCCTTCCTCGCCCCCTCTTCCGGTGCTGGCGCCCGTTATGGCAGTCGTCGCTGGCATCGCGGCGTTCAGCGTGATGGATGCCGCGATGAAAGCCGCTTCACTGGCGATCGGCGTGGGGACGGCGCTGCTGCTGCGCAACCTGTTCGGCACGCTGCTGACGATCCCGCTGTGGCTGGCGAAGGGCCGCCCCGTCCCGACCCGCAAGGTGGCGCTGTTCCACTTCCAGCGTTCCTGCGTGACATCGGTGATGGCGGCGCTGTTCTTCTACGGCCTCGTGCGTATCCCGATGGCCGAGGGCATGGCGATCTCGTTCTTCGCGCCGATCATCGCGTTGTACTTCGCAGCATTGCTGCTGGGCGAGACGATCCGGCCGCGCGCGATCCTTGCCGCGCTGCTCGGCCTCGTCGGCATGGTGGTGATCGGCGCGGACCGTTTCGGTGCGGGCGAATATGGCGCCGAAGCGGTCAAGGGCACCGCCGCGATCGTGCTCTCTGCGGTGTTCTATGCGCTCAACCTCGTCATGCAGCGCAAGCAGGCCCTGCTGGCTGGGCCGGTCGAGATCGCGCTGTTCCAGAACCTCAACGTCACGGTGCTGTTCGCCCTGTTCGCACCGCTCTACTGGACCATGCCCGACGCCGTGAGCCTTGGCTGGACGGTGCTGGGCGCGGCGCTCGCCACCATCGCGCTGCTGTTCCTGTCCTGGGGCTATGCGCGGGCCGAGGCGCAAGTGCTGGTGCCGGTCGAATACACCGGATTTCTCTGGGCTGCGCTGATGGGCTGGCTGGTGTTCGGCGAGCACCTTGGCCTCGGCGTCGTGGCGGGTGCGGCATTGATCGTCGTGGGTTGCTGGATCGGCACGCGACCCGCCCAAAACAACACCTAAGTCTAGGGCTTCGTGCCCTTGACCTCGGGGCATCGAGAGCCCACGTCCGGGGCAGAGATTTCCGCCTGTCGCACTGCAACACGACACTGGAACGTGTGTTGTGGCCGAGGCAGGCTCTACACAAAAGGGGATAAAGCCCACCATGACACAGGTCGGACAGGACTCGCTCGGCACCCGCAGCACCATGACCGTCGGCGGCAAGGACGTCGCTTACTACTCGCTCAAGAAGGCCGCCGAGAAGCTGGGCGACGTTTCGCGCCTGCCCTTTTCGATGAAGGTGCTGCTGGAGAACCTGCTGCGTTTCGAGGATGGCGGCTTCACCGTCGGCACCGACCATATCCAGGCCGTGGTGGACTGGCAGAAGAACCCCGTTACCGGCGAGGAAATCCAGTACCGCCCCGCCCGCGTGCTGCTGCAGGACTTCACCGGCGTCCCCTGCGTGGTCGACCTTGCCGCCATGCGCGACGCAATTGCGAAGCTCGGCGGCGACACCAGCAAGATCAACCCGCTGGTCCCGGTGAACCTCGTCATCGACCACTCGGTCATGGTGGACGAATTCGGCCACCCCAAGGCCTTCGAAGAGAACATGGAGATCGAATACGCCCGCAACATGGAGCGTTACGACTTCCTCAAGTGGGGCTCCAAGTCGCTCTCGAACTTCTACGCGGTGCCGCCGGGCACCGGCATCTGCCACCAGGTCAACCTCGAGAACATCGCGAAGACCGTGTGGTCGAGCGTGGACGCGGACGGCCAGACCGTCGCCTATCCCGACACCTGCGTCGGCACCGACAGCCACACCACCATGGT
>JASGGD010000178.1:0-10269 GCA_047605225.1 Novosphingobium sp.
ACCGGATTCTCATCTTGATTGTCGCGCTTTCTCATCCAGATCGCCGCGCGACAGATGACGCCCGCGCGGACGTTGAGGCCTTCCAGCAGGTAGCGCATTGGCGGATCGTCGGCGCTGTAGCCGAGCAATACGATCGTGTACTTTTCACGAAGCGCCTTCACGAAGCGTGTTGCCCATCCTTCGGCGAGATAGGCTCGGCCGAAGTCGCTGCTGCCGATGACATAACTCGGGATTTCCTCAGGCCGCCGCGGATCGGCCAGACGCCCGTGCAGATAGACAACGCCACGGATCGGCTGATTGAGTTCTATGTCGGGCAGGCCTGGCGGAACGATCGGCCGAACACCCCGTCCGGCTTTCTCGAATAGCCTATCGAAATTGGTGGTTACGATTTGCGGATCGCCACTCGCCCCGCGTGATAGCGCAAGGATGTCACGATGGTGTTTGAGCGTACGCGGCTTGCCAGCACCAAGCGCGGCGTAGATCTGACTGTCGATTTCCTCACGCCCAAACTCGCGCACGAGTACGTTGAACACGCGATCCAAGCTTTCCTTTTCAGCTAACGCCTTGCGGGCCTTTGTCGCGTCAAGCGTATCGATGATGCGGTTGGTCAGCGTCCAGAAGCTGTCGAGCCCGGCGGGCATCGAAACCCCGGCGCCACAGAAGAAGATCACATTCCCCTGAGCTTGCTCCTCGAGCAGGTGGGCAGGGAGCGATGGGCCACGTTCGTCAAAGCGCATTTTTTCAACATGACCAAAACAGGTGACAACACAAGAATTTAGATCGAGATCGTAAAAGAATGACGAACAATTAATAGTCACGTAAAAGCAAGTGACGAGGTACCTTTGCGATCCACGTTCAGTCGCATTTCTGTTGCCGATCGAGCAAGCCCGGGACGTCGGTTTCTTACAAAGGCCTGCCATTCCGCAATGCGCTCACGAACGGCGGCTCTGCCCCAACCCCGGTCATAAGCGGACTGACCGCTCATTGGAGCGCCATTTTTCTGCTCGAGCGGCGTGGATGGGCGCGAAGCGGGCGGGCAGCATACGCCTCGTTGCACACATCGGCTATGCAACCCGCCGCCATTTGGTAAAGCCAGGAAGGACTATATCTGCGGAGTCCGCGACATGGCGGTTGATCGATCTGAGGGCTATGAGGGCGTTGCCGACGAGTTCATTGCCGCCCGGTCTGATATCGATGCAAGCTTTGTGCGTTCCTGGGCACGAGAAAAGCTCGCGCCAACAAGCACGATCGTAGACGTGGCATGTGGTTCGGGAGTGCCGATTGCGAAGGCGTTGATCGAGGATGGCTTCATCATCTTCGGGATCGACGCATCCCCTTCATTGCTTGCAGCGTTGCATCTCCGATTTCCTGATGTCCCAGTCGCTTGTGAGGCCGTGCAGGACAGCGTATTCTTTCACCGCGTCTTCGATGCGGCTGTTGCAATCGGGCTACTGTTCCTACTCTCCCCCGATGACCAGCGCAGAGTGTTTTATCGAGTGGCCAATGCCCTCCGCCCAGGAGGGCGCTTCCTGTTCACGGCACCTAGGCAGGCCTGTGAATGGCGCGATGTCCTGACCGGACGACAATCCAGATCACTCGGGGAAGCGGAATATCGGAGGCTCGTCGAAGCTTCGGGATTGCAGCTCGTCGGCTGTCATGAGCGCGAGAACTTCTTCTACGACGCTGTCAAGCCAGCCGCATGAGCGGGCTGTCAAGAGCTCACTCATGACTTTGTCGGGGGCGGAGAAACGGACGGGCGGCTTACGGTGATCTCAATCCACCCTTTGAGCGACTGGCTTGGGCCTTTGACGGACCGCCATCCCGCCCGGCATTTCACCCCGGCGGCGCTGTAACGCGTGTTATGAAGTCTTCGAGATAATCGAGCTCCCAGAGAGTGTCGCGATCGCCGAGCCGATCGATCTGCGCGCGATAGGCTTCCTCGATCTCGCTTTGGTGGTCCGGCCAAGGGCCGGGGCGCACAACCGCATCCAGCAGCTGCGGTGCTCCGAAATTCACGCGGCATCTTCCGTCCGGCAGTGTCTCGGATGTAGTCGGGCGCTCGATCAAAGCGAGAAAGCCCCAGTCGCCGACGTTGCAGGCGACGTAGTATAGGGCAGAACGTGGCGGTTTGACGGTGCGGGTAGGCTGGTACTCCATTAGGATCGCGGGACTGACGACGAACTCTACGAAACGCGAAAGGTAGGGATCGGCATCGTCGAGTTCGACGATTGAGATTTCGGGGTGGGCGGAACGCGCGGACTTGGCCAACATCTGCAGCGTTTCGGTCCAGCGGAGGAGCGCGGGCCAGTCGGCGTCCGGCACCTTGGGGTCGATGGTCATCGAACCCAGCGGAACCCGCTGGTTGTTGAGGAAGAGCTGGAGCCCGATCGGGCCCGCCCCACGCCAGGTCGCCAGCTTGAGGTAGATGCCGAGATCAAGCAGGGTGCGATGCTCGTCGTAGCGCATCGACACGTTGGCCTGGTACCTTCCGGCGCCACCGACGATGCGTAGCGGTCCGGCGTCGACCCGCCAGCGGAAGTGGACTTGATCCCCATCCGGGAGCGTGGCTTTGTAGAACATCGCATCAATCAAGAGTTCGCCGGTGGGACTGCCGCCCTGTATGCGCAGTGTGGCAGGCTTGCCCACGGGCGTCACGCTCAAGGTCGCATGATCGACGTCGTACTCGGGCTGCGCCGCAGCGATGCCGAAGCGCTCCGGTACGTAGCGCAAGCGGGTGAGCGGCAGCGAGTCGATCAGGCCGAGTTGCAGATCGAGCATATCCTGCTCGGTGCCGGTGTAGGTGACGTTCATCAGGCCCCAGCCGTTCTCATGGCCGACTGTGTTGAAGATGTCGCTCTTGGCGGCGGCATAGTCTTTCTGGACAATGATCGTGCTGCGCATCCAGTCGAGCAGATCGGTACTGTGATCGTCGGCCGCGTCCATGCGGATATCAAAGTGCCGCCGGTTGAACTTGGTATCGCCGGTGTTCTCGGCCAGTCTAACCCGTTTCAACGCCCGTTTGATCTCGTCGTGCCAGAAGTGCTTGGCGTAGATCGTCTGCACGTCGTCGCCTGCGACCACCAGCACTACGAAGAAGGGCTGTCGCGCCTGTGCGGCGTGCAGTGCGTTCGATAGCTTCAAGCGGGTTACGAAGGGTGCCGCACGTGTGGACTTGACCTGCACCAGCGCCTCGGCGCCTGCGGGCTGACGGTCCGCAGGCTTAGTGGGATCGCGCAGCGCTGGATACTGGACGAAGAAATCCCAGCCAAATTCGTCCTGCTTGGACGGATTGCAGACCACACCGGCCTCGGCGCACAGGGTGGCGAAATGGTTTTCCGCGTAGTCGGGGAGGCGCTGAATCACCTTATAAGGTCTACAACGTGGAATGGCGCGGTCAATTCGACCGCGCCATTCCATTTGCGTGTTCATGGATGATAGACAAGAAAATCGGTCAGAAAATCACCTTGTGTTTACGCGATCACCTACGTTTGGAAGTGGCGCGGTGCCGTCCACCGACTCTCTACGGGGCTGTGAACGGCAGCTTCGTTGGCTCCGTGTTTCTGATGCGGACAGTCGCGAATGTCCCAGCACCCGCCATCGAAAACGTCCACTGGTTACGTCCGGGAACGGCAGCTTTCTCGAATGGGCCGCTCCAAAGCTGACTGTCGCGAATGTCCCAGCCTTGCCCAGCGGAGCCGACCAAACTCAAGTCGTTCCGTTGGGGGCGCAGGAATGACGGCTCACGCCAGAAGTCGACATACTACTCCCTGGGTTGCGACGGGTGGCAACGACAACGCGGTCGCGGCCTCGTTCTTTTGCACGAAGAAGCGCTGCGTCAGCCGTGGTGATCAGCGCTTGGATCGGCCCATGATGTGGATAGACCGCCAGCCCAAGCGAAACTGTGATCTGTCCCAGAGGTTGACCCTCGTACGTGAGATCGAGGCCCGCCACCCGCTCGCGAATTAGCTCGGCCCGTTCCAGCGCCAGCGCCTCATCGGCCCCGGGCATCAGCATCAGGAATTCCTCGCCGCCATAGCGAAGCGCCAGATCGTCCTCACGCGCGCCACCGGCGAAGACCGCCGCGACGGTCCGGATGACGAGGTCCCCGGCATCGTGGCCGAAGCGGTCGTTAAGGCCCTTGAAGCGGTCGATGTCCATCATCAGGCAGGCGATTGGTGTAACTGCCGCATCGGCGGTGGCGACCAGCCTGCGCAGGGTATCATCCAGTTCATGCCTATTGCGCAGACCAGTCAGCGGGTCGAAAAGCGCCTTTTCATGCAGCACATCGCGCAAGTTCAGGTTGGCCAGCGCCAGCCCCACGGTCTCGGACATCAGTTCGATGTAGACGCCAGTGGACTCGTCCGGCCCATGGTCTGCCGTCAGATTCTCCAGCACCAGCAGCCCGATGGTCTCGCCTTGGGCAGTCAGCGGCACACAAATGGTCGCCCTCGCCGCTGACCCGGGAACGTGGCGGCAAGGCACGTCGAGCATCTCGCCACCGGGTGCGTGGGTCTGACCGCGTCGAAGCGCCCAGCAATCGTCCGGCCCGAACGCCGCGTCCGTGCCCTGGGGTCCGCGCGCTTTCACGCCGCCATCTGGCGATCCGTGCCACTCGGCAGCACAGACCATCAAATCCATGCGGTTGTCCAACGTGTATAGGCGCCCCGCAAGATTTGGCGCGATCTCGGGAGCAAACAGGCCCACAACGGAAAACAGGTCGCTTACACTTTCGCACCCCTGCAAGCGCTGCGTCATGCGCGCCAGCAGGTCACGGACAGCCCAATCGGCGTCCCGCTCGAGCTCCAGCCGCTGACGTTCCAGGCCGTTCTCACGGAAGGTACGGATGGCATGTGCCATGTCACCGATCTCATCGACCTGCGAGAACTCCGGCGTCTCAACCGTGTAATCCTGATCCGCCAGCCGGTTGACGACATCGCTCAACGTCAGCACCGGGCGAAGGATGCGCCGCTTCAAAATGAAGCCCAACACCAAGAGGAACAGCGCCGCCGTAATCGCAACCATCGCCTCGGACACCGAACGCAGCCGCTGCGACGCTTGGCTCGCCTCTTCGATCACGTGGTCCGATCGCTGGTCGAGCAGGTAGCGAAAACGGCCAATAAGGAAGCGCACCCGCTCGAGTTCCCGCTCGTACTCCGGACCGAACACGATCGCCCGCGCTTTGGCGTCGTCGCCGCGATGGGCGGCGGCGATAGCCGCCTTTTGTTCGTCTTCCAGCGTCTTCGCCCAGCGCAGCCCTTCCTCCAGCGAACGCAATTCCTGCTCGTTTGCCCCACCATCCTTCAGATTCGCGACACGCTGCTCGACCGAGCCAAGCGAGGCCAGGATGTTCTGATAGGCAATGGCGTGGCTGGGATCGTTGGTCACGGTCGCGAGTCGTGCTTGATCGGTCAGTTCCGATAAGTCGTTCTCAACCTCGAACGTCAGCTCGTCGAACAAGTCGCGCTGCCGCACCGCCGCTCGCTCGGCTTGGTCCGCGCCGGAGGCGAGGAACATCGTCACACCGGCCACGATGGTCAGGCAGACGGTTGCCCCATAGGCCCAATTGGTCATCGTCGCGATACGCATTGCCGGACGCTAAATCTTTGTGGTTACTTATTAGTGCATGGCAGCGGCAGACTGGCCCTCTGGCCAAACCCCGCGTCGGCGGCAACAGCGCCCACGGCGTTTACCAAGGTCGCGCTTCGAGGAAAGAAGCGGGCATCATGCCTTAGGCACCATTGACCTATGGCGGACTCATCGACGATGTATCCAGCATAGGGGTGTGAACTAGGCTGTCAGCGGCGCCTTGGCGCCCCTGCTGCGCGTGTGAGTGGGATAGGTATTTCAGATGATCGCCGCCCGGGAACCGCGCACTTCTGGAGGGGTCGTACTTGAGGTCGCTGAAAAAGCCTTTGCGTCTGCAACTCTCGGAGCGCTGGTCCACGACGCCGTATGACTGCTCCTCCCACAACAGGGAAAGCCGTTGACGGAGGCAAGGTGGAAGGATTTCGTCGCCGTCGTGAAATTTGCTGGCCGCTCACCTTCGAGCAGCAATGCGACATTTAATCCGCAGCTTACGCTTGCGTGCTCTGGAGCGGACATTCGCGAACGTCCCAGAGCAGCCGCGGGACAGGATGTTCGCTCCTAAGTGCAAATAAATCGCGGTGAGCTTATTGCGGAATGGCGGCAAGGTTTTCGTGCTACGCACTGTGATAAATCCCAAGGAAGACTTCAAGGCGAATCAATGCGTTTCCTTGTCCGTGGCAGTCCAACTGCAATCAAAAAATTCCCGGTCCTGCTTGGGGGCCACGCCTGAAGTGCTGACCATCAAGTGTCTATTTTAAAAAACAAAAATTTCCTCTATGAAGTTCCCGCTACCCGCTCCAGACGCTTCTCCTGAAATCGCGATTTGTGCTCTGCCTGTGCGGGTATCAGATGCAGTGCCCGGTTCCTTCGGATGCAAAGCGGTTGCAATCCCAGCGCAGGTTCTCGGGAGGCATGGTCGTCTGTCGGCGCTCGAAGATAAAGGCGATCGCATCGATCGAGGTGCCGGGCATCGGCAGGGCACGAGGTGTGCGGGCCGGGTCGGTCCAGCCGATAAAGCGGCAATGGCTCACGCCAGCGCAGCGCTGCTCGGCCAGTGCGCGAAAGCTGGCAGGCGTACCGCCTGCAGGCAGGGTGACGAGGAACACGTTGGGTGGTGGCGCGACCGGTACATTGCCGATCCCCGTCCTCGTTGCGACAGGCGCCGGCGGTATAGCCGCGATCGATGGCTGCTCACTTTGAATCACCGGCAGGAATTGCAGCTGTGGCGCATCGGAGCCGGCAGGCATGCCCGCTCCTGCCGTACCACGGTGAGCGTCGGAGATCCGGGCTAACATCGGGATGTCCGGCTCGCTACCGGTGTGGCGCATCTCGAACACCTGGTTGCCGCGCCAGCGGTAGAACAGATGGGTGCGTACGACCGCGATCTTGTCCATCGTGCGGTCCCAGGCGGGGCTGACCCAGTCGGTGTGGTAATGCGTGGCGAGGCCGACGGTCGGATCGACTTGCCCGAGCAGCATCTCGGTGGCGACGCGGCGGGATTGCTGCCATGCTTCGGCGGAAGGCGTACGGCGCAGCAGCGAGCCGTCGCAGGTGAAGGTGAACTGGCAGCCGGTGCGCCGCTCCGAGCCCTGGAATACCACGCCGCAGACGCTGGCGGGGAAGGCACGGTGGCGCACCCGGTTGAGCACGACCTGCGCGACCGCGCGCTGGTCGGCGATGCCGAGGCCGGCCTCGTAGTAGTCTGCGGCAGCAAGGCAGTCAGTCGCCCGCGCAAGGTCCTCGGGCGCAGCGCGAAGGTAGAAGGGTTGGGCGACGACGAGAGCGCCCCTGGCCAGCGGCACTCCGGCGTTGAACGCGCGGGCCAGCTGCGATTGCGGGTCTGCGGGTGGCTGCGGCGTTTCGTCCGGCGCGTCGAAGGCGCCGCGCACCACTGGCGGTGCGGTGAAGCGGGGCAGCGGGCTGGCGACGGGATGCTGAGCGGGAACGGTCGCGACGGCGACAAGGGCCAGGAATGCGCCGAGCCATGTTCTGGCCCGACGTATGCCCGTCCTCCCACGCCCCGTTGACGGCTGCTCGCGGTTCCGATGCTTGCCCAGCCATCTGGAACGAAAGGCGGCAAATGCCGACAAGACGGGTCTCCCGCAGTGAAACCGATTCATCCCACGGCGAGCACGCTGGGGGCATCCGGGGGATCATGCTCCCGGCGCTCCCTCCTTCGATTCCCCAAGCAAAACCCGGAATGCCACGCCTTTGCGACAGCGCGCATAATGCCGCGATTATGGAGATCATCGGAACGGCCGCCGCGCCGCTTGCCTTCAGGCATGAATCGGGGATGCAACGGGCCGGCGCGGTGCGACGACGCCTGCGTGTCCATGCGCGTGGTGCGATCGCCTATCTCAGCAATGTCTATCCCAAGATCAGCCACAGCTTCATCCAGACCGAGATCGCGGCGCTGGAACGGCAGGGGTTCGAGGTTCACCGTTTCACCGTCCGCCGCGCGGGCGAGATGCTCGCCTCCAGCGGTGCCGATGCAGCCGGGCGAAAGGAGGCGGCGCGAACCACCGTCCTGCTGGAGAACTGCGGAGAGCTGGCATCGGCGACGCTGCTCTGTCTTGCTCGCCGCCCGCTCGCGGCGCTGCGCGCGCTGGGGCTGGCGTGGCGCACGGGCGGAAGCGGCAACCGTATCCGTGCGCTGGCCTATTTCGCGGAAGCTGCCTTGCTGGCATGCAGGATGGAGGCGGCGGGGATATCGCATCTCCATGCCCATTTCGGGACCAATCCGGCGATGGTGGCGCGCCTGGTGGCGCGGCTGGCGCCGGTGACTTACAGCTTTACCGTGCACGGTCCGGATGAATTCGACGCGCCGTGCAGCCTCGATCTGCCGGGAAAGATCGCCGAGGCCGCTTTCGTCGTCGGCGTCTCCAGCTTCGGGCGGGGGCAGCTGATGCGCTGGTCGCATCCGGAGCACTGGCCGCGTATCCACGTTGTCCACTGTGCGCCCGATCCGGCGTTCTTCGCGGGGCTCGCGGAGGACGACACTGTGCCGGGCGACGATACGCGCTTCGTCTGCGTCGCGCGTCTAAGCGCCCAGAAGGGGCTGCCGTTGCTGCTGGAAGCCGTCGCTCGCGTTGCCGCGCGGCGTCCGATCCGGCTGGACCTGATCGGCGGGGGCGAGGACGAGGCTATCATCGTCGCCCAGATCGCGCGGCTGGGCCTCGGCAACGTCGTTACCCTACACGGCTGGGCGAGCCCGGATGCGATCCGGGATGCCTTGCGCTCGGCGCGGGCGCTGGTTCTGCCGAGCTTCGCAGAGGGGTTGCCGGTTGTGCTGATGGAAGCGATGGCGCTGCGCCGCCCGGTCATCGCCACCGCCATTGCCGGGATACCGGAACTGGTCGATGGGCAGGTCGGCTGGCTGGTGCCTTCGGGTTCGGTCGACGCGATCGCGCAGGCGCTGGACGGTGCGCTTGACGCCTGGCCGGAAGAACTGGCGGAAATGGGTGCTTGCGCTCGCGCTCGTGTCCTCGAACGCCACGATCCCGAGCAGTGCGCTGGCAGGATGGTGGAACTGCTGGAGCCTTTGGTACGCCGCCAGAGGTGACGGCCCTTCGTATCCCCGGACGGCTGCCGAGCCGTCCGGAGAAGGGGAAAGCACGGGTCAGACGCTTGCGGGTGGGATCATTCGCATGACCGGCGAAAGCTGGCGGCGCCACAGGGCTGCGCGACGCTGGCGGTCAGGCAGGCCTTCGATCATCTCCAGCGCCTCGGTGCGGTCGATGCCGCTGCGCTCGCACAGGAACGGATGGCGCGGCGGGCTGGCGAAGTAACTGTAGAACAGCGCCGCCCGATCTCGCGCAGTGGCGGGCTTGCCGCGATGGAAGAAGCGCGCGGTATCGCAGAAGACGACCGTGCCCTTGAGACCGGTGCAACTCACCAGATCGTCGGCATAGTCCGGCCCCAGCCGGGCCTTGAGCAGAGGGTCTTCCCCGAACTCGTAGCGGTAGCCGTCGATGTCGCTGCGCAGGGTGTCCTGCCGCGCGATGCACTGGAACGGGCCGCCTTCCTCATCGACGTCGTGGAGGTAGATCGCGACCTTGAGCATCCGCCGGTCCTCGCGGTCGCGATGCCACTTGCGCGTCGCGATCTCCAGACCATCGGCGACGGTATAGTTGATCGCGACGCCATCGTAGGCGACGGGCAGGCCGATGTAACTCTCGGCGATATCGAGCAGGCGCTCGTGCAGGCCGAGGCGGTAGATGTCCGGGTTGCGGACGATGTCGGCCGGAGGCACGACGATGAACTGCCTGCCACTCGCTGCCAGGGCACGGGCCTTGGGGGCGAAGTCGCTGGACAGCTGCCATGCGGTTTCGACCACGCCGGTGCCGCCGGGGATGCACAGGGCATCCAGCGTAGTGATGCATACGCCCTTGCGGTTGAGCTGCGCGACGATGTCGTTGCCGACCGCGTCGAGGTCCGGCAGGCGCCGTGCGTGACGGGTCACGGCGGCCCGGTGCCGCTTGCCCAGCCAGAGCCGCAGCCGCCTTTCGTTGAGCACCGCCAGCGCCGCCTGCGAGGGAAGATCACGCAGCCATCTGGCGCGCCCTTTCAGGTTCAGGATCGTCATTGCATCCTCCGGTATAAGGTGGGCTCAGTCGGCTCCGCTTTTATAATATCCGTAGTCGGCATTTCGTGTGGTTGGCGAGATTGACCTGTTGAGCACGG
>JASGGD010000179.1:0-10263 GCA_047605225.1 Novosphingobium sp.
CCGTGCTCAACAGGTCAATCTCGCCAACCACACGAAATGCCGACTACGGATATTACAAAAGTGCGGGAACGTATGGCGCCGAGGCCTGATGTGACTGCCGTAAATCGGCGACCAGCAATCAACGGTTGTCGGACGGCTCCGATCGCGGGACCGTCAGGGCGGCAACTCCGATAATCGCGATGCCGGCGCGTTCGAGAAAATCGTTCATGGACATGGCCAGGAACGGCGATCCGAGAAAGATGTCGACGCTGTGAAGCGATGCGGCGCGTACGCTGATATATAAAGTCAGGAAAAAGGCTCCGCATATGGCTATCGACAACGCATAGCCGCGCCGCTTCATCAAAGGCGCTATCCAGAACGTGATCAGCAGAAACAGCGCGACAGCGGCAATGAAGAATATGTGCTGGAATACGCGCCTGTTGTCATACCAGCCTGAAATCTGCGCCTCGTCACGCATGAAGTCTGCAAAGTGAGTCTGCAGATCGAAGTACTTGTTGATGGACAGAAGGCCCAGCAGCGTGAAAATAGCGAGCCATGTACCCGCGTTTGCGGGACGATCGCGCACGGAAGCCCGCAAGGTGGCGAGACACGCGACGAGGTAGCCGGCAAACGTGAGCGAGAACCCGGACGCGGGACCGACAATTTCCGGGGGCAAGCCTGCAATCACGCATCATTCCCCCGCCGATGTGACCGTGAATTTTCTATGCGACGTGTCGAAGGCATGTCCATCGGGAGAACTCACCACATGGGGCCGATGTCGCAGAGAAAATGCCGCCAGGGGCATCTCCGGTGAGCGCCCATCCATGCGCGGGCGTGCACTCGGTAGAGCACAGGCGGGGCTCTGAAGGTATCAGGTCAGGATCATAGGTGATATCAAGGGGTGGTGAGCCAGTATTGCGTCATAACGCCGTGAGCATTAGGCTTTCGAGATGCAGCTTTCGCTCATACCTGTTCGAGCTATTGTGGTGGCAATGGCTTTCGCGCTTTGCGCCGCTGCTTCACGCGCTACGTTTCAAGCTGTCGAATCGCGTTGGCAGATTGCCGTTTTCGTCGGTGTGGCCGCGCTGCTGGAAATTCGCGCGGGCAATTGGGGCAGGCAAGCCAGCTGGACAGGATTTTTCGTGAACTCGGTGTTCGCGGTTTCTGCGATCGTCGCGGTAAAATGGTATATCGAAGGCATATCGCCGTTGATCGTCGGCTTGTTTCAGTGATGCCCTGAGAGTTCGTTTGAGAAATCGCGAAAGAGCGATTTCAAAGGCGGCACCGGCCCGGTGCCGCGATGCACCGTCAGGCGCATTCTCAAACGGTCTCCGAGGGCGTCATTTTCGTCGTTCCGGTAATTCCCGCAAGATCACCGCGGTAGCGATGTGGCAGTGCCCCGCTTGTCGAATGGCTCGGCCGGACCTTAAAGTGGCTCGCAAGGAGAGCCGCGATGACTGACCAGACCGCAGCCCGCATTGACGCGGCAACCAGCCGCATAGTCGATCTTGAAGCCGAACTGGAAGCTTCCGGCACCACCACGCGTGAGGCCGAGGCTCTGGCGCGCGCGCGCGCGGTTCTTCATGAATGGGTCGACACCGTATCCGCAGTCGTGGCCACTCCGGGCGTCGGTCGTGTCGTGCTGATCCACGAGAACGGGGCGGAATCACGCATCGCTTCGCCTGAACTGCCGTTTCTGCTGGCGGTTCCGGTGACATTCGGTGCAGGCGAGTAGCGACAGGTAGGCAGCCTCAGTGCTGCCGTATGACCTGAAGGAAAGCGTCGCCATAAGCCTCCAGCTTGCGCGTGCCGACGCCGCCGATCGAGCCGAGGTCCGCCAGCGAAGAAGGGCGCGCCGTCGCCATTTCGCGCAGGGTCGAATCGTGGAAGATGACGTAGGGCGGCACCCCCGCTTCCTTGGCGAGTTCGCGGCGCAACTCGCGCAGCGCCTCGAACAGCGGGTCGCCAACGGGATTTGCGCCGGTGTCATTCGAGCGCGAGCGGCGTTTGCGGTCCTGCCTGGGCGGGACGACGATGGCCACTGCAGCTTCGCCTTTCAGAATCGCGCGGGCATCTCCGCCCAGCGCAAGGCCGCCGTGCTCGGTCGCGGTCAGGCTGCCACGCGCCTGCAGAGCGCGGGCGAGGGCCTTTAGCAGCGGTTTCTCGTCCTCGGTAAGGATGCCGAAGACCGACAGCTTGTCATGGCCGCGCTGGACGACGCGGTCGTCGGCAGTACCCGACAGCACTTTTTCCAGATGGCCGAGGCCATAGGATTGCCCGGTACGATAGACCGCCGAGAGCAGCTTTCGCGCGACATCGGTGACGTCCACGACGCCGACCGGCTCAAGGCAGTTGTCGCAGTTGCCGCAAGTCTGCGCCGGTGTCTCACCAAAATGCCGAAGCAGCACGGCGCGGCGGCATTCTGCGGTTTCGACCAGGCCGGCGAGCGAATCGAGGCGCTGACGTTCGCTCTGCTGGCGGTGCGGCTCTATTTCCGACAAGCGCTGGCGAGCACGGGCGAAGTCGTCGGCGCCCCAGAACATGATCGCCACCGACGGATCGCCGTCACGCCCGGCGCGGCCGGTTTCCTGGTAATAGCCCTCGATCGACTTCGGGATACCGGCGTGGGCGACGAATCGCACGTCGGGCTTGTCGATACCCATGCCGAAAGCGACGGTCGCGACCATCACCATGTCTTCCGACGCGACGAAGGCGGCCTGATTGCGTGCGCGTACCTCGGGCGCCAGTCCTGCGTGATAAGGCAGGACGCGGCGGCCGGTATCGCGTGCCAGGCTCTCGGCCAACTGCTCCACGCGCGCACGGGTGGGGGCGTAGATGATGCCGGGGCCGGGGTTTTCATCGACAACCGACTTGAGCTGGCGGCCCACACTTTCGCGCGGGCGGATGGCATAGCGGATATTAGGCCGGTCGAACCCGGCGACGATCAGCCCTTCCTCGGGAATGCCGAGCTGGGCGAGGATGTCGTTGCGGGTATGGTGGTCCGCCGTCGCGGTCAGCGCAAGGCGCGGGACGTTCGGGAAGGCGTCGAGCAGCGGGCGCAGCAGCCGGTAGTCGGGCCGGAAGTCATGCCCCCATTCGGAAACGCAGTGGGCTTCGTCGATCGCGAAAAGGCCGACGCGGGCCGATTGCAGCAGTTCGCGAAAGTGCGGCTGGCTCGCGCGTTCCGGGGCGATGTAGAGCAGGTCGAGGTCGCCCGCGCGGAAGGCGTCCATCGTCGCCCCGCGATCGGTGTCGGCGCTGGTCAGGGTCGCGGCGCGGATGCCGTTGGCGCGGGCCGAGCGCAGCTGGTCGTGCATCAGCGCGATCAGCGGCGAGACGACCACGCAAGTACCCTGGAGCAGTACCGCGGGAAGCTGGTAGGTGAGCGACTTGCCCGCACCGGTCGGCATGATCGCCAGTGTCGAGCGGCCATGGATCACGCGATCGACCACCTGGTCCTGCACGCCGCGAAAGCCGGAGAAGCCGAAGACATCGTGCAGTGCCTTGGAAACCGCGTCGCCGGTGGGCGGCGGTGCAGGCGTCCAGTCCACGTCCGGGGCATGGATGTCCATCATGTCGGCGTCGGGTTCGCCGTAAAAGGTCGTCTCTAAAGGCCAGTCGTCGTCGTTCACGGGGGGCTTTATGGCAGAGCCGGGCGCCGTGGGGAAATCGGAGAGCCGGGTTTTCGGCAATTTAACGCATGGCACCTCACAAATAAGCTCACAAAGCGAGCCACAAATCGGGGTGGCGCAGCAGCAGGGCCTGGGCGAGGATCAGTGTCTTGGCGTCGGTCAGTTCGCCGCCGAGTGCCATCGCGCGCAGGGTATCGAGGCCGATTTCGTGAACCGTGATGTTCTCGTCCTCGTCATGCGCGCCGCCGCCGGCGCCGATGCGGTCGGCGCTGGAATAGCGGGCGAGGTAGAGCTGTACGCGCTCGGTCGAGGCCGGGCATAGCGACCACATGTTGGTCACAGGCTCCAGCGCTTCGATTCTGAGGCCGCCTTCCTCGAAGGCTTCCTCGATGATGCGGGCTTCGGGCGATGCGCCGTCGAGGTTGCCGGCAATGGCCTCCCATACCGGCGGCTCGCCTGCGGCAAGGACACCTGCGCGCGGCTGGTCGATCAGCATGCAGACGCGCCGGACCGGATCGTAGGGCAATACCGCGACGGCCGAGCCGTTGTCGAGGAGGTGCCTTTCGACGATCGCGCCGTCGGGCATCTCCACTTCCAGCCGATAGAATTTGTACCATCCGTCATAGACGAGCGTCCGGCCGGTAATGCGCGCTGTTGTCATGGCGGGATGGTGGGGTGCCGTCGTTCATGTTGCAAGTGCGAATGGGCATGACGTGGCCGGATCATCATTGCGACCGGTGCGGCACTTTGCCGGACGTTTCGACTGCAGCGGGCAAACGCGTATCCGGGCGCAAATGGTCCGGGCGGTGCCGGGTCAGTCGGCGGGCAAGCGCATTGAAGCGCGCTTCGTAATAAAAGGTCGACAGGTGCGATAGCGCCCAGGTCACTCCGAGCAGGAGCGGGCGCTTGGCATATTTCTCGACAGTGTCGCCCATGCCCAGCCAGGTATGGTCGAGCAGGCCGTGAAATACGTAAAGCGCGTAGCTGGTCCGGGCGACGTAGCCGACCGGCCACCAGCGGCTGAGAGTATGAAGCCACTGCGGTGCGCTATAGATGGATGCTCCGATCATCAGCGCAGAGAGATGAGGGCGAAGATACATGAACGCGCCGCTGGCCGGATGGGCGCTCAGCAGGACTGCGGGAAGTAGCCACATCAGGGCGGGGCAGGCTACGATTCGCTGGAGGCGTACACCGAGCCTGCCTTCGTGGACAAGGGCCAGTGTCGCTCCGGCAAGGATCTCGTCGCAGCGGAACCAGCTGACGATGCTGATCGGCTCGTTCGCGGCAATCCTCAGCGCGGTGATGGCAAGGCAGGCAACCGGCAGCAGCAGCAGGGCGCGCTGCCGCCCGATCAGGACCAGTATCGCGATCCCGACGTAGAATTGCATTTCAAGGCACAGGCTCCAGAAATGCGCCCCTGCGGGCAAGAGCCAGAATGGAGGGATGTTGGCCAGAAAAATGGCATTCATCATCATTGTGAGCCAGGGCGTGGCGGAAATTGCGGCTGCCAGGGCGATGCCGAGCCAGGCCAGAGGAGCGATCCGCAGCAGGCGAACGGTCAGGAATCTCCTGACGTCGCCATCATGCAGCAGGCCTCGCGTGATCAGAAATCCGGAAAGCGTGAAGAACATTACCATGCCCGTTGCCGCGAAGGCCCCGTTCATTTCCCAGTCTCTTGGGCCTAATGGTGCAAGATGCCCAAGTATGACTAGTGTAATGCTCAGAGAGCGCCAAAAATCCAGTAACGGAATGTTTCTACTTTGTGTGATATTTTTCTGCGATAAGTGTATTAATGCGCTTTTTTTGCTTTTGCCCGAATATCGCGCCATGAGCATCGCCTTCGTCGCAATTGCATCTTGCTGCAAATGCGTACCAGTTGCCGCGCGGACAAACCATGATGGGCAAAGGGCAATGTCTATTGGCAGGGCATTTTTACCCACTGCATGGGGCCTGACCCTAATGATGACCTTGAAAAGATCGACCACTCCAAGTCGCACGCTTGCCGTATTCCCACGGTCATCGGATGCGCCCAACTGAATGGAAAACGCGCTGGTCGCGGTGGATCGGTCAGGGTACGCCAGCCGGCATGATCGAGACGCTCCCACTGTTCCATCGCATTGCTGGCCACCCGGTTGCGGTGCTCGGGGAGGGGGAGGCCGCCGAAGCCAAGCGGAGGCTGGTCGAACGAGCGGGCGGGGTGGTGATCACCGATCTCGATGTCGCCATGGAGAAGGGCGCGCGGCTGGTCTTCGTGGCGATCGAGGACGAGCGCCATGCGCGAGCAGAAGTGATTCGCGCACGCGCCGCCGGAATGCTGGTCAACGCGACAGACCGACCGGCGCTTTGCGACTTTACAGTGCCCTCGATTCTCGACCGCTCACCGGTACTGGTGGCGGTGGCGACGGGCGGGGCCTCGGCCGGGCTGGCAAAGCAGTTGCGGCTCAGGTTCGAGGCGCTATTGCCTCAGTCGCTGGGCGCACTTGCAAGCGCGCTTCACGCGGCGCGAGGGCGGCTGCGCGAGAAATTCCCCGATGCCGCCGACCGGCGCCGCGCGCTCGATGCGGCATTGACGGTGGGCGGGGTGCTCGATCCGCTGGCGACGCAAAGTGCGGGCCGGGTCGATGTCTGGCTGGAGGGCGCAGTTTCGAGCGGAAGCGCGCGGGTCGAAATCACCTTGCGCAGCGACGATCCCGACGACCTGACATTGCGCGAAGCACGTGCGCTGGGCGCGGCTGATTTGGTGGTCCACGATCCCGGCGTGTCGGAAGCGATCCTCGATCGTGCTCGTGCCGATGCTCAGCGCCGCCTCGGGCCTGCGCCTGCGGATGAGCTACAGGCTGGGCTGACGGTTCTGTTGAAATTAGCCTAGCCGTCAGGATACTCCCCATCGCCGCGCGACAGGGAGGCCGCTAGAACAGCCCCCCGGCAAGCGCGTCGATGGCGCCCTGCAGGATCACCGCTGCCGCCGCCGAATCGATGCGGGTGGCGCGCTTGGCGCGGCTCATGTCCTGCTCGATGAGGCCGCGCTCGGCGCTGGAAGTGGACCAGCGTTCGTCCCACAGCAGGATCGGCAGGCCCAGTACGCTGAGGTTGCGGGCATAGGCGCGGCTCGACTGTGCGCGAGGGCCTTCGGAGCCATCCATGTTGAGCGGCAGGCCGATGACGATGCCCCTGACCGAGCGCTCGCGGATCAGCTCCTCCATCAGTGCCTTGTCGGCGCCGAACTTGCCACGCTTGATCGTCTTGCCGGGCGAGGCGATGCGCCAGCCCGCGTCGCAGAACGCGGTGCCGATGGTCTGCGTGCCGAGGTCGAGGCCGAGCAGCGCGCCCTTATTCGGCAGGGCGTCGCGAAACTCCAGCGCGCTGGTGGTCGGGGTCACTTTTGCTGCTTCGCCAGCCACGCTTGGGTGCGCCTTTCGAAATCGGCCCTGAGGTTCGCCCAGAACAGGGTCACGTCATAGAGGTGGTAGTTGTTGCCCGGCAGCACATAGGCCCCGAGGTCGAGCTTGGGCGGCGGGCCGATGTGGAGGAAGTGGTCCGGGGCGCAGGTCGCGGGCACGACCTGCGCGGCCATGGTCCCGCTGCGCGCCTTGAAGTCGGGGACGAGGGTGCCGAGGTTCGCCTCGGCACCGGCGGCGGTATTCGGCAAACCGGTCAGCGGGTTGGTGCACAGGAATGCGCTGCCCGCCACCGACTGCGCGTCGAGGCCGGTGCGGCGGGCATAGGCCTTGAGCAGCATCGCGGTGTCCGCCGGGTCGGCGACCGAAAGCCAACTGACGATGCAGCCGGGCTGGTCCGCGCGTTCGCAGGCGGGCACGCCCATCTTCGGCAGGTCATGCTCCAGCGAGACCGGCCAGCCGATCACCCATGCCCCGACGAGGCGCTGCGCCAGCGGCGTCCCGGCGATCCTGTCGCGCATCAGGCGGCGCAGCAGGAACGCGCCCTGGCTGTGGCCAGCCAGCGCGATCGGCTGGCCGGGCCTCAGGTTGCGGGTGAAGATTTCGAACGAGGCGAGCACGTCGGCATAAGCGAGGTCGATTGCCTGCGCCGCTTCGGGCTTCGCGGTCAGGAATGTGCCGACGGCGGCCTGTCGATAGCGCGGTGCCCAGACTTCGCCTTCGTTGAACGGGCTCGCCATGCCCTGCACGAAGAGGTTCGCGCGGTCGCGGCTGACCGTGTCGTCCAGCGCGGCGTTCCAGGCGTCACGCGCGATGTAGCTGGTGGGGTGGACGAAGAAGACCGCGACCGGGAGTTTCGCCTTGGGCGGCTCGATCCCGGGCGGCAGCCACGACGAGGGATCGTCTTTCAGACCTGGCCGGGCGACCCACATCGCCGGGTTGTTCCACGATTCGGGCGGCAGCGCCTGTTGCTCGGCAAAGGAGACGCTGGGTACGAAGGCCATTTCGGTCAGGTCCTCGGACCAGAACCACAAGGCCAGCATCAGCGCCAGCACCGCTACCGTCAGTCCCGCGATGACGTAGAGGAACTTGCGCGCCATGCCCGGTCAGTACGCCTTGGCGGGATCGACGCGCGGGCGCAGGCTGGTGAAGGCGCGGCCTTCGCGCATGGAACTCCACCAGGTCAGCGGGTTCCAGCTTTGCGAACCGTCGAGCGAGAAGGTGATGAATTCCGCCCGGCCGCCGATGTCGGAGAGCGGCACCGGACCGCCGAGGCCGCCGTCGGGCTGGCCCTGCCAGTTGGTGGTGAACGGCGCGCGGCTGTCGGCCGAGCGGTCGCGGTCATCGCCCATCAGGAAGACGTGGCCTTCGGGGATCGTGACCTCGGGGTAATTGTCGAGGCTCTGGTCGATATAGTCGATCACCTGATAGCTGGCGCCGTTGGGCAGCGTCTCGCGGTAGGTCGGCAGTTCGTAGACCTCGCGGCCCGAGGGCAGGCGGGTGCGGTACTGCTCGAAGCCGTCGTAGCAGTGGCCGGGCTCCTGACCTTCGCAGGTCAGCTTGTCGTCGGCGGGGATCTGCACCGGCGGCTCGATCTCGCGCGGGATGAACTTGCCGTTGAGGCGGATGCGGCCGTCGATCACGGCGATGCGGTCACCCGGACGGGCGACGACGCGCTTGATGAGGTCGGCCTTGCGGTTGCCGGGCACGACGATGACGATGTCGCCGTACGCAGGCGTCCCGCCGAAGATACGCGTGGTGGAACGCGGCAGCAGGTGGAAGCTGAGCGACGACCAGTTCCAGCCATAGGGGTACTTCGACACTACCAGCCGGTCACCCACCAGCAGCCCCGGCATCATCGAGATCGAAGGGATGTAGAAGGGCTTGGCGACGAAGGAATGGAACGCCAGCACGCCCAGCAGCATGACGAAGAGGCCGCGCAATTCGTGCCACCAGTTAGTGGTGCGGGGCTGGCTTGCCGGCTTGGCCTGTTCGAGGGAGTCTGGCCGGGCGGTCTGTTCGGTCATGCGGGGGGAAACTCGGCGATTAGGAGAGGGGGCGCGCTTCGATGATCACGAAGGCCTGCGCCCATGGGTGGTCGTCCGTGAGTGTCAGGTGAACCACGGCTTCATGGCCTGCGGGGATCATGGAATCCAGCCGTTCCTTCGCGCCGCCGGTCAGCGCCAGCGTCGGCGCGCCCGAGGGGGCATTGACGACGCCGATGTCCTTCATGAACACACCCGCCTTGAAGCCAGTTCCGACCGCCTTGGAGAACGCCTCCTTGGCGGCGAAACGCTTGGCCAGAGTGCCCGCGATGGTGTGCGGGCGGCGGGCGGCCTTGGCGCGCTCGACCTCGGTGAATACGCGATTGAGGAAGCGGTCGCCGTAGCGTTCAAGCGAACTGGCGATTCGCTCGATGTTGCACAAGTCGGAGCCGAGGCCGATGATCATATGTTCCTCCCCGGAACGGGGAGGGGGATCATGCGCAGCATGGTGGAGGGGTACAGGCAAGGATCGCCCGACCCCGATGACATGTCCGACCCGGAGGGTGCCCCTCCACCAGCTTCGCTGGTCCCCCTCCCCCGAAGGGGGAGGAATTGCGCCAAAGTCATCACCGCACCTCGTCCATCAACGCGCGCATCTTCTTCACGCTGGCTTCCAGCCCGATGAAGATCGCCTCGCCGATGAGGTAGTGTCCGATGTTGAGTTCCGCCAGTTGCGGAATCGCCGCGATCGGCTGGACGTTCTCGTAAGTCAGGCCATGCCCGGCGTGCGGCTCGATGCCGTTCTTGGCCGCGAGCGCCGACATGTCGACGATCCGGCGCAATTCGTGCGCGACCTGCTCGCCCTCGGCATGGGCATACTCGCCGGTGTGGAACTCCACCACCGGGGCGCCCAGCTTCATCGCAGCTTCGATCTGGCGCGGCTCGGGGGCGATGAACAGGCTGACGCGAATCCCTGCGTCCGACAGCCGCGCGACGATCGGCGCGAGGCGGTTGTGCTGGCCCGCCGCGTCGAGACCGCCCTCGGTGGTGCGCTCCTCGCGCCGCTCGGGCACGATGCAGGCGGCGTGGGGGCGATGGCGCAGCGCGATCTCCAGCATCTCGTCCGTCGCCGCCATCTCCAGGTTGATGGGCAGGCCGGTGGCTTCGGCGACGCGGAAGAGATCGTCGTCGCGGATGTGGCGGCGATCCTCGCGCAAGTGGACGGTGATGCCGTCGCCGCCCGCGCGCGCCACGATCTGCGCGGCGCGG
>JASGGD010000180.1:0-10203 GCA_047605225.1 Novosphingobium sp.
GGCACTCGAAGTAGGCCATCTCGGGCGCGTAGCCGGCTTCCACCAGCGTCTCGAAACCGGCCTGGACCAGCGCGGTGGCGCCGCCGCAGAGCACGGCCTGCTCACCGAACAGGTCGGTTTCGCATTCCTCGCGGAAGTTGGTCTCGATGATGCCCGAGCGGCCGCCGCCGACGCCCGAAGCGTAGGCGAGGGCGATGTCCTGCGCGTTGCCGGTGGTGTCCTGATGGATCGCGATCAGGCAGGGCACGCCGCCGCCGCGCTGGTATTCCGAACGCACGGTGTGGCCCGGGCCCTTCGGCGCGATCAGGAACACGTCGATGTCGGTGCGCGGCTCGATCAGGCCGAAGTGAACGTTCAGGCCGTGGGCGAAGGCGAGCGCGGCGCCGGGCTTCAGGTTCTCATGAATGTCGGCGGCGTAGATCGCGGCCTGATGCTCGTCGGGAGCGAGGATCATGATGACGTCGGCCCATGCGGCGGCGTCCTTGTTCGACATGACCTTGAAGCCTGCGGCTTCGGCCTTCCTGGCGGTGGCCGAACCGTCACGCAGAGCGATGGCCACGTTCTTGACGCCCGAATCGCGCAGGTTCTGGGCATGGGCGTGGCCCTGGCTGCCGTAACCCAGGATCGCGATGTTCTTCTCGGCGATCAGGTTGATGTCGCAATCGGCGTCGTAATAGACCTTCATGGGGTGCTTCCTTGGTTCGTCATCCCGGACTTGATCCGGGACCGGTGGCTGTCTTTAGGTGTGTTCTGTCCGTGAGCCGCCCTGCCGTAAGGTGGGCTGTTCGCGGCCAGCGGTCCCGGATCAAGTCCGGGACGACGTTCGAAATTCAGGCTTCTTCAGGCCCGCGGGCCATGGCGACGATGCCGGTGCGGCCGACCTCGACGAGGCCGAGGTCGCGCATCAGCGCCACGAAGCTGTCGATCTTGTCCGGAGCGCCGGTCATCTCGAAGATGAAGCTCTCGGTCGTGGTGTCCACCGGGCGAGCGCGGAACACGTCGGCGATGCGCAGCGCCTCGACGCGCTTTTCGCCGACGCCGGCGACCTTCACCAGCGCCAGTTCGCGCGCCACATGCGGGCCGACTTCGGTGAGGTCCACCACCTTGTGGACCGGCACCAGACGCTCAAGCTGCGCGTGGATCTGGTCGATCTGGCTGCGCGGGCCGTGCGTCACGATCGTGATCCGGCTCACCGAATGGTTGTCGGTGATGTCGGCCACGGTGAGGCTGTCGATGTTGTAGCCGCGCGCGGTGAAGAGCCCTGCGATCTTGGCGAGAATACCCGCCTCGTTGTCGACCGTCACGGTCAGGACGTGCCGTTCCTCGGCTTCATGCTGGATGTGCATCATGGTTCGTCTCGTATCTCAGACCAGCGCTTTGGCTTCGTCGTCCATCGTGCCGGCAACGCTGTCGCCGTAGAGGATCATGTCGGTATGCGCCGCGCCCGAGGGGATCATCGGGAAGCAGTTCGATTCCTTGTGGACCAGACAGTCGACGATCACCGGGCCGGGATGGTCGATCATCGCCTGGATGCCGGCATCGAGTTCGCTTTCGTTCTCGATGCGGATGCCCTTCCAGCCATAGGCTTCGGCCAGCTTCACGAAGTCGGGCAGGCTGTCCGAGTACGAGTTGGAATAGCGGCTCTCGTACGTCAGTTCCTGCCACTGGCGGACCATGCCCATCCACTCGTTGTTGAGGATGAAGATCTTGACCGGCAGGCGGTACTGCGTGGCGGTGCCCAGTTCCTGGATGTTCATCTGGATCGAGGCGTCGCCCGCGATGTCGATGACGAGGCTGTCCGGATTGCCGCACTGCGCGCCGATTGCGGCGGGCAGGCCGTAGCCCATGGTGCCCAGACCACCCGAGGTCAGCCACTTGTTGGGGCTGAAGAACGGGAAATACTGCGCCGCCCACATCTGGTGCTGGCCGACTTCGGTGGAGATGACCGGGTCCTTCGACTTGGTCAGTTCGTAAAGGCGCTCGATCGCCAGCTGCGGCATGATCGCCTGCGTGTTCGAGGGGTAGGCGAGGCTCTTGCGTTCGCGCCAGCCATCGACGCGGGCCTTCCACGCGGTCAGGTCCTGACCCTTGCGGGTGCCCCATTCGGCCAGCATCTGGTCGAGCACGGTGGCGCAATCGCCGATGATCGGCAGGTCCACCGGCACCGTCTTGTTGATCGAGGCGCGGTCGATGTCGATGTGGATCTTTTCCGAGTTCGGCGCGAAGGCGTCGAGGCGGCCGGTCACGCGGTCGTCGAAGCGGGCGCCGACACAGACGATCAGGTCCGCCTGGTTCATCGCCATGTTCGCCTCGAACGTGCCGTGCATGCCCAGCATGCCCAGCCAGTCGGCATGGTCGGCCGGGAAGGCGCCCAGACCCATCAGCGTCGAGGTGACGACCGCGCCGGTCTTTGCCTGCAGTTCACGCAGCAGCGCGGTGGCGCGCGGGCCGGAGTTGATGACGCCGCCGCCGGTGTAGAACACCGGAGCCTTGGCGTTGGCCAGCATCGCGACCGCGCGCTTGATCTCGTCCGAGGTGCCCTCGGTACGCGGATTATAGCGCTGCTTGCGCTGGATCGGACCGTCGTTCCAGGTCGCCATGGCGATCTGGACGTCCTTGGGGATGTCGATCAGCACCGGGCCGGGGCGGCCGGTGGTGGCGATCTGGAACGCCTCGTCGACGATCGCGGCAAGGTCGGCCGGATCCTTCACCAAGTAGTTGTGCTTGGTGCAGTGCCGCGAGATACCGACGGTGTCCGCTTCCTGGAAGGCGTCCGATCCGATCAGGCCGGTCGGGACCTGGCCGGTGATGACGACCATCGGAATCGAATCCATGTAGGCGTCGGCGATGCCGGTGATCGCATTGGTCGCGCCCGGGCCGGAGGTGACGAGCACGATGCCCGGCTTGCCGGTCGAACGCGCGTACCCTTCGGCGGCGTGGGCTGCGCCTGCTTCGTGACGGACGAGGATGTGGCGAAGTCGTTCGTCACCGAACAAAGCGTCATAGATCGGAAGCACGGCACCGCCGGGATAGCCGAATACGAATTCGACCCCCTGCTTGACCAGGCTTTCGACCAGGATGCTCGCGCCGCTGCGCTCTTCACTCACAATACATTCCTTCGTTAATTCGATCGGGCGGGACCGCCGGGAATTCCGACCGCGTCCCTAATGAATCCGACCCGGCACGTCGGCTTGGGCGTACCGGGTCGTCTCCTCTCCTCCCTGCATAACTTCCATCAGCAGGTAGGATCGGCCTCTAGGCATGTGGATATGTCAGGTCAACCCGGAAAACGCAATAAAATATCATTTATGGCGTTTGTGTTGTAATTTTCAAATTGCAGGCGATGCCAATCGGCGGGAGGCTGGTGCCTCAACCACGTAAATTGGCGCTTGGCGTAGTTGCGCGTCGCCTGCGATCCGCGTTCGATCGCGGTTTGCATTGACCATTCGCCCCGGATGACGCCTGCCAATTCCGGCACGCCGATAGCGCGCATCACCGCGAGATCGGGGTCGAGGTCGCGCGCAAGAAGGGCCTCAACTTCGCCGAGGGCACCGCGTTCGATCATCCGCTCGAACCGTAAGTCGCAGCGGTCGTAGAGCCACTGTCGTTCGGGCAGCAGGATCGCGGGGTGGAGCGTGACGGTATGACCGATCCCGCCTTCGGTTCGTGCCTGCCAGTGCGTCAGGCAATGGCCGGTCGAGCGCACCACTTCCAGCGCGCGGGCGACGCGGGTGGTGTCGGCGGGGGCGAGGCGCGCGGCGCGCTCGGGGTCCTCGTGCTGGAGCGCGGCATAAGCTTCGGCGACGGGCAGGGCGCGTACCACCTCACGAACATCGGGGTCGATCGCCGGGATCGGGGCGATGCCGTCCAGCAGCGTGCGGATATAGAGCCCAGTACCGCCGACGAGGATCGGCACTGCGCCTGCCGCGTGAATGTCCGCGATCGTAACGGCGGCACTACGCGCCCAGTCGGCGGCCGAGCAGCTTTGCGCGCCGTCCCAGGCGCCGAACAGGCGATGCTCGATGCCGCCCATGTCTTCTTCGGTCGGGCGCGCGCTCAGCACGGTCAGGTCGGCGTAGACCTGTGAACTGTCGGCGTTGACCACCACTGCCCGGCGACCGCGGCGTTCGAGTTCCTGCGCCAGCGCCACCGCACAATCGCTCTTGCCGCTGGCGGTCGGCCCTGCGATGAGCGCCAGCGGCGGCCGGTCCCCGGCTGAAATATCGTATGGCGCATCAAGGAAATTCGTAGTGCTCATTGCCCGCCTGATAGCAGAACCCGATCATCTTTCGACCAGTCTCGAAGCCGCGAAAGCGCAGATGGCCGAAGGCGGCGTACGGATCGCGGATGCGACGATGCTCGATTTCTGCGGGCAAACGATGCAGATCGATTCGCCCGACGATGACGCCGAAGTTCTGCGCGCGGCGCTCGACGCGCATTTCGGCACGACCGACGGCCTCGTCACCGCTGATGAGCCGGTGGTGCCCAAGGTGTTCATCTCCGACATGGATTCGACCATGATCGGGCAGGAATGCATCGACGAACTCGGTGATTTTGCTGGCCTCAAGGAGCGCATCGCTGACATCACCGAGCGCGCCATGCAGGGCGAACTCGATTTCGAACAGGCACTGCGCGAACGCGTCGGGCTGCTCAAGGGTCTGTCGACCAGTGCGATCGACGAATGCCTCGCCACGCGCATCCGTCCGATGCCGGGTGCCAAGGTGCTTGTCGAGACGCTCAAGAAGCTGGGCTGCCGCACCGTGCTGGTGACCGGCGGCTTCCATCACTTTGCCGACCCCGTCGCCGAGATGCTGGGCTTCGAACATGTCGTCGGCAACCGTCTTGAAGTGGCGGACGGCAAGCTGACCGGCGGCCTCGTCGGCGGCATCGTCGATTCGTCGGTGAAGAAGGCGACGCTGCTGGCGGAACTGGAAGCCGCGGGCGAGGGTGTGACCAGCCTCGCGACCGGCGACGGTGCGAACGACATTCCGATGCTGGAGACGGCGACGTATGGCATCGCTTATCACGCCAAGCCCAAGGCGCGCGCGGCCTCGAACGGCTGGATCGATCGTGGCGACCTGACCAGCGTGCTGCGCTTGCTGGGCGTCCCCGAGAAGAATTGGGTGCGTTAAGCCCCCCTTTAGTCGCCCTTTCGTCATTGCGAGCGAAGCGAAGCAATCCAGGGCGGTTTAATGCTGCCCTGGATTGCTTCGCTTCGCTCGCAATGACGAAGTGTTTGCGGGCTACCCCGCGCCGACTTCCAAGACTTCGACCGCCTCTTCGCGTCCGTTGAAGTCCACGAAATCGCCCACTTCCGCACCCAGCAGCGCCTTGGCCAGCGGAGCGACGAAAGCCAGCCGGTCCTGTGCCGGATCGGCCTCGTCATGGCCGACGATGACGATCTCGCGCGATTTACCGCCGAGCAGGAAGCGCACGCGGCTGCCGAAGCGGATGGTGTCGCCCTCCGGCACCGGCTGTACTTGCGCAGTATCCAACCGCGCGCGCCAGTAACGCAGGTCGCGCTTCGCCGAGGCGAGGGCTGTCTCCTCCGTCAGTGCGGCGACTTGAGCCTCGAGTTCCGCGATCTTGCTGGTAATCAGTTCGAGGCCCCGCGCGGTGACGAGGTTCGGACCCGGCGGGATCGGCACCTCGAACTTGGGTTCCAGATGCTCCTCGTCCCCGTCGCGGCGGAAGGCGACGCTCACGAATTGCCCCGGCCCATCAGGGTTTCGAGTTCTTCGTGGACTTCCAGCCACTCGGTCTCGGCCACTTCCAGCGCTTCGGCCGCGGTGCCATGCAGCTTGCCCAGAGCCCCGATCGCAAGCCCCTTGAGGTTCCCCTTGGCGGACGCCGGATCGGCCAGCGCATCGAGGAGCGCGTCCACCTCGGCCTGAGCGCGCTTCATGCGCGTCTCCGCGACGGTCACACGCTTTCGCAGCGCCTTGAGTTCTTCGCGCGCGATGGCGCCCGATTTCTTCGCCGGAGCCTCGCCGGACTTCACGGGCGCCTCGGCCTTGGGCTGGTTGCGCCCCAGCACGAAGTCGATGTAGTCCTCCATCGAGCCGTCGTAGTTCGCCGCCGTTCCGCTATCGACGAGCACCAGTCGGTCGGCAGCCAGTTCGACCATGTGGCGGTCGTGGCTGACGAGGATCACCGCACCCTCGAAGTCGTTGAGCGCCTGCACCAGCGCCTCGCGCGCATCGACGTCGAGGTGGTTGGTCGGCTCGTCGAGGATCAGCATGTGCGGCGCATCGCGCGTCACCAGCGCCAGCGCCAGACGGGCGCGCTCACCACCCGAAAGCGTCCGTGTCTCCGCCGTGGCGCGATCGCCCGAGAAGCCGAAGCGGCCCAGTTGCCCGCGCACCGCCACCGGCGGCTTGCCCTCCATCGCCCGCGTCATCAGTTCGAGCGGGGTGGAATCGGAAGGCAGTTCCTCGACCTGATACTGCGTGAAGTAGCCGATGCGGATCTTGGGCGAGAAGTTGATCTCGCCCTCCATCGGCTCCAGTTGCCGGGCCAGAAGGCGCGCCAGCGTGGTCTTGCCGTTGCCGTTGCGGCCGAGCAGCGCGATGCGGTCCTCGGGATCGATGCGCAGGTTCAGACGCTTGAGGATCGGCTTGTCCTCGACATAACCGACCGCCGCAAGGTCCAGCGTGATCAGCGGCGGGCGCAGTTCGTCGGGGCTGGGGAAGTTGAAGCTGAGCGAGCTGTCCTCGGCCATCGCCGCGATCGGCTGCATCTTCGCCAGCATCTTGGCGCGCGACTGCGCCTGCTTCGCGGTCGAGGCACGCGCCGAGTTGCGCGCGACGTAATCGGCCAGCTTTTTCTTCTGCGCTTCCTGATTGGCGCGCGCGGCGGCAGCCTGTGCGGCACGTTCGGCGCGGATACGCTCGAAACTGTCGTAGTCGCCGGGATAGAGCGTCAGCTTGCCCTGCTGCAGGTGCAGGATGTGATCGACCACGGTGTTGAGCAGGTCACGCTCATGGCTGATGACCAGCAGCGTCTTGGGATAGCTCTTGAGGAAGTTTTCCAGCCACAACGTCGCTTCAAGATCGAGGTGGTTCGAAGGTTCGTCGAGCAGCATCACGTCGGGCTCGGAGAACAGAAGCGCGGCCAGCGCCACGCGCATCTTCCAGCCACCCGAGAAACTGTCGAGCGGACGGCCCTGCATTTCCTCGTCAAAGCCAAGGCCGACGAGAATGCGCGCCGCGCGGGCAGGGGCGGTATAGGCGTCGATCGCGATCAGGCGCTCATGCACGTCGCCGAGGCGGTTCGGGTCGGTGCAGGTCTCGGCCTCGGCGAGCAGAGCGGTACGCTCGGTATCGGCCTCTACTACCGCCTCGAACGGCGTGCGGGTGCCGTTGGGTGCCTCCTGCGCGATGTAGCCGAGACGCGAACGGCGGGGCATCTCGACCGAACCGCCATCAGGATCGAGTTCGCCGATGATGGTCTTCACCAGCGTAGACTTGCCCGCGCCGTTGCGGCCGATCAGCCCGATCTTGCCGTTCTGCGGCAGCGTGGCCGAAGCGCCGTCAATGATGGTGCGGCCGCCAAGGCGCACGGTGATATCGCGAATGCTCAACATGGGGCGAGCGCCTAGCAGGGTCGAAGGGAAAGCGGAACAAGATGAAGAGAAGGAATCTGGGGCCATCGCCCCAGACCCCCATACTGTCATCGTTGTGCGCGCAGCCGGGTCAGCGCAGACTGCGCCGAAGGCTATATGTATCCCGGCTCTCCGTTGCTTATGAGGATGCGTCGCGCGTGACCTAGACGGTATACGGGGTGCAGGGGTGGTAAACCCCTGCGTATCACCTTTGTTAATGTCGCCTTGAACACACTTGACGCCCCGCAAAACTTATCAACACGAAAACTTTGCCGGCGTGTTTCCAGCACTTCTCCTCCACCTGTCGCAAACCGCAGGAATCCTTTAGAGTTTGGGCTTGCAACCCCGAATCACTTATGATTCAAGCGACATATGCGAACCGTGCGACAGGACACCAACATAGCCAAAGAGCGTCTCGTTAAGGGCCTTGCCCTTGCGTTGCTCGTGCTCATGGGTCTGTGGTGCGTCGCCGGGCCCAGCGGCCTTCTTGCCTGGGGTGAGAATCAGCACTTGCTTGAACAGCGTGAGGCTCAACTGGAGCAGCTGAAGGGTGACCGCGATCACCTGAAGAACCGTGTGGCATTGCTTGACCCCCGGAAGATGGACCCGGATCTGGCGGGCGAACTCGTGCGCAGCAACCTGAACGTCGCGCGTCCTGATGAAATGGTGATGCAACTCCCCTGAGGCTTTGGGCGTTGTCTCTCGTTGGAGAGATGTCGCTATGCCGTTTTTTGCAAACCTCGTTGCAAAAAAGTCCACGTTCGGAGGCCGTTTTCGAGCCTCTTCGCTTTCGCTTTGGCTGCGTCCTTCCTATACCGCCCGGACTGAAACGATCGCACCAACGATGGGGAGCACCCGTTGCCCAAAGCAAAGACCCCGGTAGCCGAAACGGCTGCCGCAGAAGAGGATTTCGCGCTCCACAGCCTTCAGGCAGCCCTGGATGCTGACAAGCGCTTCAAGCCTTCCAAGGAAGAGCTTCTGCACTTCTACGAGCAGATGCTGCTCATCCGCCGCTTCGAGGAAAAGGCCGGCCAGCTTTACGGCCTCGGCCTGATCGGCGGCTTCTGCCACCTTTACATCGGCCAGGAAGCCGTGGCCGTCGGCCTGCAGTCCGCCCTCGACGGGAGCAAGGACTCGGTCATCACCGGCTACCGCGACCATGGCCACATGCTCGCTTACGGCATCGATCCCAAGGTCATCATGGCCGAGCTTACCGGTCGCGAAGCCGGTATCTCGAAGGGCAAGGGCGGCTCGATGCACATGTTCTCCGTGGAGCACCGCTTCTACGGCGGCCACGGCATCGTCGGTGCTCAGGTCTCGCTCGGCGCGGGCCTGGCGTTCGCGCACAAATACCGTGAAGACGGTGGCGTCGCGATGGCTTACTTCGGCGATGGCGCGGCCAACCAGGGCCAGGTCTACGAGAGCTTCAACATGGCTGCTCTGTGGAAGCTGCCGATCATCTTCGTGATCGAGAACAACGGCTACGCGATGGGCACCGCGGTCAAGCGCGGCTCGGCCGAGACGCACTTCCACCGCCGCGGCACCGCGTTCCGCATCCCCGGCATGTCGGTAGACGGCATGGACGTTCTCGAAGTCCGCAAGTCGGCCGAGATCGCGCTGGAATACGTGCGTGCGGGCAATGGTCCGGTTCTCATGGAACTGAACACCTACCGCTATCGCGGTCACTCGATGTCGGACCCTGCGAAGTACCGCAGCCGCGAGGAAGTTCAGGGCGTGCGCGAAAAGCGCGACCCGATCGACCATGCCAAGGCCGAACTGATCGCCATGGGCGTGACCGAGGAAAGCCTCAAGGAAGTCGACAAGCGCATCCGCGCGCAGGTCGCCGAATCCGCCGACTTTGCCGAGAACTCACCCGAGCCGAGCGCTCCCGAACTGTATACCGACGTCCTGGTGGAGAGCTACTGAGATGGCGATCGAACTGAAGATGCCCGCTCTCTCCCCGACGATGGAAGAGGGCAAGCTGGCCAAGTGGCTGGTCAAGGAAGGCGACGAGGTTTCCTCGGGCACCATCCTTGCTGAAATCGAAACCGACAAGGCGACGATGGAATTCGAATCCATCGACGAAGGCACCGTCGGCAAGATCCTCGTCGCCGAAGGCACCGAGGGCGTGAAGGTCGGCACCGTGATCGCGATGCTGGCGGGCGAGGGCGAGGACGCCTCCGCCGTCGAAGCGCCTAACGCTGAAGCCAAGGCCGACGAAGCCCCGAAGTCGGAAGAGAAGAAGCCGGCCGAGAGCGGCACCGCCAATCTCGCCAGCGACCTCAAGACCGCGCGCGACCCGCAGCTGCCGCATGGCACCAACATGAAGACCTCGACCGTCCGCGAAGCCCTGCGCGACGCGATGGCCGAGGAAATGCGCCGCGACGACCGCGTCTTTGTGATGGGCGAAGAAGTCGCCGAGTACCAGGGCGCCTACAAGGTCACCCAGGGGCTTCTCGAAGAGTTCGGTCCCACCCGCGTCATCGACACCCCGATCACCGAATACGGCTTTGCCGGCATCGGCACCGGCGCGGCGATGGGTGGTCTGCGTCCGGTCATCGAGTTCATGACGTTCAACTTCGCCATGCAGGCGATCGACC